>JAILPR010000162.1 GCA_024699355.1 Lachnospiraceae bacterium
ACCCATCAGATACGTCGGTTTCTCCTTTGGCAGATACGGTACGACTTCTTCCAGCACATGATACATTTCCTCATGGCTTTCTCCGACGGCGAGACCTCCGACCGCATATCCATCCAGATCAAGCTCCGAGATCCGTTTGGCGTGATCGATACGGATATCATCAAAGATCGCCCCCTGATTGATGCCAAAGAGGAGCTGTTCTTTGTTGATCGTATCTTCCAGTTGATTAAGACGCTTCATCTCTGCCTGACAGCGAAGGAGCCACCGGTAGGTCCGGTCTACGGAATCCTGCACATACTTGCGGGATTCAAGGCTCGGCGGACATTCATCAAATGCCATCGCGATCGTGGATGCCAGATGTGACTGGATCTGCAT
The DNA here is from genome assembly GCA_024699355.1 of Lachnospiraceae bacterium. Lineage (GTDB taxonomy): Bacteria > Bacillota > Clostridia > Lachnospirales > Lachnospiraceae > SIG336. Next base: position 376 of record JAILPR010000162.1, read on the forward strand.
ACTTTCCTCCGGTCCCATAAAGATCTTATGACCGTCGATGTGTGAACGGAAAGAGACGCCTTCTTCTTTAATCTTACGCAGTCCCGCAAGAGAAAAAACCTGGAACCCGCCGGAATCCGTCAGGATCGGCCTGTCCCAGTTCATAAAGCGGTGAAGACCGCCCAGTTCCTTGATCAGCGGATCTCCGGTACGAACGTGCAGATGATAGGTGTTGCAAAGTGCCACCTGCGTTTCGATTCCCAAAAGGTCCTCTGTCGACACACCACCCTTAATGGCTGCGACCGTCGCAACGTTCATGAAGAGCGGTGTCTGTACTGTCCCGTGAACAGTTTCGAAGGAAGCGCGCTTGGCTCTTCCTTCTGTTTTTAAAATCTGATATTTCATAGAGATTCGATAAACTCCTCTAAGGTAATTCCTTCATCCATGATGATCTTTGCCGCGGCTTTTCCGACAAACCGGAAATGCCATGGTTCAAATTCGATGCCGGTAATGGATTCTTTGCCCTCCGGATACCGCAGGATAAATCCGTACTCCGCGCAATGTGCTTTGAGCCATTGTCCGGCTTCGGTATCGCCAAAGCTGGCATCGAGCACTTTATAGTCATCGGTGTAAATATCGATCGCCAGTCCGACCTGATGCTCACTCGCGCCCGGGATCGTAACCGCCTGGGACGAAAGCTTATAGGCATCGAGATAGGAATAGCCTTTCTTCATATAACTGCTGATCTTGCGTTCAAACAGTTCCGTCTGTCTGGCAAAACTCCGGTACGGTGAACAGATGACCAGTGAAATGCCGTCTTCTTTGGCCTGCTTTAACATTTCCAAAAGATCCGGAATGATCCGTTCATCGCATTTGAAGGACCCTGTGATCACACCGAGATTAAATTCATAGTCTTCCGGGATCGGGTGCTGCTTGTTGATCAGAAGCAGATTCCAGTCATCTTTGTGAAACTCGGTCGTCTCATTCGCATCTGTGGTCTCTTCTGTCGCCCCGTCCGTCTCTTCCGCCACATAAGAGAGCAGATCGTCAATGGAGAACTGCTCATCCGTGGTCGGAATGTTCTCTTCATGCAGATAACCGTCCGATTCCGCAAGCAAGGCTTCCGATGCTTCCAACGATTCATCGGACTCCTCCGACATCTCCTCTAAAATCGAAGCTCCATATGTATCATAGAAATCCGACTCCGCATCATCTTCCACCGTGGTCTCTTCGATCGCGACCGTCGTCATCACCAGAACCGGTGCACAAAAACTGCAGCTGAAGATATAGCAAACGCAAAGCACGACAATCGAAGCAAGCCTCTTCGCATTGCTTTGCAGCATGCGGACAAGCTTGATCAGTGACATTGCGATCATATAATACAATGTGATCGGCAACTTCCAAAACGGATGTTTATAGATTGCCTTTCGACATTGATTGGTTAATTTTTCTTCTAAAGAATCACGCATTTTCCCCGCCTATCATAACTCGTGTTTACCTGTTTCTCATCCGTGAGCAGTAAACAATTCCTTTTGCGTAATCTCCCCTAACGCAGATATCCCCCGATATCACACTCCATTATGTTATACCACATCTTGTGACAAAGTGCATCCGTTTCTCTACATGAATGTACCTGAATTCATATTTTTCTACCTGCGCCCTGCCTGATATGGTAAAATGAGGTTCGAATACACGTACTTGAGGAGGTACTTATGTCCGGATCCACATTTGGCAGATTTTTTCAAATCACAACCTGGGGGGAGTCTCACGGCCCGGCGCTCGGCTGCGTTGTGGACGGTGTTCCCGCCGGTATTTCACTTAATGAAGACATGATCCAGTGGTATCTTGACCGCAGAAAACCGGGTCAGAACGCCATGGCAACGCCCCGAAAGGAAGATGACCGCGTTGAGATCTTAAGCGGTGTCTTTGAGGGCAAGACCACCGGCAGTCCCGTTTCTCTGATGATCCGCAATACTTCGCAACACTCTGCGGATTACACCGAGATCGCCACGTATTACCGGCCCGGGCATGCAGATTATACCTTTGATCAAAAATACGGATTTCGCGACTATCGCGGCGGCGGACGCTCTTCCGGACGTGAAACCGCAGCCCGTGTTGCAGGCGGTGCGATCGCTGCGATCTTTTTAAAAGAACTGGGCATTGATGTCTGCGCCTATACCGAAGCCATCGGTCCCGTACAGATCAAAGCCGCAAACTTTGACCGTGAAGCCATTTACAATACGCCCAGCTGTATGCCGGACAAAGAAGCAAGCAAGCAGGCAGAGGAACTGCTCCGCGCCTGCCGTGCAAACAAAGATTCCGCAGGAGGCATCGTCGCATGCAGGATCAACCATCTTCCGGCAGGACTCGGTGATCCGGTATTCGAGAAACTGGATGCCAATCTGGCCAAAGCCATTCTGTCAATCGGTGCCGTGAAAGCCTTCGAGGTCGGTGACGGATATGTTGCCGCATTTAAACGCGGCAGCGAAAACAATGATGCCTTTGCCATGCGTGACGGAAAAGTCATCAAAGCGACCAATCATGCCGGCGGGATCCTCGGCGGCATCAGTGACGGCGATGAAGTCTGCTTCCGTGCTTACTTTAAGCCTACCCCTTCGATCGCACGCACCCAGCATACGGTCAACAAAGACGGTGATGAGATCGACATTGAGATCAAGGGGCGTCACGATCCGGTCATCGTCCCGCGCGCCGTTGTCGTTGTGGAATGTATGGCAGCACTTACCATCGCAGATGCCCTGCTCTCCAACATGGGCAGTCAGTTATCCGGCATCTTATCGTTCTATCATCGCGAGAACTAAGGCGCTCTGCTGCAAAGCAGTTTCAACCATCCGCTTAGATCAAGAAAAATCCGATGTACAAAAGGTCCCTTAAAGGCTTTTGCACATCGGATTCATTTTATTGATGTAATTTATGGAATACCACGCAGTTCGGTGCATCCACCGGAATTTCTTTCCCGTGCATCATCAGCAGACCTTTCTTTAAGTCTACATTGAAGAACGTCATGGTATTGGAATCATGATTTAAGGAGATCAAATGCTTGTTATCCGGGAAGAGAGCCGCATCCTTCGGATATTCTCCCGCGATCGGCAGGCAGACACGCTTGGTCAAAAGACCGCTGGTATGATCAATCTCAAAGATCACCACGCTGTTATCTCCCGCTGCACTCGATACCAGATATTTAAAATCAAAGGTCAGTGTCAGACCGCTGGATGCTGCCATACCATCCTGAATATGATCTACCGTCGGGATCGACTGGATCCGTTCGAATTCCGGATTGCCATCGATCATCTTCATTTCATACACGTCGATCGAATTCTTGATCTCATGCAGAATATAGACAAATCTGCCATCCAGTGAAAACTTCACCATACGGGGTGCGGAATCCTGATCGCTTCGGATGATGTCCATCAGATGAAGCTTACCGGTCGTGTGATTGAGTTCGTAAACATTCACATGATCCATTCCCAGATCGGCCGCAAAAACATAATTGTTATCTCTCGAGCTCTTCACGCAGGTCACATGCGGACGATAATTACGATCCGCGATCATGCCGATGCCCTTGCAATAGATCTCTTCGGTGATCTCGCCGATCGAACCGTCTTCATTTAAGCGCAGCACCGTGATCTTGCCATCGTGATAACCGGCGGTAAAGAGATATCTGTCGGTATAATCCGTAGAGACATAGCAGCCACGCATGCCGTTGATGGATGCGGTGTTGATGGTCTCCAGGGTACCGTCTTCGAGAATGGTATATGCCTCAACGCCGAAATCGGTGATGGAATACAGATATTTATGATTATGAGATACAGTCAGATAGGACGAATTGGTGATCTCCACCTTATCCTTTTCCTTCAGATATCCGTTCTCCAGATCCACGTCATAGACACGGATACCGTAGTTGTTGTTTTTATTGCCGGAAGTATAAGAAGAAATATATGCGACATATTGCTCTTTCTCACTTGCTTTTCCTGCCATAACATTTCCTGCCTTTCCAAAAGAGAAATGAATTATCTGATGCGTTCCGGGAAACCGATCTTTTTGTGTACTTTCCGGAGCGTCTTCTGTGCGTAATAATCCGCCTTCTCGGCGTTGTTTTTGATCACCTGATCGAGGTAATCCTTATTCTTGGAAAGATCCGCAAATCTCTCCTGCAGCGGTTTTAAGATCTCGACAACGGATTCACCGACGGCACTCTTAAAGTCACCGTAACCTTTGCCTTCAAATTCCGCAACGATCCGGTCGGTGCTCTTGCCGGTGCAAGCGCTGTAGATGTCGATCAGATTGCTGACGCCCGGCTGATTTTCGTTATAAGATACATGACCTTCCGAATCGGTTACCGCACGCTTAAACTTCCGCATGATGGTATCCGGATCATCCATCAGATAGATCGATGCATTCGGATTTTCATCGGATTTGGACATTTTCTTTGTCGGATCCTGTAAGGACATGATCTTGGCACCGGTCTTTCCCAGATACGGTTCC
>JAILPR010000167.1 GCA_024699355.1 Lachnospiraceae bacterium
CCCGGTCAGGTGCACCATTTCACGCTCTTCCTCCTCGGAAATCAGCATTCCTGCGCGATTTCCGCTGCGTTGCCTCTCTGCATCATCCGCTCCGTACTTCTCAAAAAACGGGGTCCCTTCTTCGATGATCAGGCTGTAAACAGAGACATGCTCCGGCGCTAAAGCGATCACCTCATTTAACGAGTGCCGAAAGCTCTCGATCGTCTGTCCCGGAAGGGCACTCATCAGGTCCATACTGATATTTTCAAATCCTGCTTCTCTGGCTGCAAGATACGTCTCTTTTGCCTGTGCAAAAGTATGGATCCTCCCCAGGATCTGCAGCTCCCGATCTACCGCGGACTGTGTTCCGATACTGAGCCGGTCAATGCCGATCGACCTTAAAAAATGTAAATTTTCCGCTGTCACCGTTCCGGGATTACATTCCACCGTCATCTCGGCCCCCGGCTGCAGAGAAAAGACCTCTCTGACTGCGCTTAAGACCTCTTCGATCTGTGTCGGTCTAAGGCACGTCGGTGTCCCGCCGCCAAAAAATACCGATTTGACGTTTCCCAAAGAATGCCCTGCATAAGAGCGGATTTCCTTACATAGCCGCGCAACATAACGCGCTTTCATCTCCTCTGTCCCCGGTGCCGACAAAAAATCGCAGTACAGGCACTTTCGCACGCAGAACGGAATATGAATATATAAACTGACTTCTCTCATCTTCTATCACTGCCCGCGCCGGATGTTAATCCGTCGTATCGAGCTTTAAGACGCTCATAAATGCGCTCTGCGGGATCTCGACATTGCCGACCTGGCGCATACGCTTCTTACCTTCTTTCTGCTTCTCGAGCAGTTTCTTCTTACGCGAGATATCACCGCCGTAGCACTTGGCAAGGACATCCTTGCGGACCGCCTTCACGGTCTCTCTGGCGATGACTTTACCGCCGACCGCTGCCTGGATCGGGATCTCGAATAAATGTCTCGGGATCTCATCTTTGAGTTTCTCACACATTTTTCGACCGCGCTCGTAAGCGCTGTCCGAAAAGACGATAAAGGATAATGCATCCACCTGCTCTTTGTTGATCAGGATATCGAGTTTGACAAGCTTACTCGTCTCATACCCCTTGATCTCATAATCAAAGGACGCATAGCCTCTGGATCTGGATTTTAACGCATCAAAGAAATCATAAATGATCTCGTTAAGCGGCAATTCATACTTTAAAATGGCTCTGGTCGACTCGATATAATCGGTACTTAAGTACTTTCCTCTCCGCTCCTGACACAGCTGCATGATCGGTCCGATATAATCGGTCGTCACCATGATCTCTGCGCTCACGATCGGTTCTTCCATATATTCGATCTCGGACGGATCCGGTAGATTCGAAGGATTGGTCAGCTCGATCATCGTCCCGTCCGTCTTATATACTTTATAAATAACACCCGGTGCGGTTGTGACCAGGTCCAGATCATACTCTCTCTCAAGGCGCTCCTGAATGACATCAAGATGCAAAAGTCCCAAAAAGCCGCAACGGAATCCAAAACCCAGCGCCAGACTCGTCTCAGGCTCGAACTGTAGCGACGCGTCATTTAACTGGAGCTTTTCCAGGGCTTCTTTCAGATCTTCATATTTATTGGTATCTGCCGGATATACGCCGCAATATACCATCGGTGTGACCTTCTTATAGCCCGGCAGCGGCTCTTTACACGGATTCTCGACATCCGTGATCGTATCGCCCACACGGGTATCACGCACATCCTTGATCGAGGCCGTCAGATATCCGACCATCCCCGCTTCAAGCTCATCGCAGGGAATAAACTGTCCTGCACCAAAGTAACCGACTTCCACGACTTCTGCCATGGCGCCCGTTGCCATCATGCGGATCTTTGTTCCCTTTCTGACCTTGCCTTCTCTGATCCTGCAGAAAACGATGACGCCCTTATAGGAATCGTATAAGGAGTCAAAGATGAGTGCCTGCAGCGGTGCCTTCGGATCGCCCGTCGGTGCCGGCAGTTTCTGCACGATCTGCTCAAGCACATCTTCGATCCCGATGCCGTTTTTGGCTGAGATCAGCGGTGCATCCTGCGCTTCGATCCCGATGACATCCTCGATCTCTTCGATGGTGCCTTCCGGATTGGCGCTGGGCAGATCGATCTTATTGATGACCGGGATGACCTCCAGATCATGATCGAGTGCCAGATAGACGTTGCCGAGGGTCTGCGCCTCGACACCCTGTGCCGCATCGACGACCAGTACGGCGCCGTCGCAGGCTGCCAGGGATCTGCTGACTTCATAGTTAAAATCGACGTGTCCCGGGGTGTCGATCAGATTGAAAATATATTCTTCTCCATCCTGGGCATGATACACGATACGAACCGTCTGCGCCTTGATCGTGATGCCACGTTCACGCTCCAGTTCCATATTATCCAGCACCTGATCCTGCATCTCACGCTCGGTCAGCGTACCGGTCTTTTCGATGATACGATCTGCCAGCGTGGACTTGCCGTGATCAACATGTGCGATGATACAAAAATTACGAACTTTACTTTGATCAAATGTACTCAAATTCTTCTCTCCGCTTCTAAAATAAGATACAGAAACAGTATATCAAAAAGGGATTTAAAAAGGAATGAACCGCACCTCACATTTCGCCGATCTTTTTTTGATTTTGGTATTGACTTTTAGATACCCGTTCCGTAAAATATATGCGTATGTTCACAGAAACCACCGTGTCTCGTTTCCGGAATATACTCTAAAGATTACTAATAAATTTTATGGCAGTGACCGACCTATCACTGCTCAGTATTTTTCGGAGGTGTTATTTTGGCTAATATCAAGTCAGCTAAGAAGAGAATCCTGGTTAACCAGAAAAAGGCAGATCACAACAAAGCGATCAAATCCGGTGTAAAGACTGCGATCAAGAAAGTACACACTGCTATCGATGCTAACGATAAGGCAGCTGCACAGAGCGCTTTAACAGAAGCTACTTCTGTAATCGACAAGGCAGCTACAAAGGGTGTATACCACAAGAACAACTCTTCTCGTAAAGTTGCTCGTCTTGCTGCAGCAGTAAACAAGATGAACTAATTTTGAAACACTCAGAGCCGATGCTTACGCATCGGTTCTTTTTTTGTGCTTTTTAATGTTTTTTTCTACTTATTTAATAATATTATCTGATAATTCATGCTAAGATGAATTTGACAAATGCTACGGCAGGACTGCGGATCCTGTAACATTTCTGCCGCACAGGTTACCATGAGGGCTAAGATATGAAGGAACGCTATCTAGATACAGGATTTACCAGGATCATCGATCATGTGCCGGTTGGTTTGGCGGTTTTTGTAAATCGCAACTCTCTGAGCCGTCTTTATGATGCCAATGCATATCTATGTGATCTGTTGGAGGTCGAGCGCGAAGATATCCAGGGGTATGATTTTTCACGCTTTATGCAGTACGTTCATCCGGACGATGTCATCGAGTTGCAGAGCACGGTCAGACGCCTGTTAAACAATTTCGAAAACATTTCCACAACATTTCGTTTCATCAGTCATCTCACCCACTCGATCCATTGGGTCAAACTCTATGGTTCGGCCGAGATCGAAGACGATGTGACGACGATCATCTACTGCAGTTTTGAAAATATCACCACCGAAATCGATACCCAGAACCGTCTGATCAGTCATCTGGATAAATATCATGCCGTTATCGCCGGTGCAAATCTTGTGATCTGGGAGTATGACATCCCGGAACGCCGTTTCCGCGCCAATGACGACAGCTTTGAAAAATTCAACCTGCCAAATACCATTGAGAATGTGCCGCAGTCGATCCTGAAGTATATCGACCCTTCCGAGCACGAAAAGGCCATGGAAGCCTTCCTGCAGGTAGAATCCGGTATGCAGCAGGTTTCTGTGGAATTGTGGTTTAACAAAGAATACTTCCATGTCGATACCTGTAAGCGCATCTCTGCAAACGTATCCTTTGACAAATCCGGCAGCCCGCAGGTAGCTTACATTGTCGCTGAAGATATCACTTCGCAAAAACTCGAAGAACGGAAATTTGAAGAATTCCTGCACGATACGACCTCGCATAATCCGAATTCCAGAGGGACCTTCCACTTAAATCTCACGACCAATGTCTGTGATTTCGGTCAGAACACCTCTCCGCTCGTCGGTCGTCTCCATGCAGACGGAACCGCGGACGGCTTTTTCCGGATGCTCGCCGGCGAGATCACGCACGATCGCGACCGTGAGCTATTTGTCGCAAAGTTCTCTCGCGAAAAGCTATTAAAGAACTATGAAGAAGGCACCACCAAGGTAGAATGCAACTACCGGCGCCTCATTGAAAACGGCGAAGATCACTGGGTACACTTCTACATCGATCTGATGCAGAACCCGAATACCGGTGAGATCGAAGCGATCACCGATGCGGAAGATGTCAACGAAGCCGTGATCAGCAACAAGATCATGCAGCGCATCAGCGATATCGACTACGATTATATCGGCGTCATCGACATTGATACGCAGACCGCGACCTATATTTCCAACAACTCCAGAATGATCAGTACGCCGCTTAACCGCTCTGCTCCGTTCGAAGACGTTGTCGATGAATTTGTCATGGAGCATGTCCTTGCGGCACAGATGGAAGAAGTCACGGAAAAGCTTCAATTAAGTAACATCATCAAGAATCTCGAGCAATCGGACAGCTATATCATCACCTTTACCCAGCGCAATCCCGATAGCACCGATTCTCAAAAACAGATTAAATATTTCTGGCTCGATGAGACCCATGCCAATATCATCGAGATTCAGATCGATATCACGGAATCGTATGCACAGGAACAGCTTCAGATGCACCAGTTGCAGGAAGCCGCGCTTGCTGCGGATAACGCCAATGCCGCAAAGACCAACTTCCTTGCGACCATGAGCCACGATATGCGAACCCCGTTAAACGGTATTCTCGGCTTTACCAGACTGGCACAGGAAACCGGCTCCAAGAAACAGATCAATGACTATTTAAATAAGATCATGGTATCCGGTGAGTTCCTCTTAGACCTGATCAACGATACGCTTGACCTCTCCAAGATCGAAAGCGGCAACCTCGTGATCCATCCCGCCAATGTCCGGAGCGATAAACTGCTTGACGGACTTCTGACGACGGTGCGCGTCTCCGCAGAGGCTAAGAATATCCGTTTGAACTTCACCTGTGACTGCGATACAGTCCGTACCCTGTATGTCGATGAACTGCATTTCCGCAAGATTTTCTTAAATCTGCTCTCCAATGCGATCAAGTTCACCAACCCGGGCGGTACGGTCACCTTCTCGATCACCCACATCGATGAGGTCAAGAACGGATATCCGGTGAACCTCAAATTTCAGGTCATCGATACCGGCGTCGGCATGAGCGAAGAATTTCTGCCGAAGATGTTTGAACCCTTTACCCAGGAAGTCCGTAATGACGCGACCAATACCGCATTCGGTACCGGTCTTGGATTAAACATCGTCAAGCACCTGATCGATCTGATGCACGGCACCATTGAAGTCGACAGTCAGCTGATGAAAGGCACGACCTTCACCGTCTATCTCTACATTCCGGATGTGGACGGCGAAGGCGATCAGAAGATATCTCTGGACGAGGGTCCGATCGATCTGGAAGGAAAGACCGTTCTGTTATGCGAAGATCATCCGCTCAATCAGGAGATCGTGAAAGCGCTCCTGCGCAAAAAGAGCATGAACGTCCTGACTGCGGAAAACGGCCTACTCGGCGCACAAGCCTTTGCAGAATCCAAGCCGGATGAGATCGATGCGATCCTGATGGACATCCGTATGCCGGTCATGAATGGTCTGGAAGCCACCCGAAGTATCCGGGAGTTGACCCATCCGAATGCCAGGACGATCCCGATCATTGCCCTGACCGCAAATGCCTATGATGAAGATGTCACTGCCGCGATCGAGGCGGGTATGAACACCCATCTGGCAAAGCCGATCGATCCGATGACGCTCTACCAGACACTGAGCAAACTGATCCGGGAGACACCACACAACTGACCGGTCATGCAGCGCCCCGCACGCAGCATGGAGCGCCCGCACACAGCATGGAGCGCCCGTACGCAGCATGGAGCGCCCGTACGCAGCGCCGGTTCATAAGTTACAGACATCATAAAAGCCCGACACCTTGTGTCGGGCTTTCTTTGCAGGCCTATATTGTTATGGCACCGGTGGCGTCATCCGCCGATGCGGCGTATCTTAATCGTCCAGTCTCTCGCTGCCTTCTCGGCCTTCCTGCTTTCCATAACAGATGTAATGATAATAATACATCGGATAATTGGTACCATATTCGGTCACCACTTCCGGATAATTCGCCATATAAATGCTTGGCTGGAATTCTTCGCTTCCTGCTCTTGCTTCTTTCATACCGTTCGTTAAGAAATGTTTGAACAGGCTCTCTGCATCATAAGCGATCACGCCCTGCAGATCCGGATTGAGTGCATAGTATTCCTGCCAGTCAAAGACATCTGCCAGATCTTCCTGTGTCAGGCTGCCGCCTGCAATATATTTATAGACGTATCCACCGATCAGACCGTCTTCATAGAGCTGTGTCAAAACCGAAACCGGAATGCTTGTCGCATCATCCTCATACATATGCACGATCATTCCTTCGTTGATCGTATTGTACTGTAAGCCCAGTTTTAACTGGCGATAGATCATCGCCTCGCCGGTATTCTTTTTCAGACCTTCCGCTGTCGATGTTTCAAAGCTGACTGTCTCTGTATATGCGGAATCATACGTCGATGAGGTTGCAGCATCTGCCTGCATGCTGATCATGCCAAGCAGACCGGTGATCAACACCATCGTGATCCCTAATGTTAAACCTTTTGTCTTCATGAGAATCCTCCTAGTTAGATTCAATACGCGCCGGCTGTGCTGTGCGCATGTTAGCAGCGCCTTAAGTTGCCGCCGGCTGTGCTGTGCGCAGTTTATTCGCTTCTGAGTGCATCGATCGGATTTAAGTCGCTGGCACGCTTCGCCGGCATCCATCCGAAGATCACGCCGACCGCGATCGAAAAGCCCAGTCCGAGCAGCACTGCATTCGGTTGCAGCGAGAATGTCGTATCGAGGGCCGCGGATGCGACCATTGCGATCAACAGTCCCAGGATCACGCCCAGGATACCGCCAAAGACAGAAAGCACAACCGATTCGATCAGGAATTGCAGCTGAATCCTTAACGGTTCTGCCCCAAGGGCCTTACGCAGACCGATTTCTTTGGTACGCTCCGATACGGAGACCAGCATCATGTTCATGATACCGATACCGCCGACCAGCAGCGCGATCGATGCGATACCGCCAAGCATCGTACTCATCATGCCCTCGATGGTGCTCATCGCTTCCATCAGGCTCTCCATATTTAAGATACTGTACGCATGCTCCGCGTTGTTAAAGATATTGTCCAGTTCCGCGCTCAGATCATCTTCCAGGATGCTCGACTCGGTCGCTGTCCCATAGTAGATCTCCACGCTGTTGACGTAATTGACCATCGAGACATCCATGACATTGGTGTATGGGATGATGACTGCGCCGTCACCGCCGCCGCTCATAAATGCGCTCATCATGGATTCATCTTCGCTTAAGATCCCGACGATCTCATACTCATACCCTGCGATGCGGATGTGATTCCCCAGCACCGTATCACCGCGCATGACCGTTTCCATAAATTTCTGATCTACGACGCAGACGTACGATTCGCCCGTCATATCGCGATCCGACAGCATTCGCCCATAGAGCAGGCGTTCTGCATTTTTTTCAAAATAGATCGTTGCACGCCCGGAAACGCTGACTTCCTCGTAGACCTCATCCTCATATGCGACCAGGGTGGATAAACTCATCGACGGAGAGACGCCTTCGACGCCGTCCACCGTCTCCAAGCGCTTGAGATCACCGCTCGTCAAACCGGCTTTCATCGCGGTTCCGTTGACAGAGACCGTCAACGTCCCGGCGCCCAGGTCCGAGAACTGGTTCATGACATAATCCGATACGCTCTGTACGATGGTGATCAGGGCGATGACCGAAGCGACACCGATGATGATCCCGAGCATCGTCAGAAACGATCTCATTTTATTTGCTTTGATATTTTGCAGAGACATCTTGAAGCTCTGCGCTACGATTCCGAAATTAGGCATCTTCAAGCTCTCCTTCACTGATATTACCGTCCAGGATACGAACGATCCGGCTCGCGTGTGCGGCGATCTTCGCATCGTGCGTGATCATGATGATGGTACGTCCCTCATCATTTAACGCATGGAACAGTTCCATGACCTGCGCGCCCGTCTTTTGATCGAGGGCACCGGTCGGCTCATCGGCAAGCAAAATGGTCGGGTTGGTCGCGATCGCTCTGGCGATCGCTACTCTCTGCTGCTGACCGCCGGATAGCTGATTCGGGAAATGATACATCTTATCCGCGAGTCCAACCTTGGTCAGCATCTCTTTGACACGTTCCTGCCGATCCCTTTCTTTCATATTTGCATAAATCAACGGGAGTTCCACGTTCTCAAACGCGGTCTGGCGCTGCAGCAGCTGAAAGGACTGAAAGATAAATCCGATCTCCTTGCTGCGGATCTGCGCAAGCGATTTCTGGCTCTCCTCCGCGATCTTACGGCCATGTAAAAAATATTCCCCATCCGTCGGTACATCCAGACAGCCGATGATATTCATCAGCGTCGATTTACCCGAGCCGGAGGGCCCGAGGACCGCAAGGAATTCTCCCCGCTCCACCGTCAGATCGATGCCGTTTAAGACCTGCGAAGATTCTTCGCCGAGCTGATATACTTTGGTGATCCCCCGCATTGTCAGGATTTCTTCCGCCATTAGTACACCGCTCCTCCCTGTACCTGCATCATATACATGTTGGAGGTTGCAAGGACGACATCGCCCTCTTCAAGACCATCCACGATCTGCGTATAAGTGCCGTTGGTAATGCCGACGGTCACATCCGCTTCGCGCGTTGTCTTCTCATCTTCCTTCACCAGGACATAGGTCGTACCGTCATCTCTGGTCTGGATCGATCTCTCCAGTACCGTCAGTACCTGCTTTAAGTCATTGGTCGTCAGGCGCACTTCGACGCTCATACCGCTTCTGGTATTCTCATCCGCCTCAAACTCGATCACGGAATTAAAATACGAAACACCGTTGCTCACGGTTGCGACCTTATCGATCTTGCTGATCGTACCGGTGTATATCATATCCAGCGCATCAACTTCGATCTCGACCTCCTTGCCGACCTCGACGCCTAAGATATCATACTCATTGATCGCGATCTCAACCTGCATTTCATCGAAGTTCGTCACGGTCGCCATCACCGATCCGGAGATCGTCACATCGCCGCGATCCTGCACCTTCTTGGTGATGATGCCATCCATCGGTGCAGTGACCGTACAGTCATCGATCTGACGCTGCAGATCCGCCAGTTTCAAGCGGTTGACCGTATCATCCGCCTGCGCACGTGCCTGCTGCAACTGAATGGCCAGCGTCTGCAACTGCTGATCGGAAGCATTTAACGTCGCGCTGTAGGTATCAAGCGCGTTCAGGTAGCTGTTCTGTGCGGAGACATAACTGTCAAAATAACGGGTCAGCGTATTTTCTTCGTTGATCTTTGCAGCCTCATACGCCTCTAACGCATTCTGGTACGCTGCGCCGGAATTGTTCATCGTCGCATTGTTGATGTTGGAATCCATCGCCTTATACGTCTCCTGCGATGCGATCATCGACCAGTACGCGCTATCGACAGTAGATGTCGCGCTCAGGAGTGTCTGGCTGAGGCCTTCGTTATTTAATTCCACCTCATTGTTAAAGGTCCGCTGCGCCGTAACGAGCTGTGCATAAGCGGAATCCACCTGCGCCTCCGCAGAAAGAATGGAACTGTTTAAATTGTTATCAAGATTGGATTTGTAATTGTTATAGGCAAGCTCCGCAGACTCGATGCTCAGTGCATTGGCCGTTGAAGCTGCTTCGATGGATGCCTCCAGCTCGAGGTATGCTTCCGTCAGAGATGTCGTATCGAGCTGATACAGGACATCGCCTTCCTTCACTTCATCGCCTTCCTCGAAAAAGACTTCCTCGATCTGATATCCGGCAGACGGTGGCAGGACGTTCTCCTCCTCCACGGGTGTGATGTTACCGGAAAAAGAATGATAAGTGCGTAGATCCCGTAACTGCGCGACGTCCTCTGTGTAGCCAAACGTCGAACCCGCGCTGCGGGATAAGAGAAATCCGATCACAATGATCACCAGAACGATCGGAATCAGAATTTTCAAAGCCTTCTTAAGTTTCTTATTCATCGGCTTTCTGGTTTTCGTTTGCTTTTCTTCCACGTTTGTTGTCCTTTCTCATTAAAAATGATACAGCCCCCAAAACGTTTCCCCACAAAACGTAA
>JAILPR010000206.1 GCA_024699355.1 Lachnospiraceae bacterium
AATTTGTAAAACGATATGAAAAAAGCGAAGAGCGCCGTAAGGCGCTCTATCGTTTTTTGAGGCAAAATATGTTTGATCTGGAACACTTTAAACACTTAAATTACATTAAGAAAGAGCCAATGAGCGGCAGCAGTAACGGTATGCGTTATCTGTTTATGGCAAAGGAAGAGCAGGACGGCGAAGAAAAGAAGAAGTATATGCTTGGCTGTGTCTGGCCGGAGCCGCTGGGCTTCCATGCAACGCCGGAAGAGAAGAAGACGTATGAACGCTTTACGCTTGATTCAGACGGGCTTGCAAAGGCCGTAGACTGGCTCAATGAACAGCAGCCACGCTTTACGGTAGATTAGATTAGGATAGGAATATCAGACGCCGCACGTAAGAGAAGTGCTCAGGGCGGCAGTCATCAAAAAGAGCTTCGAAACATGTCGTTTCGAAGCTCTTTTGTATGCATTGCAGTTGTTATGGTGTTGTTACCTGACCGTCGGTGGTCGTCTGCGTTTGATCTGTGGCTGTTTCGCCGCCTGTTTGATCGCCCTCGGTCTGTTCGGTATAGACAATACCCAACGCGTTCATTTCGGCCATCTGCTGGTCTAAGAGCGCCTGGAAGTTCGGGTCTGCAAAGAATGCTGCATTATGCTGACAGGTTGTGGTGACGGTAGCGGTGGTATCGGTTGCTTCCTCACCGGTGGCCGCTTCTTCGCCGCCTGCCGTACTTTCATCCGAGCCTTCGGTTGCCTGCTGTGTCAGATTATCCGGATTCAGGGTGATGACACCGTGAATCTTGAACGGACATTCTTCGCTGGCCGGTAAGCCGTCATATGCACAGATCAGACCGGAGTAGTGTACATTACAGGTCGTGGTCGGAACCGTACCTTCCGCGAAGTATTCGGTCTTTAAGGTACCATCGCAAAGGCCCGATACCGGGAGCAGTCCGGATTCTGCACAAACCGTTGCGGTTACGATACCGCTCGGAATGGAGAAGGACTGATATTCGAGGTCAGCATGAATATCCTGCATGACCGCTTTCCAAAGCTTCTTGGCCAGTGCCTTCTCGGCAGAGGAGGAAAGCTTGGTGTTATCATCATAGCCGGCCCATACGGTTGCCGTATAGTACGGGGTGTAGCCTGCAAACCATACATCTTTGTAATCGGAGGTGGTACCGGTCTTGCCGGCGATCGCCATGTTTCCGAAGTTGACGGAAGCACCCGTACCGGAAGTGACGACATCCACCATTGCATCGGTTAACAGGAATGCTGTGGTCTCTTTGATGACGCGTCTGGATTCCTGAGTCTCTGTCTTATCAAGGATGACGTTGCCGTCGTGATCCGTAATTTTGGTATACAGGATCGGTTCGTAGTAGGTACCGCCGTTGGCAATCGTTGCATAAGCGGCATTTAATTCCTCGTTGGTGACACCTTTGGTGATACCGCCAAGTGCCAGGGACTGCTGAATATCGGAAAATACTTCATTTCCAACGACCTGGCTGGCAACGAGTGTGGTAAAGCCAAAGTTCATCAGGTAATCAAACCCGAGCTGCGGTGTGATCTGTGTTAAGGTCTTGACCGCGATGATATTCAAGGAATCGCGGATACCGTCTCGCAGAGAACAGATCCCGCGATAGCCGGTGGTGTACCAGTTGTTGACCGGACGACCGTTCTCATAGTTGTAAGGCTCATCCATATGGACGGTAGCAAGTGTCAGTCCGGCACTGTCTAATGCCGGGGCATAGGTCGAAAGGACCTTAAAGGTAGAACCGGGCTGTCTGGTCGAATCCGCTGCACGGTTTAAGGTACGGCTGGCGGTTTTGGTACCGCGTCCGCCGACCATGGCAACGACATAACCGTTCGACTGATTCTGAATGGTCAACGAAACCTGCGGCTGTGCGGTCAGAGAGATGTTCTCTGCATTGACTTCGCCGCCGTTTGCAAGGAGCGCAGCCTTGTAGGTCTCGATATCTTCGTTGGCAGCTTCCTGAGAGGAGTAGAGGTTCTTATAGGAAGAGCTGACATTTTCCTTGAACCACTTGACCATGCTCTCGTCGCTGTAGTTGACGAATTCGCCGCTCGCATCTTTGAGCGTCAGCTCGTAATCGAGCAGCCAGTAGGTGTTCTCCGGATAATTCTCCTCATTGGAGAACTCTGCATCCGCCATACTCTGAATGGTCGGATCCATCGTAGAGTAAATCTTGAGGCCGCCGGAGTAGAGCAGGGTATACGCCTGATTCTCGGTATAGCCTGCATCGACCAGATCGGCCAGCACATCATCGACCAGCGCATCTACGAAGTAAGAGTTGATCGTATCATCAGCGGTCTCGGAATTCACGACCTGAATGCGTGAGTATACATCATCCGCCATGGCTTCGTTATATTCCTCCTGGGAGATGAAGCCGTAGCTGAGCATGTTGTTTAAGACCTTCTCACGACGCTCCGCATTGTCATCCGGATGGGTGATCGGATTGTACTTTGACGGGTTCTGCGTGATGCCTGCGATGACCGCACACTCGGAGAGCGTCAGATCGGATACGTTCTTATTAAAATAACGATCCGATGCCGCCTGTACACCCAGGGTGTTCTGCCCGAGGTTGATCGTGTTCATATAGTTCTCGAGGATGGAATCCTTATCCATGACCTTCTCAAGCTCCAGGGCCAGATACTGTTCCTGGATCTTACGACGGACACTTTCGATGAAGGTCTCGTTCGTCCATCCGGAGAAGACGTTGTTCTTTAATAACTGCTGCGTGATCGTACTGGCACCCTGTGAGAAATTCCGGTTCTTGATCCCGACCACAAAGGCACGGACGATACCCTGAATATCGATACCGTTATGCTCATAGAAACGTGCATCTTCGATCGCTACAAATGCATGGGCCAGATCTTCCGGGATCTGCGCGATGGTGACCGGGACACGGTTGGCATCGGTGGAGACCAGTTTCGCGATCTGATTGTTTTCTGCATCGTAGACAAAGGTGGAATATCCGGACGGCGAAACATCGATATTGGAAATATCGGGTGCACTCGCCAAAATACCGCGGAATACGCCAATGCCGGCAGCCGCACCGATAATGGCCAGCGAGATCAGTGCAACCAGCAGCAATTCAAAGGCAAAGAGCATGACCTTATTGCCCCAGCGGACTCCGGTGGCATTGAGCTGTCGCTGCCGCCTGCGGATTCCTTTTTTGCTAAAATTCATAGTAAGAAATCTCCCGGTCTGGTATGTGAATTGACAGCCATGGATGCTGCGCTACCAGACACGTAATCCCCGGATTCATGGTAAAATGCCAGATTCCCGAAGAATTACCAAATTACATTATAACAAAGAGCCCTTTATAAATAAAGAAGTTCAGTGCGAGCTTTCACACATTCTCCATACTCTGCGTTCATGCGGGGGATGTCTCGCCGGACACGGTATGTTACAATAGACAGATACAGGAGAACACAGATGTCAAACGAACTTACCGCATACCGCATCGCCGCATCCGCGGGCGAGGGCGAGATCGAAGAAAAAAAATCCAGATTTATCTGCCATATCAGGCCGGTGCAGAGCGAAGAAGAAGCACTTGCCTTTATCGAAGAGATGAAGAAGACTTACTGGGATGCACGCCACAACTGTTATGCCTTTATCCTGGGCAAAAAGCAGGAGATCATGCGTTACAGCGATGACGGAGAGCCGGGCGGGACCGCCGGGAAACCGATCCTGGAAGTGCTAAGCGGTGCCGGACTGTGCTACACGGCAGCCGTTGTGACCAGATACTTTGGCGGGACGCTTCTCGGGACGGGAGGCCTGGTACGGGCCTATACCCAGGCAACGCAGGCAGGCCTTGCACAGAGCAGGCTGGTGTGGATGTGCCCGGGAGATCAGCTGACGATCACCGCGGATTATACGGCGATGGGCAAGATCCGCTATGCGATAGAGCAGATGGGAATGAGTCCGGCCGACATGGAATATGCGGCCGATGTCACGATGAATCTGATCGCACCGCAGGAACTGACGGAGGCTGTGATCAAGAAAGTGACGGAAGTATCCAACGGACAGGCAAAGATCGTCCGCGGCGATGTGACTTATTTTGAACAAAGCACAAATAAAAGCGACCTCACATGAGGTCGCTTTTTGATGATGCAGGAATCGGGGCTTACCTGTTTGATCAGGAAAAGCCGCAGATTATGCCTGTCCGTTCGCCTTTGCGATCTGAGAACGCTTACGCAGTCTCGGGTCCAGGATCTTTTTACGGATACGCAGTGTGGTCGGGGTAACTTCCAGCAGTTCATCGGTTTCGATGAAGTCCATCGCCTGCTCGAGGCTCATGATCTTCTTCGGTACCAGACGCAACGCTTCGTCGGAGCTGGAGGTACGGGTATTGGTCAGGTGTTTGGTCTTGCAGACATTGACTTCGATGTCTTCGGTCTTGCCGGTCTGACCAACGACCATACCGGAATATACTTTTTCACCCGGCCCGATGAAGAGGATACCACGCTCCTGTGCATTGAACAGACCGTAGGTAACTGCTTCACCTGCTTCAAAGGCGATCAGAGAGCCCTGCTTACGATACTGGATCTCACCCTTGAACGGACCGTAGCCTTCGAACTGGGTATTGATGACACCGTTTCCCTTGGTATCGGTCATAAAATCACCACGATAACCGATCAGACCACGGGACGGGATATGGAACTCCAGACGGGTATAGCCGTCATTGGCCAGACCCATGTTGGCAAGTTCCCCTTTTCTCTGGGACAATTTCTCGATGACAACGCCGGAGTATTCTTCCGGAACATCGATATAGCAGGTTTCCATCGGCTCCTGCAGTTTGCCGTTTTCATCTTTCTTGTAGATAACTTCCGCCTTGCTGACTGCAAATTCATAGCCTTCACGACGCATATTTTCGATCAGGACGGACAGATGCAGCTCGCCGCGGCCGGAGACCTTAAAGGAATCGGTAGACTCGGTTTCTTCCACACGGAGCGAAACGTCGGTGTTTAACTCACGGAAGAGACGATCACGCAGATGACGGCTGGTAACGAACTTTCCTTCCTGACCTGCGAGCGGAGAGTCATTGACCATGAAGTACATGGCGATGGTCGGCTCGGAAATCTTCTGGAACGGGATCGGATCGACATGTTCCGGAGAGCAAAGCGTGTCACCGATGTGGAGATCCGCAATACCGGAAATCGCAACGATGGAGCC
>JAILPR010000230.1 GCA_024699355.1 Lachnospiraceae bacterium
TGACGCAGGCAACCAGGTAAGACGCAGGAGGCGCAGGCAGCGCAGAATACGGAGGATAGGTCATGCAGGATGGATTTCTGAAAGTAGCGGCGATCACACCGAACATCACAGTCGCGGATCCGATGGCAAATGCGGATGAGATCATCGGCAGACTGCAAACAGCATATCAGGAACAGGCTAAAGTCATCGTATTTCCGGAACTTTGCATCACCGGCTATACCTGTCAGGACCTGTTTTTACAGGAAACACTGCTACAGGAATCGTTGCAGGCGCTGGCAAAGATCGAAGAAGCCACAGACGGGGAAGATGCACTGGTATTTGTGGGCCTTCCGGTGGAACGCTGCGGCAAATTGTATAACGTGGCGGCAGTATTGCAGGACGGGTGTCTCCTTGCGATGATCCCGAAGGCATATCTGCCCAATTACAGTGAATTTTATGAGGCGCGTCACTTTACCTCCGGCAACGAGGAGGCGGTGTCGTACTTTTTTGGCGAAGAGGAAGTGCCGTTTGGAACCAACGTGATCTTTCAGTGTGCACAGATGTCTTCGTTGCAGATCGCAGCGGAGCTCTGTGAGGATCTTTGGGTTGCGGATACGCCGGGGACGCAGCATGTCCTGGCAGGCGCAAACGTGCTGGTCAATCTATCCGCATCCAATGAAACGGTTGCCAAAGATGAGTACCGCAAGATGCTGGTGTCTGCGACCAGTGCGCGGCTTCTTTGCGGTTATATCTATGCCTCCGCCGGAGAAGGTGAATCGACGCAGGATCTGGTCTTTTCCGGTCATGACCTGATCGCCGAGAATGGAACGATCCTGGCGGAAAGCAAACGCTACAGCTGCGGGATGATCGTCAGCGAGCTGGATATCAGGCGCCTCAATACGGAGCGCCGCAGGATGACGACGTTCCTGGCAGAAGAGCACGCGGGCTATACCGTGGTGCCCTTTGGCATGGAGATGACAGAGACCCTGCTTACCAGAACCTTTGCAAAGCGTCCCTTTGTTCCGGAGAATACGCAGCTGAGAGAAAAGCGCTGTGAAGATATCCTGATGATCCAGGCGATGGGGCTTAAGAAGCGCTTTGCGCATACGAAGGCAAAGACGGCGGTGATCGGCGTTTCGGGCGGACTGGATTCGACCCTGGCGCTGCTGGTCACGGCGAAATGTTTTGATCTGCTCGGAAAAGAGCGGAGCGATATTCTGGCGGTGACAATGCCGTGCTTTGGCACGACCGACCGCACCTATGAAAATGCCTGCAAACTGGCCAAGGCACTTGGCGCCACACTGCAAGAGGTGGATATCCGTGCACAGGTGCAGCAGCATTTTCAGGATATCGGGCAGGATGAGCAGAACCATGATGTCACTTATGAAAACGGACAGGCGCGGAGTCGTACGCTCGTGCTGATGGATCTGGCCAATCAGTCCGGCGGACTGGTCATCGGGACCGGCGATATGTCGGAGCTGGCACTTGGCTGGGCGACCTATAACGGCGATCACATGTCGATGTACGGGGTCAATGCCGGGGTACCCAAGACCCTGGTGCGTCATCTGGTCAGCTATTATGCAGCGACCTGTGGGGATGAGAAGCTCTCCGCGGTATTACAGGATGTGCTGGATACTCCGGTATCTCCGGAACTGCTTCCACCGGTGGACGGCGTGATCTCACAAAAGACCGAGGATCTCGTCGGACCGTATGAACTGCATGATTTCTTTTTATATTATTTACTGCGCTGCGGCTTTGCACCGAAGAAGATCTACCGCATTGCAAAGTTATCTTTTGCCGGTGTTTATCCGGAAGAGGTCATTTTAAAATGGCTGAAAGTTTTTGTACGGCGCTTCTTTGCGCAGCAGTTTAAGAGATCCTGCCTGCCGGATGGTCCAAAGGTCGGATCGGTTGCGGTATCGCCGAGAGGCGATCTGAGAATGCCGTCCGATGCCTGTGCACAGGCATGGCTGCGGGAATTGGAAGAATTGTCATAAAAAAAAGGTTGTGCTTTCGCACAACCTTTTTTTAGGGAAGTTTATTCGGCAATTATTCATGCCATGCTGTAAATGTTGAATAATACTCTTTTAAGTAAGCCAGGAAATTTTTCATAGTGCGCTCCTTTCTGATAAAAACAATAGGTAAACGTGTCTATGGATCTCATTCATGTCTGCGCGATCAGGAGGTTGATCAGGTCTTCCGATCACGTTTCTCTTTTTGTTATCTTTATCATACCCCTGAAGTTTCAATAAATAAAATACAAATAATATAGCGTTTATTATATGAAAAACGTATAATAAGACCAAAGGAGACACAGCACATGGATTTTAAGACAATGCAGTATTTTCTTACGGTGGCGCAGGAACTGAACTTCACGAGGGCAGCGGAGCGTCTGCATATGAGCCAGCCGCCGCTGAGTGCGCAGATCAAAGAACTGGAGCAGGATTTAAATGTGCAGCTCTTTATCCGCGGAAAACGGCATTTGCAGCTGACACCGGCAGGGGAGGCGTTGATGCATCGGGCGGAGCAGATGCTGACGCTGGCAGACATTACACGGAGCGAGATGAAGAATTTTGGCAAAGAACTCTCCGGGACGGTCCGCATCGGTCTGGTTGAAGGGCGGGCGCCTCGTTATGCGGCGGAGTGGATCGCAGCTTTTTTAAAGGAGTATCCGCTGATCAAGTTCCGGTTATGGAACGGCAGCAGTGATGATGTCATCGAGCATATGGATCATGGGTTATCGGACCTTGCGGTCATCGCGGCGCCGTATGATACGGAGCATCTCGATGGCATCGCGGTGGGCAAAGAGCCCTGGGTTGCGCTGATCCCGATGGATCATCCGCTGGCAAGGCAGGCGGGGATGGAGATTCGGCTCAAAGACCTGAAGGATGAGCCGCTGATCATCCCGCAGCGTCAATCGAGGATCGCAGCGATCATGCGCTGGTTTGAAGCAGAGGAGATCGTGCCCAAAGTGGTGTGCGAGATGTCCAGCTACATCGATGCCGTTGCGATGTCGGAGCAGGGGATCGGCATCGGGATTTTCCCGCAAACAACGGATACGCCCAATCCCTTCGTGGTCGCCAAGGTCATCACGGAGCCGATGAAGGTTGCCGAATATGTGCTGGTCCATCGCAAAAGTCAAACGCCGCCGCAGGTCGCGCAGGAGTTTTTAAGCTTTGTGCAAAAACAGATCCGGATGGGATCGGCAAGTGCCGGTCAGTATCTGCTGGGCGGGGAGGAATTTGCATTTCCGAAGGAAGCGGATCTGCTATAGAATAGGGGG
>JAILPR010000248.1 GCA_024699355.1 Lachnospiraceae bacterium
ACGCCGCCGCAGGTCGCGCAGGAGTTTTTAAGCTTTGTGCAAAAACAGATCCGGATGGGATCGGCAAGTGCCGGTCAGTATCTGCTGGGCGGGGAGGAATTTGCATTTCCGAAGGAAGCGGATCTGCTATAGAATAGGGGGAGAGAATCTATGGAACAAAGGAGTATCAGATGAGTCAGTTGTGGGAAGCATTGCAGGATCCATCGGCAGAGTATACGCCGATGCCATTCTGGTTTTGGAACGATGAACTGTCACAGGAGGAGATCCTCCGGCAGATGCGAGAGATGAAGGACAAAGGGGTGGATGGCTTTGTGATCCATCCGCGCAAAGGCCTGCCGCGGTCGATCGCGTATCTGTCAAAGACCTATTTCCGGTATGTGCGTTTTGCGGTTGAAAAGGCCAAAGAGATGGAGATGAAGGTCGTCCTCTATGATGAGGCGATGTATCCCTCCGGCTCCTGTCACGGCGAAGTCGTAAAGGCCAATCCCGAATATGCATCGAAGGGGCTGATGAAACTTGCAGGCGGCAACGTGCCGGAGGGCGGCACATTGATCGCAGACGGTTATGCGATGGTCGAAAGCGGCGGGACGATTCGCGGCGTGCATGAGGAAGAGGACGACGGCGAGGCCTTTGCACCAAAGAGTGTCGACCTGTTAAATCCCGCGGCAGTTGCCAAATTCATCGAACTGACGCATGAGAAGTATTACAGCGAGTTATCGGAGGCATTCGGGGATACGATCATTGCCTTCTTTACCGATGAGCCCAATATTCTGGGGCGATGCGCCAAAGCGGGCATCATCCCCTGGAGTGCGGGGATCTACGAAGAATATCTCGCAGCGGGCGGCAGAGCAGAGGATCTTTGGCAGCTGTTTGAACTGCCGGATGAGAAGCATGCCGGAGCCGGCGCGCGGGAGATCTATCGCAAGGTCATCCATGAGCGCATGTCGAAGAGTTACTATGCACAGCTCTCCGCGTGGTGCCTGGCGCATCACATCGCACTGACCGGACATCCGGAGAAGAGCACGGACATCGGCTATCTGCAATATTTCCAGATCCCCTGTCAGGATATCGTCTGGAGATTCGTGGAGCCGGAAGATGGACATGCCATTTGCGGTGAGCATTCGACAATGGGCAAATGCTCCTCGGATAGTGCACGTCACCGGGGCAGACGCCGAAACGGCAATGAGTGCTTTGGGTGCTGTGGTGAGCGGCAGGATCCGAAGAAATTTACATCGGATGACATGCGCTGGTATCTGAACTGGCTCTTTGTCCGCGGTGTAAATCTGGTGTATCCGCATGCATTTTATTATTCCGTGCGGGAAGATCGCGGTGATGAGAGACCACCGGAAGTCGGCATGCACAATCCGTTCTGGCCGCAGTACCGGAAACTCAGTACCTTTATCAAGCGGATGTGCTATCTCAATACAGATGCGGTAAATCAGGCGCAGGTGGCGATCCTGTGCGGGGAAGAGGACCTTTCCTGGGAACTGGCAAAGCCGCTCTTTACCCATCAGATCGAGTTTAACTATCTGGAGCGCGCGTTGCTGCAGGCTTGCCGGATCGGTGACAGAGAGCTGCAGATCGCACAGCAAGGATACCGGGTCATCGTCAGTGACCGGGCAACCTATGAGATGCTGGATGACGAGCAAAAAGCAGTCCTTGCGGAGTTTACCAAAGCAGGCGGGTGTTTGATCCTTGGCGCTGCAGATGAGGCGGCATATGTATCCGGGATCCAAAGCAACATCGCGCCGGCAGTGACATTTTCCGGAGAGTGCGAGCAGCTGAGGGTCAGCCACCTGAAAAAAGACGGCGAGGATGTCCTCATCTTATGTAATGAAGGCATGGAGACGATCCACATCGAGGTGAAAGAAAGCGGCGATGCCGAAAGATTTACAACGTTGTGGAATCCGTATACGGAGGAGACAATCCCACTGACAAAAGCGGATCAAAACGTGGCGATCGCGCCAAACGATCTGTGGCTGGCGGTTTAAAGGTAACGGATCAAATGAAAAAGAGATATATCGTGTGCGAATCACACACGGTATATCTCTTTTGCGTTTTGGAGAAAAAGAAATTCCGAAGAAGACCGATCTTTCAGGACCGCGACTTTGCTGTAGACGCCAAACGGCGCATGCGGAGATTCTTTCCACGCAAAGGTCACGATGTCGGGATGTTTCATGATCTGATGCTCCGGCAGGTAGGCATAGCCGAAGCCGGCAAGTAAGAGACCGTAAGTTTCGTTGGCATTGGAACAGATCGCATTATCCAGGTCATCGTTGACCGGCACGATGTGGCGCCCTCTGGAAAAGAAGTTCCCCAGCAGATAGGGCGGAATGGAGATGATCTGCCGCTGCTCCCACAGATCGCTTGTGGAGACGGATTTCTGACGATGCTGTTTGAATTTCACAGCCAGCGGATGGTCTTTGTGCATGGCACAGACAAAGTATTCCTCGTGCAGCATGGTGAAGGCAATATCCGGATCTTTGAATCTGGCATCCTTCATACCGATGATCAGGTCTAGCTGGTGATTGACCAGGCGGCTCAGATTGGCATCCGTCTGATCCTGATGAAATTCCGGAATCACATTGGACTGTGCGGATAAAAGAGGTGTCAAGATCCGGCTGATCAGCTGAATTGCGTGCGGATCCATATAGCCGATCCGCAGCGCATGTCGCTCCTGCTCCT
This sequence comes from Lachnospiraceae bacterium, assembly GCA_024699355.1. Classification (GTDB taxonomy): domain Bacteria; phylum Bacillota; class Clostridia; order Lachnospirales; family Lachnospiraceae; genus SIG336. Next base: position 2,686 of record JAILPR010000248.1, read on the forward strand.
GAAAACCGGAGAGGCGTTCCATGGAGTGATAAAAGGTATCGATCATGGTCGTCGCATCGGCCAGAAAAGCCGCACCGATTTTGGTTAAGGTCACGGATCTGGTGGTCCTGTGAAACAGCTTGCATCCAAGCTCTGCTTCGAGCGATTGGATCTGCTTGGTCACCGCCGGCTGTGTGAGACCGAGCTGCTCTGCTGTCTTCATGTAATTCAGGGTTCCCGCAAGAGAGATAAAACATTCCAACTGCGCTGTATTCATAAAACCTCCTGACTTATTCCGTTTCTTTATAAATAATAACATATATTCATTTCACAGAATAGAGGGAGACTGTTAAGATGCAGGTGTAAACACAAGTGACACAGCAGGAAACTGCGGAAAGGATGGAACATATGGCACTTTCGAATTTATTTGGATGGAACAAGAGCAATGAGAACCAGGCAGAGGCGGCATGCGGCACAGCATGCGGGGCAGCAGCACCCAAGGAGCCGTCAGCAGCATGCGGAGCAGCAGCACCGGAAAAACCGTCAGCGGCATGCGGTAGTGCGTGCGGCGCCGGAACGAATTAATCAGCCATTGACAACGCTGAAGTAACTTGAGTCTGAAAAAGGAGGAAGGATCGATGAACCAATATTTTGCATTTCAATGGCATATCACCGAGGCCTGTGATCAGCGGTGCAAGCACTGTTATATTTTTGCGGAAAATGCCTGCAAGGAGTTGGCGTCCATGACCTGGGGAGAAATGCAGAAGGTCGTGGAGAATGCGGAAGAGTTTTGCACAACGTATGGACGTGCACCGTATTTTTACATTACCGGCGGCGACCCGATCCTTCATCCTGATTTCTGGAAACTGATGGAGTTGCTGAAAGAGAAGCGGATCCCGTTTACAATTTTAGGAAATCCGTTTCATTTAACAGAGGAAAAATTAAAAAGATTAAAAGAATGCGGTTGTGACAAGTATCAGCTGTCTATTGACGGCATGCGTAAGACGCATGACTGGTTTCGAAAGCCAGGGTCGTTTGATGAGACCATTGAAAAAATCGGCATGATCCGGAAGGCCGGGATTACGGCTGTGATCATGACCACCGTATCGAGCGTGAATATCAAAGAGGTTCCGGACATCATTGATACGGTTGTGAACGCAAAAGCGGATGTATTTGCATTTGCCAGATATGTCCCGACCAGCGATGAAAAAAGCACAGGGATCAGTCCTATGGAATACAGGGCACTATTGGAAGCCTGTGATCAGAAATATAAGGAGTATGAAAAGGATCCGGCGTGTGTGACCCGGTTCAATCGTAAGGATCACCTCTGGATACTGTATCAATATGAGACCGGGGAATTTAAACTTCCGGAGAACGTGCAGAAAGGCATGATCTACGGCGGGTGCAATTGCGGAAACTGCCATATCACGATCCTGCCGACGGGCGAAGTATATGCCTGCCGGAGAGTGGCAGAGAGCAAGGTTGGTAATGTATTTGAAGATCGCTTAAAAGATCTTTGGATCAGGCAGGTAGATGCTTATCGTGCATATGAAAAGTTCAGTAAATGCAGTAAGTGCAAACTTCTTGCCTGGTGCAGGGGATGTCCTGCAGTGGCGAAGGGAACGTATGGCGATTTCTATGCGGCAGATCCGCAGTGTTGGGCGGAGGTGAGCGAATGAAGAACGATTTGCTGGAACTGATGAAGGAACGCCGCTCCATTCGAAAATATACGGATCAAACACTCAGGGAAGCGGATCTGCAAAAGATCATCGAGGCGGGACTCTATGCGCCGAACGCCGGCGGTGGTCAGCGCAGCATGTTTGTTGTGATGAATGACAGAGATCTGGTTGAGAGAGTTGGACGGATCAATGCAGGATGCATGCGCAGAGATCATCTGGCAGGCAGTTATGTATCTGCTGAACAGCCGTCTCTGATCGATGATCCGACGATCAAAAGCGGCTTCTACGGTGCGCCGGTCGTAATCGCAATCTTTGCACAGAAAAACTTCCTGTACAACATCCCGGATGCATTTTGCTGTGCGGAAAATATGGTGCTGGAAGCCTATCATCTGGGGATCGCGTCCTGCATCGTGGCAAGAGGCGAGGAGACCTTTGCAACGGCAGAAGGAAAGCGGTATCTGGAGGCCTGGAAGGTGCCGGAGACGATGGAATGTAAATGTTTTGTGCTGTTGGGTTATGCGGATGGCGCATATCCGGGGGTCAAAAAGCGACGTGAAGGCAGAGTATTGGTGGTGACAGAATGATCAGAGCAGAGATGGACCTTGTCGTAGAAATGTTACATGCCTATCCGATGCAGTATATCGGAGTCATCGGGCGTGACGGCAGACCAAAGGTAAAGCCTTTTGAATTTAAATACGAAGAAGACGGAAAATTATGGTTTGATGTGATGAAACATCAGGAGACCTACCGGGAACTGATGGAGCATCCCTATGTCGAGATCACGGTGGCGGATCGTGAGACGACGCAGTGGATCCGGATCGATGGCAAAGTGCGCTTTGTGGACCTGGGCGATATCAAAACCAAAGTGATCGCATCGAGCCCGGTGCTGCAAAAAGTGTGCGAGCGCGAGGGCAGCCAAAATGTGATACCATTTACCTTAGATGAGGTTACGGTAGAGATGGCAAGCCTTGATACCGGGATGGAAAAAAGAGTATTTGCCTTATAAGGAGAAGTCCATGAAGCAGGAAGAGTATCAGACATATCTGGTTGATGAATTCAAAGCAGAGTCCGCAGAGTATCGGCATATGCCGGTTCCGGCGGATGTCGAGGGAAAGCGCAGGATCCTGCGCAGTCTGATGAATGTGCGGATGCCGAAAGCGTTATCTCCCGAGGTGCAAGAAATCCAGGATGCATATCTGAAAGCGCGGGCAGCGGAAAAAGGGATCGTCACGATCGATCAGATCCCCGTGATCCGGGATCATCTCTCCATCTGGCAGGGAGACATCACGAGGCTGCAGGCAGATGCGATCGTCAATGCGGCAAATGCACAGATGCTCGGATGCTTTGTCCCGATGCA
>JAILPR010000277.1 GCA_024699355.1 Lachnospiraceae bacterium
CGCCGCGATCTCCAAAAGTGCTGTCTGTGCGGCAGCCTCCTGCACACTCTCTTCCTGTGCATCTGCCGGCAGGATCTTTGTCACCTTAAACTCCCCTTTGGTCAACGTTCCGGTCTTATCAAAGACCAGTGTATCCATCTGTGCCACAGCCTCTAAATAGTTGGAGCCTTTGACCAGCACCCCGATCCTGGAGGCTGCACCGATCCCGCCAAAAAAGCCGAGCGGCACCGAGATCACCAGTGCACACGGGCAGGAGACGATCAGGAAGATACAGGCTCTCTGGATCCATCCGACAAACGATTCCTGCAACACAAGCGGCGGGATCACTGCAAGCAGGGCGGCACCGATTGTCACGGTCGGCGTATAGTAACGGGCGAACCGCGTAATAAAATTCTCCATACGGGACTTTTTGCTGCTCGCATTTTCGACCAGTTCCAGGATCTTGGCCACCGTCGAGTCTTCATAACATTTGGTCGTGCGTACCTTCAGTGTGGAATCTCCATTCACGCAACCTGAAATGACCTCGCTGCCGACACTTGCTTTCCGCGGTACCGATTCGCCGGTCAGTGCGGCGGTATCTACAAATGATTCTCCTTCTGTGACCACACCATCCAGCGGGATTTTTTCTCCGGGTCTGATCACGATGATGCTGCCGACTACAACCTCATCCGGGTCCACCTCTTCGATGCTGCCATCTTCCTGTTCTACATTGGCAAAATCCGGCGCAATGCTCATCATCTCTGCGATCGAAGCACGGCTCTTGCCAACCGCCACGCCCTGGAAGAGCTCACCGACCTGATAAAAGAGCATGACCGCGCAGGCCTCTGTGAACTCTCCGGTTCCATACGCTGCAAAAGTTGCGATCATCATCAGGAAATGTTCGTCAAAGACGTGTCCGTTACGGATATTGCGTGCCGCGCGATATAAAACATCATAGCCGATGATCAGGTACGGCACCGCATATAACAATGCCTGCCCCCAGATTGGCACGAGCTCTAATCTGCCAAGTTTTTCCAAAATAAATAAGGTGAAGAACAGTACTGCCGTCACCAGAATCCGATATAGCATTTTTTGATGCTTTTTACTCATCATGTCTCCTATCTCTATGGTCAATCCATCAGACAGGAAAGGAGACACCTGCCTTCGCAACTGTCCCCTCCCCGCTTTCGTTTGAGTTTTTATACTTCTACTTCAAATTCATCTTCTGCCTTTTTACCGGCTTTGATCGCTGCCTTCAATACTTCCTCATACCGGTCATCCTCTGCTTCGAGCATGAATTTCTGTGTCAGAAAATTGACATTGGCATCGATGACACCGTCTACCTTTTTGATCGCTGCTTCTACCTTTGCTGCGCAATCCGCACAATCGATTTCACATTTGAATTTCTTTTTCACCGCATACTCTCCTTTTCACACTATTCTTCGATATGTTCCCTGCCCATATCGATAATGGTCCTGACATGATCATCTGCCAAAAAATAGATGGCGGATTTGCCTTCCTTGCGGAAGCTGACGAGCTTGGCCTGTTTTAAGATCTTTAGCTGATGCGATACCGCAGACTGCGTCATATTTAACGTCTCCGCCAGATCGCAGACGCAGGTATCCGCCGCAAACAGCGCAAATAAGATCCGGATCCTGGTCGAATCGCCAAACACCTTAAACAGTTCTGCCAGATCGTACAGTTCGTCGTCATCCGGCATCGCACGATGCAATGCATCTACTTTGTCTCTATGAATTTCGTGTACTTCTTCGCACTGTGCGACATCTGTTTTGGCCATGTTTCCTCCTGTCGAACCATTCTGTAACGTTTCATGTTTCAAACATATGAACAATTATTCATATGTTTGATTTAAATGTACCTCTGTTTGTTGAAGTTGTCAACATCTTTTCTCAAAAAAAGAAGACCGAAACGGTGCTGCCGCTTCGGTCCTTCCGGTCTTTCTGTTTAGTTCTCTTCTTTTAATCCAAGTTCATCCAATTCCTGATAAAACTGTTCCACGCTCATTCCAAAACTCTGTGCCGCCTGCTCCGCAGAAACCATGCCATTCTGAACAAACTGATATGCTTTCTGCAATTCTCCAATTCCGATTCCTTCCTTTCGGCCTTCTTTTCGGCCCTCTTCGATTCCTTCTTTTCTACCTTCTTTTCTACCTTCTTTTCTACCTTCTTTTCTACCTTCTTTTCTACCTTCTTTTCTACCTTCTTCAATACCTTTTTTTCTTCCCTCTTCAATACCTCGTATAATAACATCATGTTCAAACAGACTCATCATAATATATTCCCGCCTCCATTCCTGATTCCTACGACTACGTTTCACCTGATCATCAAGATCTGCCGTCAGCTGATTGGTTGGCTTTCCGTCGATTAAGTAATTTAGAAAAGCTGCCAATTCAGGATCTATATCATCTGCCGTTCCCTTTGCATTCAGAAAAATTTTTTTGGTTCCGTCCCCCAAAGGGAGTATTTCTGTTCCATTGATGCAATAATTTTCGAAAGAATAAAAATGCAGACCGTGGTCAAACGGATCTCCCATACAAATAAATATGACATAAGAGTCCGGAATCAATTCATAGGTACTGTTGACTCCCACATCCAGATTAGAGGAATCGATCACTGCCTGGTAATAACGTGATCTCTTCGATAAGTTGGTTTTTGTCACCGACTGCATTTCAATGTCATAAACCGCATCCGATCCTTTCGTATACACATCGAGACGAATTCCTTTCGAATCATAGGATAGCTTCAAATCTTCCTGTGTATGCTGATATTCCAGATGGTCAATCTCTATATGAAGTATGGTCTCCAATAAACGTTTACAAAGATCTTCATTTTCCATCACCTTCTTAAAAATAAAATCATTTGCTAACGTAAGAGACTCATACTTTCGTCCGATCTCCTGCACCAGTTCATTTCTGTTTTTCATTGTGTCATGCTCCTTTGTAACTAAAAAATTCTCGCAAGAGCAGCACAATGCCTTGATTCAATGATAACATCAAGAAAAAAAGACCGCAATCTGCCCTTACCTGTCATAATTGGGAATTTCGGTAGAACTACCGAGATCACTAAGTAGAGTAGAATCTCTACGAACAAACAGCATCCTACAACAGATCGGCATCGACGTCAAGTTTCACAAAAATCACTCACAACCATTAATTGTTCTTTAAAACCAAAAACGATCGACCGGGAAATGCTTCCATTTCCCAACCGATCGTATTCAAACACATTATATTCCATTCCTTCGTTACATTTTCCTGCGGATCGGATCCCACACATAGCTCAGATAATAATCATACCCAAGATCCACAACGATCCAGATCGCCTGTGCGATCAGATAGGTCTTGATTTGCTCCGGGACTGCCGGCCCGCTCATCACACCTCTCGGTGCCACGATCAGCATCGGCACAAAGACCATTTGCAGCAAAAACCATTTGGCCACCACATAGATTGCTTTGCCGTTTTCTTTTTCATTCAGCCCCGTCTCGATCATCTTTTTTCGGATCAGTTCCCGAAACAGGACATACAACTGCGTCATGGTAAAGATGACCGGACAACTGACTCTGTTTGACAAAAAATACGCTGTCAAAAACGTTGCCAGAAAATATAAAATACTTCTCTGCCAGCCAATCTCCTGCAGGACCACACCCATCTGTAAGCCGGCAAGGATCAAAAACAGCACACTCGCAGCGTGGAAATAATTTGCGATCACAAACAACAGCATCGAACTTGCAAACAATAACAACAGTAGCGCCGGCGTTCTGGATCCGGTAAAAAAAGCTTCCGCCGCTTCCTGCTGTTTCCGCTTCTTTTCTGCCCGTTGCAGCTCCCGCTCAAAAGAACGCTTCCTATGTTCTTTTTGCCGCTGTGCTTCCCGTGCAACCTTCTTTTCCGCGCGTGCTCTGCGTGCATTCTCATCTGCACTTTCGGCTGCTTCGCGTGCTTTCTGCTCCTCCGCCTGCTTTGCTGCATGTTCCTCAGTCCGCTTTGCTTCTTCGCGTGCCTGTCTGCGTGCTTCTTCGCGTGCCTGTCTGCGTGCTTCTTCCTGTTCTTTTTGCTCCTGTTCACGTGCCTGACGGGCAAATTCTTCCCGCCGCTTCTCATCACGTTTACGCTTTGCTTCTTCTTTCTTTTCCTGCTCCCGTCTGCGTCGGATCGTCTCCTCCGCTTCCCTGGCTTTCCTGCGTTTGCGCTCTTCATCAGCCGCCGAAGAGCTGCTTCCTTTAGTCGCCCCGCTGCCGCGCGATGTGCTGCTGCGTGAAGCACTGCTGCGTGCACCTCCGGTGCGTGGATTTTGATACGTTGCCTCGCCTGATACAAGTACCTCCCGCTCACGCAGGATCTGATTATACGCATCCGTGATTTGCTTGAACTTTTCTTCCGCCAGATCCTGCAACGGATTTCCTTCATTGGCATCCGGATGATACTTACGGCTCAACGTTCGATATGCTTTTTTCACTTCGGCATCGCTCGCATCGGGCGCAACCTTCAATACTTCATACGGATCCATTGCTGTCTTTCCTACTGACGGTTATAGTAATCGATTCCGGCATCCGGCCGGAAATAAGTCCGGATCGAGCCATATGTTGCCACGATCACAAAGTCGTTGGTTTCTTCCAAATAATAGACGTCGTCCCCATCTTCCGCTTCGGTCTTGTGAAGTGCCTTGGGATTGTTGATGACATCACTTGCCGCCTGTTCATATTCCAGCGCAGAGGCAAATCCCATCTCTACGCCATGCTTTTGATAATGTTCCTGCAGTGCTTCCGCATCGCGGAAGGTATAGGTCACATAAGCACTGTCATTGTCGTCCGACAGATCCGCCGGGGCACTGCTCCCGGATGCATCTGCCGGGGTCTCGCTTTCCTGCACGGACTCCGATGCCGAAGTTGTACCCTCCTGCGTTGTACTACCGTTTCCGCGGGATGCGATCAGTCCGATCACCAGCAGGACGATCGCCATATAAATGATACGTTGCCACTTTTGTTTTCTGGTCATTCGTTTACTCTTTCGTTCTTTTGTTCAGATGATACACAGTCGCAAATCTTCTGCGGTATGCTCATTACCCGTAGTTTCATAGTATCACATTCCCGTAAAAAAAGCGGGAGAAGTTCTATCCCCTTCTCCCGCTTTTCTACATCCGTTATCTCGATCTCTTACTTTTTGTATCCGAATTCCGGAATGGACTTCCAGCGCTCCCGCAGGAAATGTGCTGCAAGCTTCGGTCTTCTGTCTCTGGTAAAAATACCTTTTTTATTGCCCTGAATTCGGGACAGGCTCTGGCACGTTGCAAAATCTGCAAAATTCCATACCTGTTCTCCGACAATGTTGGCAAACTCATCAAACACACGACTGTAGGTCTGATAATAGGCCAGCTGATACTCCTCGGTATACATGGTCGGTACCGTATCGTGCAGTCCCATCACAGTATCTGCGCCATACTCCGTAAACATCACCGGCTTTCCGAGATTCTTCCACTCGTTCAGTTCCTCCCTAAGTACTTCCTCCGCCGTCTCCAGATCTCCGCTATTGGTATACCACCCGTAATACCGGTTTAAACAGATCACATCCGATAATTTTGCGGAAACATCTGTATCCGGTCCTCCTGCCATCACAACACTGGTCAGCGTCATTGGCCGATTCTGCGGATCCTGGCTTCTTGCAAACTCATAGAGCGGTTTAAAATACTCATACGCGCCTTCTTTGTAGGAGTCCGGCTCATTTGCGATGCTCCACATGACAACGCAGGCATGATTTTTATCACGCATGATCAGATCTCTGATCACCTCCATATGATGATCAAATGTCTTCACACCGTGCTCCGGATCAAACGTGTTTACCCGCTTACCGTTAAAGTTTGCTCCGCCTCCGAAATCGAAGTTCACGCCGACCGCTGTCGTTTCATCGATCACCACGATTCCCTCCGCGTCTGCCAGACGCATCATTTCTTCACTGTATGGATAATGACTGCAACGGAAACTGTTGGCTCCCTGCCACTTCATCAGGGAAATGTCTTTGACATTCATCGGAAGATTCATGCCACGGCCATTCGGGAAGGTATCTTCATGTTTTCCGTAGCCTTTAAAGTAGAACGGTTTCCCATTGATCAAAAACCTTGTTCCATCGACTCGGACCGTACGGATGCCATATGGTAATTCATATACATCTCCGCCCAGGGTCACCCTGACCGTATATAAATAAGCATTCAGCGGCTGCCAAAGCTTCGCACCCTTCAATGTGACCTCTGCACTCGCCCCATCTCCCTCAGCGATCTTTTTTCCTTCCGCATCCAAAATCTCAACATGGCAAGGTACCGTCTTTGCCTCCGGCCCTGCCGCAACGGTAGCGACATGCAACTTCACATCGGAATATTCCGCTGTTTCTTCTGCAACATCTGCAGTTACCGTAACATCCTCAATGTAGGTTTTGGGGGTCGTATAGATCCGTACCGGTCTTGTGATCCCGGCATAATTAAAGAAGTCAAAGTTCGGAAGATTCCTCTTTTTCTGTGGTTTCTTCCCCTGATCCTCTCCGGACATATTGATTCCGCCAACCGGAAGTGTCGTAAAGTCGATCACATTGCTCACCGCAATGGTCAGTAACTGCTCCTCTCCGTTTAAAAAAGGCGTCAGTTCTGCTTCAAACGGCAAAAAGCCCCCCAGGTGTTCACTGATGCACCTTCCGTCTATATACACTTTTGCCCGATGCGTGACTGCATCACAGCGAAGCATCACACGCGTATTTTCTGTCAATGTTTCCGGCAGTGCGATCTTTTTCTGGTAATATACCCAGCCATAATGATCTTTGAGTTCCGCATCTTCTGTCAGATCATTGTAGGACGCCGGTACCGGCATCGTCATGGCTTCCCGAAACGGTACTTTGGCGATCTCATCATCCACCAGTTCCGTTCCTTTCCGAAATGCCCACATTCCAGACAGATCGATCATCAATCGCGACTTTGACATGATTGGATATAACATTTGTAACCCTCCTTTGCAGAAAAAACTCCTTCTCATCCAAACCTTAGCACATTTCCAAAATCGCGAAAATTACTTATTCTGCTTATTTTTAAATCGGGTAGGAGGTAGATAATTATTTTATCTACCGACCTCCCACAGCACCGTACGTACGGTTCCGTATACGGCGCTTCTCTAGTTTTCACATATTTTCAAATAAAACTCCGTGAATGTTGGGTATCCTAGTTCATGGAGT
>JAILPR010000014.1 GCA_024699355.1 Lachnospiraceae bacterium
AGAGACGATGCAGAGCGTGCTGGGGGATGCCCTCAGCGGAAGTTCTCTCTTATCCGGCATGCTGCCATCGGCAAACGACCTCTCGGAGACCATCCGGGGGACGACCTTCGGGATCGACGGCACCCTGCAAAGGGACCTGAGCCATACGGCGGTGCAGATGGAGAGTGCTATCAGCGTAGCAAACAAAGAACTCACCGATGTCGTGCTGCTGGCAAACGGAAATGACATCGCCCTGCAGATCCCGGCACTGACTTCGCAGAGCCTCGGATGGTCTGCCGAAGACCTTTCCGGGCAGGTCAACGGCTCGGCGTTTGCACGGCAATTTGATCTAACCCTTCCGGAGGGCATCTCGCTTTCGCTATATGCAACACTGCCCGTCAAACTGAGTATGATGAGCCAGCTGCCGGAACTGCTCGCACAAAGCATCGGATCGTTTGGAACCGATTTTGAGGCAGCGCAGCTCTCGCAGACCCGGGAAGTAACGATCGAAGGCGATGATACGAAACAGTGCACGGCTTATGAAGTCATCTGGCAGGAGCGCGGGATCACTTTGATCCTTTGGATCGATGAAGATGGGATGATCCGCAGGATCGAAGGAGAAACGGTGCAGATCGATGTGACAACAGGCGCTCCGCTAACCCTTACGGACGTGGATCTGTATTTCCTGGGCGCGGAAATGGCGGCCGGAACCATCGAGGGTGAAGGGAGGATCACTTCGGAGGAGATGAAAGATCTTTCCTTTACGATACAAAGCACCTATACACAGGAAGAGACGACGTATGAACGAGCGGTATCACTGTCTTTAGAGAGCGGTGATCCGCAGCTGACGGACGGAGAGATTTCCTATGAAGGATCGGGAGATCTAACGGATCTCAGCTTTGAACTCGAGGCGGAAGGACTCCTTGGAGGTCAGGCGTTTGATGCGGTGCTGCATGGACGATTTGCAGAAACAGAGACGGAAGGCTGGCAGGTGATTTTGACCAAGGGCAAGCTTTCGGATGAGACGGGAGAACTTTGCAGGGTTACCGGATCGATCAGCATCTATCCGCTGGAAGAGGAACTTTCGGTCACATTACCGCAACGCCTGATGCTCTTTGAGGCTACACAAAGCGAAGTGGAGGATCTGATCGCGGAGGTGAGCGGAAACATCATGGGGGAAGTGATGCGCTATGTGGATGCGCTCGATTATCTGAAAATCTTTGGTTTTTAATTCGTCTCTTAAGTTTTTGAGGCATCGTGTCGAAATAATAGGTAGAAGAGCCGGGCAAGGTATGCCCATCGCCAAATGGAGATCGTACATTCGGCAAGGCTCATGCTTATGTAAACGGATTTACGGTGAGGAGGACAACGGAGATGTCAGTGAACTTACAGAATATTCATCAGTATCAGAATGCGGCGGCACAGAAGTATGCAGCCAATCGCCCTGCCCCGAAGGCCGATGAGAAGGGCCTGCAGGTTGAGAAAAACGCGAAGACGGAGAAAGCCGAAACGGTGAATCTGTCCGATGCAGCCAAAGAACTGCTGAAGGAATTACAGAATACGTACGGTAATATGGACTTTATCGTTGCGGACTATGAGACCGACGAGGAAGCGCAGGAGTATTTATCCCACGGAACCAAAGAGTACAGTGTGTTGCTTGATCCGGATACGCTCGAAGCGATGGCGGCGGATGAGTCTGTGAAAGAAGAATACCTTACCAAACTGGAAGATGCGACCGTGCAGCTTTCCGACATTTCAAAGCAGCTTGAGGAAGAGGGCGCAGAAGTGACGCGCCTTGGCGTGAGCATCAAGGCGGACGGGACGACCAGTTTCTTTGCACAGCTTGAGAAAGCCGGCGAAGATCAGGAAAAACTGATCGAAAACCTGAAAGAGGCCAGAGAGGAAGCAAAAGAAGCGCAGGAAGAGAAGGCAGAGAAAGCGCAGGAAAAGAAAGCGCAGAAAGCGGCAGCGGATGAGGCGCTGAAAGCGAAATTCTCTCAGGCCAAAGTACCGGGTGTAAAGACCACAACGGTATCCGCGGACACGGTGGAAGAACTGATCGAAAAGATCAGGAACGTGGACTGGGATCAGGTGGAGAGCAAAGTTGCTCAGCCGGTCGGCGGCAAGATCGATTTTACCGCATGACGGCGGCATAAATTCCCGCAGAATGAAATTTCATACAAATCAACACAGCCCCGCGGGAAATGATCCCGTGGGGCTGCTTTCATTCAGGCCAACCGCAACGTGTTGCAGCGTGCAGCGGTATCCTGTGCGGCGTGCAGTGCGATCAGGCCAGCTGCAGTGCTACTTTCATCATATTGGTAAAGGTCAGCTGACGTTCTTCTGCGGTGGTCACCACGCCGGAGAAATCGGAATCCGAGATCGTCAGGATCGCGAGTGCATTTGCACCGCCGGCAGCAGCATTTGCATACAGTGCGGCAGCTTCCATCTCCACGGCGAGAACGCCCATGTCGGTCCAGGTCATGCCCTGCGGGGCACTCTTTGCGGGCGCATAGAACATATCGGAAGACAAGACATTGCCGACGCGATAACTGATGCCGAGCTGATCAGCGGCTGCGGTCGCTTTTTGCAACAGTTCATAGCTGCAGATCGGGGCAAAATCACCCGGCAGACCGAATAATCTGACATAGTTTGACGTAGTGCAGGCGCCCATGGCAAAGACCATATCACGCACCTGAACCGAAGGGTTCATGGCACCGGCCGTACCGACGCGGATGAGGTTCCTGCATCCGTAGAAATGGATCAGCTCGTGAGAATAGATGCCGATCGAAGGGCAGCCCATACCGGTGCCCATGACGGAGACCGGACGGCCTTCGTATTCGCCGGTAAAGCCGAACATATTACGGGTGGAATTAAACTGTTTGACGTTTGTCAGGAAATTGTCGGCGATGAATTTCGCACGCAGCGGATCTCCCGGGAGGAGGATCGTTTCGGCGATCTCGCCCTGTTTTGCACCGATGTGCGGGGTAGGTGTCTGACTCATAGATATCCCTCTTTTCTGAAATACTTCGGATCATTTCTGTTACGAAAACAAAAATATGTTGCTGTTTTTATTATAAAGGAGCAGCATGGCAGGGACAACCGAAACCTAAGGAAACGTTGTTTTTTCGAAGCGTTTACAAAGAAAATGTGAACAAATTGTTGACAAAATGTGAACGTATGCAGTACATTATCTACTTAGATACATACACGTTTTCATAACCAGGAGGAAATCATTATGAAAAACAGAATTATTTCTATGATCCTTGTTGCAGCAATGAGCATTTCCCTTGTTGCATGCGGATCTGCAGCTGACAACACAGCAGACACTGCAGCTGATGCAGCTACTGAAGCAGCAAGCGAGGCAGCAAGCGAAGTTGCTGAAACTCTGGAAGAGACTGTTGCAGAAGTTGAAGCTACCACAGGCGAGAGCGTTACAGATATCGCTTTCGTAACAGATGTAGGTAACATCGATGATCAGTCTTTCAACCAGTATACATGGGCCGGCGTACAGGATTTCTGTTCCGCAAACGGTCTGGTTGCAAACTACTACAAGCCGTCGGAAGACTCTGATGCAGCTCGTGTAGAGCAGATGGACAATGCAGTAAAAGACGGCGCTAAGGTAATCGTTATGGCTGGTTATCTGTTCGCTCCGGCACTGGAAGAAGCTCAGGCAAAGTACTCTGATGTAGCTTTCCTTGCACTGGATGTTTCCACAGGCGATCTTGCAGATCCTGCAGCAAACACCGCTCTGATCACTTATAAGGAAGAGCAGGCTGGTTACCTTGCAGGTTATGCAGCAGTAACAGATGGTTACAAGGAACTCGGCTTCCTTGGCGGTATGGCTGTTCCGGCAGTTGTTCGTTACGGTTACGGTTTCGTTCAGGGTGCTGAGCAGGCAGCTGCTGACCTTGGTGTAACCGATGTGAACATCAAGTACTGGTATTCAGGTTCTTTCGTAGCTACCGATGATATCAAGGCGAAGATGGACAGCTGGTATACCGAAGGTACAGAAGTTGTATTCGCATGCGGCGGTTCCATCTGTAACTCCTGTCTTGCAGCAGCACAGGCAAACATGGGCAAGATGATCGGTGTTGACGTTGACCAGTCTTATCTGGACAGCAGCATTGTAGTTACTTCTGCAATGAAGGCTCTTGCAAACTCTGTAAACGTAGCACTGACAGATGCAATGGAAAATGACTGGACCTTCAGCGAAGCTTACGCTGGTAAGGAGACCACCCTTGGCGCAGCTGAGGATTGCGTAGGCCTTCCGATGGAGACTTCCACATTCACAACCTTCACTCAGGAGCAGTATGATACCCTGTTCAACGCACTGGTTGATGGTTCCCTGGTAGTAGATAACAGCTTTGATACTGCAGTTACACCGGCAGTTACCAACATCACTGTTGATTATCAGGAATAATTAGATCCGCATTCTTACGAGGACGTCTGAGCGATGCTCAGGCGTCCTTTTTTTCGGGATACCTCTTATTTCATCACAGCGCATTTCATGATAAGATAAAGGTATTGTAAAGGTGGTCGCAAAGGGCGACACCAAGAGGAACATTAGGAAGAAAGGGAGTGACTTTTGTGGCGGAAGATTATGTGATTGAGATGCTTCACATAACCAAAGAATTTCCGGGCATTAAGGCCAACGATGATATCACGTTGCAGTTAAAGCGCGGTGAAATTCATGCGTTGCTTGGTGAGAACGGTGCAGGAAAGAGTACGCTCATGAGCGTATTGTTCGGTCTCTATCAGGCAGAGCAGGGGGAAATCAAAAAGGACGGCGAGGTCGTTCATATCAAAAATCCCAATGATGCCAACAGACTTGGGATCGGTATGGTTCATCAGCACTTTAAGCTGGTGGAATGTTTTACCGTGCTCGACAACATTATTTTGGGAGACGAAGATACCAAACACGGCTTTTTGCAGTATGATGCCGCTCGTAAGAAAGTAATGGATCTCTCGGAAAAATACGGTCTGCGTGTCGATCCGGACGCGTATGTATCGGACATTTCCGTTGGCATGCAGCAGCGTGTCGAGATCTTAAAGATGCTGTATCGTGACAATGAGATCCTGATCTTTGATGAGCCGACCGCGGTGCTGACACCGCAGGAGATTGATGAACTGATGGAGATCATGAAGAACTTCACCAAAGAAGGCAAGAGCATTCTGTTCATCACCCATAAGCTTGCCGAGATCATGGCAGTTGCGGACCGTTGCAGCGTTCTGCAAAAGGGACGTTACATGGGTACGGTAGAGATCGCGTCGACGACCAAAGAAGAACTGTCCAGGATGATGGTCGGCCGTGATGTCAAATTTGCCGTTGATAAAAAAGACTGTACACCGGGAGATACGATCCTTTCGGTCAAAGATCTGGTGGTTGCCAGCCACACACATCATAACAATGCAGTCAAGGGTGT
>JAILPR010000056.1 GCA_024699355.1 Lachnospiraceae bacterium
CAGATGAGCAGACCGATGGTCTGCGTGTTTTGCACGCCGCCAAGGAGTGCATCGATCGCGGTAAGTTTGTCGGCTTCACTGATAGCGCCGGTTTCTGCCTGCTGTTCTAACGAAGAGATCTCGTTCATGTAAGAGGTTGCGCGGAAGATCGCATAACCGGCCGTCGTGATCACGACGACAACTGCAGAACTTAATTTGGTCAGGAAGGGGCGGAGTGATGTGATGATCGCTTCATCGCGGGTACCGAATTTGTACTCGTTGTATTCCACGGTATTGATGATCGAAATCATCATGATCAGGTAGTAGCCGTACTGCCCGAAAGCGGAGAGCGTATAGCCGATCGTCAGGATCCAGAAGTGCGTCATATCGCCGCTGCCGGTCAGACCTGCCACGATCATCATGGCATAACCGATCACGGAGATCACGGCAAGCTGCTTCATGAGCGGTTTTCTTTTGATGCGCCTTGAGATCGCCGGATAAAAGATCATCAGCAGCGCGGTCGCACTCATGCCGACCGTGGTAAAGAGCGAATACAATCCGCCCCGATAGCCGAAGGCAAAATAAATGTAGGTCGCACCCATACCGCCGATGACGATGCAGTTGCCGACTTCCTGCAACAGGAAGATCAGAGAGATCCACATCAACTGATCGTTTTGCGAGATGGTCTTGATCAGCTTACGAAAAGAAAACGGCGGTGCTTGTGTCTGCATGTCATCACGGTTCTCCTTTACGCCAAAGATGGTAAAGGCCAAAAAGAGCGGTGCCAGGATACAGACGATGATCGAAACGATCCCGTAGGAGCCTGCAGCGCCGGAAGCGATCGCATATTCTCCGGCGGTCAACAGCGGAATCAGGATCGACGCGAGTGTACCGCCGATGCCGGCCATTAAGGTCGCACGGCTGGTCAACTGATTTCGAAGATTCGGATCGGAACTGAGGGCCGGAACCATGCCCCAATAGGAAATATCGTGCATGGTATAGGTGATGCTGAAGAGCAGATAGGCAATGCCGAAAAAGATGATGAAATTCCATCCGTCCAGGCGCGTATTAAAGATCGCACAAACGACAAAGCCTGTGGAAAGAATGCCGATGAGCAGCCAGGGTTTGAATTTACCGAAACGCGATCGTGTCCGCTCGATGATGTTTCCCATGATGGGATCATTGAGCGCATCAAAGACTCTGGCTCCGGCCATGATAGCGGTGATCGCAGCGAGCTGCGCGCCGCTTAACTGTTTGGTAAATAAGATGTAGGTAAGCAGAAAATTGGAAACGAGACAGTAGATCATATCCCGTCCGATGGTGCCGACAGGATACAGGTGTAGGTTACGTCGATCCGTTGCTTGCTGATTCATAATGTGTCCCCCATGAAATGTGATTTGCTGTTTTGACTTTTACAGACGATGTGCCATACTGTAATTATAGCACTGTAAACGGGGGTTGAAATGCTGACAATACAAAATACGATCGGTGATGTTTACCGCACACCGGTTGGCGAAGATATCATCAACAAATTGCTCTTGCAAATGGGGATTTCCAAGCGGATCATGAAGAATCCGCTGATCATGCACTTGCGCTTAAAGACGTTGCTGCATCTGGCAGGAGACCGGGTAGATCCGGAAATGATCGAAGCAATTTTACATCTGGCGGGGAGTGATGAAGGCGTAGAGGAGTGCAGCGGACAATCGGACACGATCCGGCATGCCTGGTGGAAGGAAGCGGTGTTCTACCAAATCTATCCGCGCAGTTTTTGCGATCAAAACGGCGACGGGATCGGAGATCTGCAAGGGATCATTTCCAAACTGGATTATTTAAAAGAACTGGGGGTCGGTGCGATCTGGCTTTCGCCGATCTATGATTCGCCCAATGACGACAATGGCTATGATATTCGCGACTATCACAAGATCATGGCAGAGTTTGGCACGATGGAGGATTTTACCCTCCTGTTGCAGGAAGTCCACGGGCGCGGCATGCGCCTGATCATGGATCTGGTGGTCAATCACACGTCGGATGAGCATGCGCTGTTTCAGGCCGCGCTGAGCGCCGAAGATGCACCGGAGAGGGATGCGTATTTTTTTGTCCGCGATGAGGAAGGGAAGATACCGCCGACCAATTGGGTATCCTTCTTTTCCGGAAGTGCCTGGACCTATTATCCGCAGGTCAGATCCTGGGCACTGCATCTGTTTTCCAAAAAACAGATGGATCTGAATTGGGACAATCCCTCGGTCCGAGACAAGGTCGTTTCGATGGTCAACTGGTGGCTGGATCTGGGCGTTGACGGGTTCCGCATGGATGTGATCAATTATATTTCCAAAGAACGGACTGCGGATGGAGGGCTTCCGGAGGGAAACCGCGCCATTGGCGAGATGATGACCTTTACCGGCATCGAGCATTATTATTATGGGCCGCATTTGCATGAGTATCTGCGGCAGCTTCATCGGGAAGCTTTTGCACCGCATGACGCATTTTCGGTCGGAGAGACGCCGGGCCTGGGGATGCGGATGGCGCAGCTTGTGACCTCGCAGGATCGCGGCGAACTGGATATGATCTTTTCGTTTGATCATCTGGAAAGCCCCGGGCATGTACGCTTTGATGATTACCAATATGATCTGAATTATTATCGGGACTATATCACAGACTGGATGGAGCATTACGGAGATCAGTGCTGGATGAGCCTGTTTTATAACAATCATGACAATCCGCGCATGTGCAGCAAGATCACGAAAGACCCGCAATATGTACGAAGGGTACAGATCCTGCTCGCGGTGATGCAGATGACACTGAAAGGGACGCCGTTTCTGTTTCAGGGCGATGAGATGGGACTGGAAAACTATGAGTTTGCATCCATGGAACAGATCACGGACATTGAGTCTCAAAATTTGTATCAGGAACTGTTATCCAAAGGAAAGAGCCATAAGGATGCATTCGCCACGATCCTGGCGGGAACAAGGGAGCATTGCCGTGTGATGCTGCCCTGGAATACCAGGCAGAGCGCAGCACCCGGGCGGCCAACGTATCTGCCGCAGGAGCTCCATGCCGAGATCCATACGGCATATCGTACCCTGATCGCACTGCGCAAGTCACATGAAGCCTTGATCTACGGATCTTTCCGGCTGCTTTGTCGCAGCAAGGATCGTTTTATCTACGAACGGCGGGATGAGCGGGAATGTTTTATCATCGAGTGTAATCTGGGCACGCGAAGGAGATGCGCAAAGATCCGGATGCCGGAAGAATTCTTATGCTTCCGGACGCAGGCAGGGCCGGCAGTAAAGTTGGTGCAATCGACGCAGGCAGGGCCGGCAGCAGCAACGATGACACAAAACAAGAAACCGGAGAGCATTGCGACTCTGGAAGCTTATGAAGCCAGAATATGGAGGAGAGATCTTAGATGAATTTAAATACAGCGGTTTTGACAGATGAAGTATGTGTATACTGGGATCTTCCGGAGGATGCGGATCAGCAGGATCGGTACGTGATCATGTGTGACGGTGATGTGATCGGGGAGACGACAAAGACACACTATACCGTCGGTAATCTGACGCCGGAGACGAGTGTGACGATTTATGTGCAGCGCCTTTGCGGGGAACAGCTGAAGGAGGAAGGATGCATTGAAGTGACGACCGCTGCGGTAAAACGCAGGATCGATGTGACCAAGGCACCGTACAACGCGGTCGGAGATGGTAGGACCATGAACCGGAAGGCGCTGCAGATGGCGCTGGATGCGTGCGGGGCGGATGAGGAAGTGTATTTCCCTGCCGGGGTCTATCTGACCGGCGGATTATTTGTGCACAGCAACACGCAGATCTGTCTGGAGGAGGGTGCCCTGCTGCAGGGAAGTGAAGATCCGAAGGACTATCTGCCCAAGATCCACAGCCGTTTTGAAGGCGTGGAGCGGGAATGCTATCAGAGTCTTTTGACACTGGGAGAGGTTGATCACGAAGGGACTTACAACTGCGAAAATGTCCTGATCTACGGTCATGGCAAGATCTTCGGCGGTGGTAAGGCGCTGATGAAAGGCACGATCGATCTGGAAAAAGAGCGGCTCAAAGCGGAGCTTTCGGCACTTGGTGATAAAATGCAGGATTATGAAAAGGCAGAAACCATTCCGGGCAGAGCGCGAGGCAGACTGATCCAGATGGGCAACTGCAGAGGGGTACGTCTGACCGGCCTGGAGATGGGCAAGGGCGCCAGCTGGAACATTCATATGATCTATTCGGATCGGATCCTGACGGATCACTGCAAGATCGTCTCGAGAGATATCTGGAACGGGGATGGTTGGGATCCGGACTCGTCCACCAACTGTACGATCTTTGCAACGGAGTTTTATACAGGGGATGATTCGGTGGCGGTCAAGTCCGGTAAGAACCCGGAAGGAAATGTCATCAACCGTCCGACAGAGCATATCAGGATCTTTGATTGTCTCTGCAGCTTTGGTCACGGTCTGGCCATCGGCAGTGAGATGAGCGGCGGGATCAGCGATGTGCGGATCTGGGACTGCGATATCGAGCATTCCGCGTACGGCGTGCAGATCAAAGGAACGCCGAAGAGGGGCGCATATGTCAAAGATGTTCATGTCAGCAACTGCATTTTGCCGAGGATCTTATTTGTTTCCGTGCCGTATAACGATGACGGAGAAGGATCGAAAGTACCTCCGGTATTTGCAGACTGCAGCTATCGCAATATCGTACTGACCAGCATGTTCCTGCAGGAGCAGGAAGATGTGATGGTACCCTGCAATCCGATCGAACTGCGCGGATTTGAGGGAGAAGACTATTATATCGATCATGTCTCGTTTACGGACATTACGATCAAACAGCCGGTGATCCCGGCGGATGGAAAATTAACGGAGATGTGGTTCGATGACGGCATCACAAGCGGCTATGGCGCAATTTTGTTCAAGCGCTCCAAACATATCCGGTTGGATCGGATCTTCATCGAATAAAATGAACTATGAAACAGCAAGATCGAAGAATCATTGAGGGGACCATCTGGAAAGAAATCCTGCGGTATTTCTTTCCCATTCTGTTAGGGTCGTTCTTTCAGCAATTTTACAACACGGTGGATACGATCATCGTGGGACAGTTCGCCGGAAAGGAAGCATTGTCTGCCATCGGCGGCTCTTCCGCGCAGATCATCAACTTTGTCGTCGGTTTTTTCAGTGGTTTATCGCTGGGTGTGACCGTCATTATCTCACAGTATTACGGTGCCAAAGACGAAGAGCGGATGGACAGAGCACTGCATACTTCCTACGTGTTTGCTGCGGCATTTGGGATCGCGGTCGGCATTTTATGCGTGATCTTTTGTCCGCAGATGCTTCGGATGCTCAATACCCCGACGGAGATCATGGC
>JAILPR010000070.1 GCA_024699355.1 Lachnospiraceae bacterium
GCAGCGTTGAGAACTCCAAACACAAGATCTGTCTCACCGTTCTTTCCCCGGATCAGTATATCGTAGTTGACAAAATGATTCAAGGTGATATGATTATGATATCAAAAGGAGGTATTTTGATTATGAGAGAACAGATTTATACAACACGTAAAAACGGAATGTCTGTACTGCTGCTGACGATCGCACTGTTGCTGTTTGGTGTCTTTTGCTGCATCCTCAGTTTGGCGTCATCCGGGTGGTTATTTGTGCTGGGCATTCTGATCCTGGCGCTGGGATGGATCCCGTTTATCGGGTTAAAGGTCTTAAAGCCGCAGGAAGCACTTGTCCTTACCTTATTCGGCAAATATAAGGGGACGCTGAAGGGGGATGGCTTCTATTTTGTCAATCCGTTCTGTACGGCAGTCAATCCGGCAGCCGGCACCAAGCTGGCACAGAGTGGGGATACCACGGCAGCACCGAAGCTGTCGTTATCCGCAAATGAGAATTCCGCATCGATCAATTTTGAGAGCAAAAAGATCTCTTTAAAGGCGATGACGTTAAACAACGGCAGACAAAAGGTCAACGACTGTCTCGGTAATCCGGTGGAGATCGGCATTGCAGTCATCTGGCGTGTGACCGATACCGCGAAGGCTGTATTCAACGTAGACAATTACAAGGAATATTTATCCCTGCAGTGCGATTCCGCACTTCGTAACATCGTTCGCATCTATCCGTATGATGTCTCGACCAATGTCGATACAACGGGTGACGGCCAGGCTGATGAGGGAAGCCTGAGAGGCTCTGCGGAAGTCGTTGCAGAGCGGATCAAGGATGAGATCCAGGCCAAGGTCAACGAAGCAGGGCTGGAGATCATCGAAGCCCGGATCACATATCTGGCCTATGCACCGGAGATCGCATCCGTCATGCTGCAGCGTCAGCAGGCATCTGCGATCATTGATGCACGTAAGATGATCGTCGACGGTGCGGTCGGCATGGTAGAGATGGCGTTAGATCGTCTGAATGAAAAGCAACTGGTAGATCTGGATGAAGAGCGCAAAGCGGCAATGGTATCCAATCTGCTCGTGGTATTATGCGGCAACCACGATGCACAGCCTGTTGTGAATTCGGGAAGTTTATATTAATGGCAGATAAAAAGCAGGTTCCGCTGCGTCTTTCGGAAAAGTTATACAGTGAGATCGCAGCCTGGGCTGAGGACGATTTCAGATCGGTCAACGGACAGATCGAGTATTTACTATCGGAATGTGTGCGTCAGCGAAAAAAAGACGGAAAATATGTGGGTGAACAGATCGATGTGCCGCCGAAGTTCGATCTACACTAGAGACAGCAATCGGGTCGTGACATCAATGGAATACCTATTGCCCATGTTGGGAGCAGAGATCATCTCTGCTCCTTTTTTTGGTGTGCGCGCCATGGCGCGCTCTAACGGATGGAGGAGCGCTGCTCTGTTTTAACCAAACAGCAACAAAACAACAACAAAGCGTAAACAAAGTTCCGCTAGTATGAGCTCATCGATCAAAACAATATGGCGTTTGGGAAACGCTCAAATCAAAAGACAACAGCGTGATGAACGCTCAAATCACATATGGAGGGACAGAGAATGAACGAACGAATTTATTTGATCACAGGTGCAGCCGGATTTTTGGGAGGTACGATCTGCAGACAGCTGCTCGATCGCGGTGAGCAGGTACGTGCCCTGGTACTCCCGGGAGATCGTGCGATCCAGTATGTACCAAGCGGTGCCGAGATCGTGGAAGGCGATCTGTGCGATAAAGCGGCGCTGGAGAGATTTTTTACCGTAAAAAAAGGATACGAGACGATCATCCTGCACATCGCAAGCATCGTGACCGTAGATCCGGCTTATAACAAAAAGGTTATCGATGTGAATGTCGGCGGCACAAGAAATATCATTGAAGTCATGAAGGCACATCCGGAGTGTAAGAAGATGGTGTACTGCAGCAGCACAGGCGCGATTCCGGAATTGCCGAAGGGTGAGAAGATCACAGAGACTACGGAATTTGAGCTGCCGGATCCGGAGAAGGTGGTCGGGTGCTACAGTCAGTCCAAAGCCAGAGCGACGGAACTGGTCTTAGAGGCGGCAAGAGAAGGGTTAAATGCCTGCGTGGTCCATCCGAGCGGGATCCTCGGACCGGAAGATTATGCGATCGGTGAGACGACTTCGACCCTGATCAAGATCATCAACGGTGAGATGCCGGTAGCCATCGACGGAACCTTTAACCTGTGCGATGTACGTGACCTGGCAGCAGGCACGATCGCGGCAGCAGACAAAGGCGAGAGAGGAGAATGTTATATCCTCGGAAATGATGAGGTATCGTTCAAACAATTTGCACAGCTCGTGGCGGAAGAGAGCAACGTCAAGGGAGTCGGGATCTTCCTGCCGATCCGTATGGCAAATTTCCTGGCGACCATGATGGAGAAGCAGGCAAAGAAAAAGGGCAAAAAGCCGGTCATGACGAAATTCTCCGTGTATAATCTGGCGCGTAACAACAACTTCGATTCCGGCAAAGCGAAGGCACAGCTCGGATATCATACCAGATCTTATCGGGAGACCATCCATGACGAGATCCACTGGCTGAAGGAAAGGGGGATGATCGCCTGATTGGGAAAACGCCCTCTCTGCGCTATAATATGAGCATAGGAGAGACAGGCGGCAGCATTAGCCGCATGGACGCATTGGAATAGGAGAGCGTATGTTTTCGATTTTGGTGGTTGAGGATAACGAAGAGTTAAATCGCACGGTATGTGAATACCTGGAGTCGAAGGGCTATCGGTCGACAGGGTGTCTGAATGCGGAGGACGGGTACGATGCCCTCTATAAAGGGAGTTATGACCTGGTCATTTCCGATATCATGATGCCGAACATCGATGGGTTTGAGTTTGCAGAGACGATCCGCAAGCTCAACGAAAACCTGCCGATTCTGTTTGTGACGGCGCGGGATGATTTTGCATCCAAACAGCGGGGCTTTCGTGTCGGTGTGGATGACTATCTGGTCAAGCCGGTCAATTTAGATGAGATGTTGCTGCACATCGGTGCGCTTCTTCGAAGAGCCGGCATCGCACAGAGCAGAAAACTGGTGCTGGGTGAATTTGAGATGAACATGGAGGAGCGCAGCGCATCGCTTGCGGGCGAGGAGATCAGTCTCACACAGCGCGAATTTGACATCCTCTTTAAGCTGTTGTCCTATCCGAAAAAGACCTTTACCAGAACCCAGCTGATGGATGAATTCTGGGATGCGGATTCGGAAGCGTCCACCCGCTCGGTGGATGTGTATGTGACCAAACTGCGCGACAAGCTTTCGGCCTGTCAGGCGTTTGAGATCAAGGCGGTGCGGGGCATCGGTTACAAAGCGATCCCCCTGGAGAGAGAGGATCACGCATGAAAAAGAGAGGCTTATGGAATCTGTGGAACTATATGGTCATCTTCCTGATGGTCGCCTTTTTGGTCACGGTCAATTTTCTGGTATTTTTACATGCGGCAGACCTCACGGAAGAAATGATCAAAGGCCGTGCGATCGCGACGTTCTTTAACGTCGTTGCGATCTCGCTGGTGCTGTGCATCATTGACGGCATTCGGCGCAAATACCTGGTGGAAAAGCCGGTGCAGCTCATCCTGGAGGTGACAAAGCGCCTCTCGCAGGGTGACTTTAAAGCCCGGATCGAGAATTACCCCTGGGGGATCGGACGCGATGACTTTGCCCAGATCGCGGTGAACATCAACCGCCTGGCAGAGGAGCTCTCCACGACGGAAACCTTGAAGACGGACTTTATTTCCAATGTTTCTCACGAATTAAAGACGCCTCTTGCGGTGATCGGGAACTACAGTACCATGCTGCAAAGCGAGAATCTGAGCGAAGAACAGCGTCGTACCTATGCCGGCGCGATCGAAGCGCAAACGGGGAAACTTTCGGAACTGATCGGCAATATTTTGTATTTGAACAAGTTGGAACATCAGGCGATCTCGCCGAAATGTGCCAAATTTGACTTAGGAGAACAGCTCTGTGAATGCCTGGTGGCATATGAGCATGTCTGGGAAGAGAAGCAGATCGAACTGGATACGGATATCGAGACTGCGGTGGAGATCGATTCGGATCGGGAACTGTTGTCTCTGGTCTGGAATAATCTGCTCTCCAATGCACTGAAATTTACAGAGCCGGGCGGGACCGTCAGCGTCAGTGTACGCGGCGGCCACGATATGGCAGTAGTAACAATCAAAGATACCGGCTGCGGCATGGATGCAGAAACCGGGCGACATATGTTTGATAAATTTTATCAGGGAGATACGTCGCACGCGACGCAGGGAAACGGTCTGGGACTGGCGCTGGTCAAGCGCGTGATCACGATCTTAAATGCCCAGATCGATGTGCAGAGCAGACGCGGGGAAGGCACAACGATCGAAGTGACGATCTTTGGCTGAGAGGAAGCAGTCGGCAATATGGAGGTTAATTGATGAATCAGAGGAGAAAATTATTATGAATCGTAATTCCGGCAGTGATGTTAGCTATCGTTATTCTTCAGCGGAACAGGAAGAACTCCGCAGCATAGAAGAAAAATATGTACCAAAGACCAAAGAAGAGGATGATCTGGAGAAACTCCGTAAGCTTGATGCGGCAGTCGACCGGAAAGCCCGTATCGCAGCGATCATGACAGGTGTGACGGGAACCCTGATCCTGGGGATCGGCATGTGCTGTTGCCTGGTCTGGACGCGGTTTTTTATCGCCGGGATCATCATCGGCTTAGTCGGCATGGCAGGAATCGTCAGCGCGATGCCCGTTTACAACGACGTACAACGTCGCGAAAAAGAGAAGGTGACGCCGCAGGTACTAGAACTGATCAATAAGCTAAAACAATAATGCTTTGAAAAGATGGCTGCTTTTGCAGTCATCTTTTTTGTGTTCCCGTAGCGCAGAGTATGGTAGTATTAGACTGGTGTGGCAAGATTTGATTGCTGACAATGTATGCGGCGTTTGACAGCTGCAAAGAGTATAAAGTACGGTGCTTGATCGCCGGCATTAGGAAACATGAGGAGATGTATGGAAACAGGAAAACGTAAGATCTTAAACAACAAAATCTACTTATATTTGACGGAATTTTTCGCGGGAATGAGCCTGATGGCGGTCGAACTTGGCGCCAGCAGACTGCTCGCACCGTATTTCAGTTCTTCTCAGATCGTCTGGACGATCATCATCGGTACGATCATGATCGCGATGGCGCTGGGCAATATCTACGGCGGGCGCGCGGCAGATAAGGATCCCAATCCCGACAGACTTTATCGCCGGATCATTATCGCAGCAGTCTGGATCGCA
>JAILPR010000084.1 GCA_024699355.1 Lachnospiraceae bacterium
GCCCATGTGCACGATCCGAAAGAAAAGAAGCGCCAGATCAATCGACTCTCGCGCATCATCGGTCATCTGGAGCATGTGAAAAAAATGCTGCAAAACGATGAGGACTGCGCGGAAGTGCTGATCCAGCTCTCCGCTACCAAATCCGCGCTAAACGGACTCGGCAAAGAGATTATCAATGACCACATCACCCACTGTATCGTTCATGCGGTAGAGGATGGGGATGAATCCGCACTGGATGAGTTTAAAGCAGCCATTGAGAAATTTATGTAACGGGCAAAGAGCACTCACGCGTGCGTGATCCGGCAGGAGCAAAGTAGATGAACAAATGTATAATTGTCTGCGCAGGAGAATTTGTCCCGATCGAGATCGTGCGGGATGAGACGGATCTGGTCATCGCGGCAGACGGGGGATATGAATATTGTATGCAGGTCGGCGTTGTGCCGGACCTGATCGTCGGAGATTTCGATTCGATCTCTCCGATGCTCAGAGAAGAGATCTTCGGGATCAAAGAGCGTGAGCCGGAGCGGGTGATCGTACTGCCGGCGGAAAAAGACGATACCGATACCATGGCGGCGATCCGGATCGGGCTTGAGAGAGGATTTGAGAAATTTTATCTCTATGCGGCCGGCGGCGGAAGGATGGACCACACCATCGCCAATCTCGAGAGTCTGATGTTTATCAAACAGCACGGCGGCAGAGGGTATCTGATGGCGCATGATATGCTGGCCGTGGTCATCGCGAACGAAGAGATCTCGTTTCATCCGGGAATGCAGGGCACCTGCTCGGTCTTTTCCATGGGAGAGAAGGCAGAGGGGGTAACGATCCGGGGGATGAAATATAACGTGGAAGATGCCACACTGACCAATGGCTTTCCGCTGGGCCAGAGCAATGAGTTTACCGAGGCGCAGGGAACGATCAGCGTCGGAAACGGAGCACTTCTCATCATTGTATATTGGAGCGCAAACATGCTATAATAACGCGGGTATAGCAAGTAAAGGAGACTATTATGAGTAAAAAACCAGTAGTTTTAATGATTCTTGACGGCTATGGTTTAAGCCCGAGAGCTGATCATAATGCAGTAGCAATGGCCAGGACACCGGTCATGGATAAATTGATGAAGGACTATCCGTTTGTACAGGGTAGAGCAAGCGGTATGGCGGTAGGTCTGCCGGACGGACAGATGGGGAACTCCGAAGTCGGTCATTTAAATATGGGCGCCGGCCGTATCGTATATCAGGAACTGACCAGGATCACCAAAGAGATCCAGGACGGTACCTTCTTTGAGAATCCGGCACTGCTTGCAGCAGTTGAGAATTGTAAGAAAAATAACAGTGCGCTGCATCTGTTCGGCTTATTATCCGACGGTGGTGTACACAGCCACAATACGCATGTTTACGGTCTGCTGGAACTGGCTAAGAGAAACGGCCTTGAGAAAGTGTATGTACATTGTTTCTTAGACGGTCGTGATACACCTCCGGCAAGCGGTAAAGATTATGTGGCACAGCTCGAGGAAAAGATGAAAGAGATCGGCGTTGGCGAAGTTGCCATGGTATCCGGTCGTTATTATGCAATGGATCGTGATAACAACTACGATCGTGTGGAGAAGGCATACCTGGCGATGACCAAGGGAGAAGGCCTGACGGCAGAGAGCGCGACAGGTGCGATCCAGGAATCCTATGACAGAGATGAGACCGATGAGTTCGTAAAGCCGACGATCGTGACAAAGAACGGTGCACCGGTAGCGACCATCAAGGACAACGATTCCTGCATCTTCTTTAACTTCCGTCCGGACCGTGCAAGAGAGATCACCAGAGCCTTCTGCGATGATGACTTTAAAGGCTTTGAGAGATCCCGTCTGAACTTAAAGTTTGTGACCTTTACAGAGTATGATCCGACCATTCCGAACAAGGAAGTGGCATTCCATAAGGTCGAGATCACCAATACCTTTGGCGAATATCTCGCAGCACACGGCTTAAAGCAGGCTCGTATCGCCGAGACAGAGAAGTATGCACATGTCACCTTCTTTTTCAACGGCGGTGTGGAGACTCCGAATGAAGGCGAAGACCGAATCCTTGTGAATTCTCCGAAGGATGTACCGACCTACGACTTAAAGCCGCAGATGAGTGCATATGAAGTTTGCGATAAGTTAACGGATGCGATCCGTTCTGAAAAATATGATGTGATCATCATCAACTTTGCAAATCCGGATATGGTTGGTCATACCGGCGTGGAAGCAGCTGCGATCAAGGCTGTGGAAGTCGTGGATGAATGCATCGGTAAGGCAGTGGATGCGATCAAAGAAAAAGACGGCGTGCTGTTTATCTGCGCGGATCACGGTAACGCTGAGCAGCTGATCGATTATGAGACAGGCGCTCCGCACACCGCACATACGACCAATCCGGTACCGTTCATTCTGGTAAATTACGATCCGGCCTATACCTTACGCGAGGGCGGTTGTCTGGCAGATATCATCCCGACACTGATCGAGATCATGGGCATGGAGCAGCCGAAAGAAATGACCGGAGAATCTCTGTTACAAAAATAAGTGTTTTGTGAAATTTTTTGTAATTTCCTGAACCTTTTTATGAAAATAACATGTCTTATTTTATAGAAGGAAAGGACAAAGGGGAGCCCTCTTTGAGAGAAATAGATGAATATGTTGAAACAGATTGAATTACCGGTGATGTTGCGATGGCTTCCGGGCAATCAATTATTAACCACCGATAATTACACACTTACCGTTATTGAGGATGAGCCGGTCGCATTGGCGGCAGGTCCTGCCACGGAGCAGATTTCCGGTGCCTACATCGGAGCGGTCATTGCAGTGATCCTGATCGCGGCAATCCTTGGCGGACTCTATTATTATTTGGAGTGCCGCAAGTGCCAGATGCGCATCGGTGCACTGCACAAGGGCAAAGAGGATACGGCGGTGATTCCGTACATGTGGTCTTTATCCAAACTTCGCGACCAGGTGCGTGAAGAGGAAGCGATCGCAGCAGACGGAATGATGAAAAATTTTGAGTTTGACGAGAACTGAGGATCAGAATTTAGTATTGTAATTGCTATATTTCTGTGATAAACTATCAGTTGTGTGACAATCGTCTGCAGGAGGTATAGCATGTCAGTGCTAAGAATAGTGTTAACTGTATTATTGATTCTTGTGAGCGTAGCGCTCGTTGTACTTGTATTATTGCAGGAAGGTAAGGATGCAAACTTAGGTGCGATTTCCGGTGCCTATGAAACATTCTGGAGCAAGAACAAAGGTCGTTCCAAAGAAGCTCTTTTGGTTCGCATCACAGAGTTTCTTGCCGTAGCATTCTTCGTACTTTCCATTGTACTGAACATTAATGCAATCTAATCTAAAGACTGTCGCGAATGCGGCAGTCTTTTTTTTACCATCGGATCATTGCCGGCAATGCATGGCAGATCCGTAATAGAGTTGAAAGAGGTTTTATGACAGATTTACATGAACAACGAAAAGAAAAGATCATAGCACTGGTGAACGAAGAGTTCTATGTGCCGATGAAATGCAAAGAACTTGCACAGCTGATGCAGGTTTCGCAGGAGGACCGCGCTGAACTCGAAGCCTGTCTTTCGGAACTGGTGCTGGAAGGCAAACTGCAAAAGACCGTGAAGGGAAAGTACATCAAGGGTGACGGGACAGTTGCGGTCGGCACCTTTATCGGCAATCCCAGGGGTTTTGGCTTTGTCGAAGTGGAAGGCAGAGAGGAAGATCTCTTTATTTCCGAATCCCATATCCATGGTGCGATGCATATGGATATCGTGCGGGTGCAGCTTTTGCCGGGAAAAGGCGGCAAGCGCCAGGAAGCGGAAGTCACCGAGATCATCACCAGAGGCTTTACGACTTTGGTCGGGACCTTTCAGGCCAGTGCCAATTACGGTTTTGTCGTGCCGGACAATCAGAAATTCGGGTATGACATTTTTGTCGCAAAAGAGCGTACCGCAGGTGCGGTCAGCGGGCATAAGGTCATCGTTGAGATCACCGATTACGGTGATGCGGCCGGGCGGAAGAATCCGGAAGGCAAGATCGTCGAGATCCTCGGGCACATGGATGATCCGGGCGTCGACATTTTATCGATCATCAAGAACTATGACATTCCGACCGAATTTACCGAAAAAGAATTACATCAGGCAGAGCGCGTCAGCAAGCCGGTTTCGGATGCGGACCGCGAGGGACGAAAAGATTTAAGGTCGCTTAAGATGGTGACGATCGATGGGGAAGATTCGAAAGATTTGGATGATGCGGTTTCCCTGACGGTCAGCGACGACGGACACTTCCATTTGGGCGTCCATATCGCGGATGTATCCAATTATGTACAGGAGAATTCGGCACTGGATCGGGAAGCGTTAAA
This sequence comes from Lachnospiraceae bacterium, assembly GCA_024699355.1. Lineage (GTDB taxonomy): Bacteria > Bacillota > Clostridia > Lachnospirales > Lachnospiraceae > SIG336. Next base: position 4,374 of record JAILPR010000084.1, read on the forward strand.
GAGAGGCACCAGTGTGTATCTGGTCGATCGTGTGATCCCGATGTTACCGCATACGTTATCCAACGGGATCTGCTCCTTAAATCAGGGAGAGGATCGTCTGGCTCTGAGCTGTCTGATGGACATCGATGACAAAGGCAATATCGTGGACTATGAGATCACGGAGAGTGTGATCAATGTTGATCGGAGAATGACTTATACAGCCGTTAATGCGATCATTACGGATCATGATCCGGAGGTGATGGCAGAATATGAAGGGCTCTGTGAGATGTTTTTCCAAATGGCACAGCTCTCGACCCTGCTTCGCAAAAAGCGCAGAAAGCGCGGTGCGATCGACTTTGATCTGCAGGAATGCAAGATCCATTTGGATGCAAACGGACGTGTCAAAGAGATTCTGCCATATGATCGCAACCGCGCGACCAGGCTGATCGAAGACTTTATGCTGGCTGCCAATGAAACCGTGGCAGAGCATTTTTACTGGCTCTCCGTGCCGTTTGTCTATCGTACGCATGAGATGCCGGATCCGGAAAAAATGAAACAACTGCGTCTCCTTGCGGCCGGCATGGGATATCCGTTAAAGACCGGCAAGGAAGAGATCCACCCGAAGGAATTGCAGAAGCTTTTGGACAAGATCGAAGGGACGCAGGCGGAAAGCTATTTGAG
>JAILPR010000089.1 GCA_024699355.1 Lachnospiraceae bacterium
AGGTGCACCGGGTCAAAGGCTTTGCGAAGCTCCCGGATGGAAGTTATCTGGAACTGAATGCGACGAAAGATACACTGAACATGCATCCGATCGCCAATGGTCAGAATATTATGATCGTGATCGGAGAAAATTTAAACGAAGCAGAGATCGAACAACTCTGGAAATAAGAAACGGCGGCCCGTGAGGGTCGCCGTTTTGTGCGTTTATACAGGCCCATGCGGGCGGGAGCCGCGATGCCGGCTCATGCGGGCCGGGGCAGGTCAGTTTCCGCTGCGAAGTGCGGTGATCTCCGCACGAAGCTTTGCGGCTTCTGCTTCACATGCAGCATCGTCGGTCAGCTTATGAAGGTTCGGATCCATCGCAAAGACGCCGCCCCATTCAAACTCATCCCGATACTTCGGTGCCAGATGCATATGCAGGTGGTGACCGGTATCACCGTACATTCCATAGTTTACTTTGTCCGGGTGATAGACATTGTGGATGGCATTGGAAACCAGATTCACATCCGCAAAGAAAGCATTGCGATCTGCTTCACTCAATTCAATGATCTCGGAAACATGATGTTTGCTGGCAACGATGCAGCGACCCGGGTGGGACTGCTCCTTGAACAGATAGACAACACTTGCCGGTAACTCGATGATTTCGTAGCCGAATTTGGCAACCAGTTCACCCTTCATACAATAAGCACAATTCTGATCCATAAGATTCTCCTTTTCTTTCAACGGCCGCGGACGGCTGATCCTGTATCGCGGCGATCACTGCCTTTAGTATAGCACGTTTTTTCAGGACTCGAATGCTTCGGGAGGATCTTCCGGAATTTCGGCAATATCGTCAAAGGATATCCTGGTATTGACGATCTGCAGGATCCGCGCCTCGGGATCAAGGCGCGCGATCATGCCGGTGATCTTTAAGTAGGTGCGCTCACGTTCATCATAGTAGATCACACAGGTGACCATGCCCGGATGCAGCAGGTGCATCTTGCGGTCGAGCTCTTCTGCGTAGTCTTCCGAAAGTTCGAGACGCTCCACCGGAATCTTCTCTTTGGCAGCGAGTGCATCTTCCAGGCCGATGAGTGCGGAGAAGGGCAAAAACTGTTTGGCCCGCTCGGCGATCGGCATGGGAAATCTTGGTTTATGAGCCACTGCGATGACCTCCGATCTGATGATTGCGCAGACGTGTCGTCCCCTTCTCATCCAAATTCATGCCCTTCATCACGGCATCTTTGCCAAAGCGGTTCTTTAGCGAGAGGACCGCCTTTTGGACTTTGCGGTTCTTTTCCGCGGCTTCCGAATCCGTAAAGAAGCTGTACTGGTGAAACTCTTCCGGGACCACGCGGTTACAGGTGATGCTCAGTCTGCGGATCGGGTGGATGGGCGAAACGATCTCACGGTAGAGCTTTACCACGGCCGGAATGATCACCACATCGGAACTGGTCTCTTCGGGTAAATGTGCCGTACCGTGTGCGGGCGGCACATCGAGGCGGTTGGAGTAGCCGATGTGCAGCGTGACAGATTCGGTGACGAGCCCTTTGTCCACCAGGTCCAGACAGAGCAGGTCGGTCATCTCTTTGACGATCAGTTCTCCGTCTTCAAATGCATAATCACAGGAGAGCACCTGACCGCTGGTCAGGCAGTTGGTCCTGGAATGATAGTTCTTCAAATCCTGCATGGTCACGGGTTCGCGTCCATAGGCGTGATCGATCAGCAACTCGGCATCGACACCGAAGAGCCGGTAGAGCAGATCTTCGTCCGTATGTGCGATGTCGCCCATGGTCAGGATCCCGTAACCGGCAAGACGACGCGCGATCCCGGGGCCGATCCGCCAAAAATCCGTCAGCGGCTTGTGGTCCCATAAGGTCTTGCAATAGCGCTCTTCAGTCAGCTCGCCGATAAAATCCGGGGCATGCTTTGCGGTGATGTCCAGCGCGATCTTGGTCAGGTACAGGTTCGAGCCGATCCCGCAGGTGGCGCGAACGCCGGTCGAGTGCAGGATGTCGGTCATGATGCGTTGACCGAGCTCGCGGGCGCTCATGCCATAGAGTGCGAGGTAGTCGGTGACATCCATAAAGGCCTCGTCAATGGAATAGACATAGATATCCTCTTTGGAAATATAACGCAGATAGATGCTGTAGATCTCTGCGGAGTAGTCAATATATTTCTGCATGCGGGGTGTGGCGCAGATATAATCGATGTTTTTGGGGATCTCAAAGAGGCGGCAGCGATTTTTGACCCCGAGCTGCTTGAGCGCAGGCGAAACCGCCAGGCAGATGGTCTTTTCCGTGCGGGAGGCATCGGCGACAACCAACCTGGTCGTCATCGGGTCAAGGCCCCGCAGAACGCATTCCACGGAGGCATAGAAAGATTTCAGATCGATACATAAATAGGTGCGATTGGACATCATTTGTGAAACCTCAATTATCTATATTAGAACATACTTTCGATAAAAAGAAAAGAATGTTAGCGAAAACTAACTAAATTCGGCTAAAAAACACCAGTGATTGTACGGGTTTTAGAACATGATTGTTTTTTCTTAAGAACATAAATCAAAACCCTGTGAAAACCATTGACGAGACAAAATATATCGGATAAAATTCTGTATACAATCCAAGTTAATGATTTAACAATCTTATCCCTATTTATTTTAGGTTATGGAGTATGAATACTCCGGAAAGGATACATTATGAGAGAAGAATGGAATGGTTTTAACGGTGGCCACTGGGTAGAAGATGTCAACGTTCGTGACTTCATCCAGACCAACTACACTCCGTATGACGGAGATGAGAGTTTCCTGGCAGGTCCTACCGAAGCAACCAACAAGCTTTGGGGCAGACTGCAGGAACTGCAGAAAGCTGAAAGAGAAAAGGGCGGCGTACTGGAGTGCGAGACAGAAGTTGTTTCCAGTCTGACAGCATACGGCCCGGGCTACATCGATGAGAGCATGAAGGACTTGGAGCAGATCGTAGGTCTGCAGACAGATAAGCCGTTAAAGAGAGCGTTCATGCCGTACGGCGGTATCAAGATGGCTCAGCAGGCTGCAGAGCAGTATGGTTACAAGACCAACGAGAAGTTCGAGCAGATCTTCAACGAATATCATAAGACACACAATCAGGCAGTATTTGATGCTTACACAGACGAGATGAAGCTGGCTCGTCATACCCACATCGTAACAGGTCTGCCGGATACTTACGGCCGTGGTCGTATCGTAGGCGATTACAGAAGAGTCGCTCTGTACGGTATTGACTTCCTGATCGCAAAGAAGAAAGAAGACTTCAAGAACTGCGGTCATGGCGATATGTCCGATGACATCATCCGTCTTCGTGAAGAGATCACCATGCAGATCCGTGCACTGCAGGGCATGAAGGAAATGGCTAAGATCTATGGCTACGATATTTCCGGCCCGGCTAAGAACGCAAAGGAAGCTGTACAGTGGTTATACTTCGGTTACCTTGCTGCCATCAAGACACAGAACGGTGCAGCAATGTCCGTAGGCCGTGTATCTACCTTCCTTGATATCTATGTAGAAAGAGATTTAAAGAACGGTGTATTAACAGAGTCTCAGGCTCAGGAGCTGATCGACCATATGACCATGAAGTTCCGTATGGTTAAATTTGCTCGTATCGAGTCTTACAACAACCTGTTCTCCGGCGACCCGGTATGGGCTACTCTGGAAGTAGGCGGTATCGGTATGGACGGTCGTTCCATGGTAACAAAGAACGATTATCGTTTCCTGCACACCTTAGAGAACATGGGACCTTCACCGGAACCGAACCTGACAGTTCTGTATTCTTCCAAACTGCAGGATAACTTCAAGAAGTATGCAGCTAAGATCTCTGTAACAACATCTTCCATCCAGTATGAGAACGATGATGTTATGAAGCCGATCTGGGGCGATGACTACAGCATCTGCTGCTGTGTATCCGCTACACAGACCGGTAAGGAAATCCAGTTCTTCGGTGCACGTGCAAACCTTGCAAAGGCTCTTCTGTACGCGATCAACGGCGGTAAGGATGAGAAGCACAAAGACAAAGCAGGCAAGCCGATGCAGGTAGGTCCGGAACTTGCGCCGATCACCTCCGAGTATCTGGATTATGATGAAGTTATGCATAAGTATGATCTGATGCTTGACTGGTTAGCAGGACTGTATGTCAACATCCTGAACCTGATCCACTATATGCATGATAAATATTATTATGAAGCAGCTGAGATGGCTCTGATCGATACCGACTTACGTCGTACTTTCGCTACCGGTATCGCAGGTTTCTCTCACGTAATCGACTCCCTGAGTGCGATCAAGTACGCTAAGGTTAAAGTTCTTCGTGATGAGTTCGGTCTGGCAACAGGCTTCGAAACCACCGGTGAGTTCCCGAAATACGGTAACGATGATGACAGAGCTGATGATATCGGTGTATGGCTGCTTAAGACCTTCATCCAGAAGATCAAGAAGTATCACACCTATCGTGATTCCGAGCCGACAACCTCTATCCTGACCATTACTTCCAACGTTGTATATGGTAAGGCAACAGGAGCTACCCCGGATGGTAGAGCGGCTTACACACCATTTGCTCCGGGTGCTTCACCGTCATACGGTGCAGAGCAGAACGGTCTGCTGGCATCCCTGAACTCTGTAGCAAAGGTTCCGTATGAGTATGCACTCGACGGTATCTCCAATACACAGACCATGAATCCGGATGCACTGGGCCACTCTGATGAAGAGAGAGCACAGACTCTGGTAAATGCAATGGATGGTTACTTCGATAATGGTGCACATCACCTGAATGTCAACGTATTCGGTACTGAGAAGCTGATCGATGCTATGGAGCATCCGGAGAAGCCGGAATACGCGAACTTCACAATCCGTGTATCAGGTTATGCTGTTAAGTTCATCAACCTGACCAAGGAGCAGCAGCTCGATGTTATCGCAAGAACTTGCCACAAGAGCCTGTAATGAAAATCGCAAAAAGCAATCCTGTTTTTTGAAAGATGAATCAAGGCGGTCGTTTTTATACGGCCGCCTTTTTGTTACAACGAGGCATAACCGAAAGGTGAAAAATTATGAAGTATCAAGTCATGTTTTGTTTATAGATTCTTTCTTTGATTCTGAAAACAAGGCATGTTAGGCTAGTAAGTGAACAAACGAAGTTTGTTCTTTAGATTGGAGTAGTATGGAAGGAAGAATTCACTCAATAGAATCATTTGGCTCGGTAGATGGACCGGGAATCCGTTTCCTGATCTTCTTAAAGGGCTGCAACATGAGATGCAAATATTGCCACAACGTGGATACCTGGAATCCGGAGTCAACGGATCTGCGTACCGCAGATCAGCTGCTCGATCAGGCAGAGCGATATCGTTCCTATTGGAGAGAGACCGGCGGCATCACGGTCAGCGGCGGTGAAGCGCTGCTGCAGATCGACTTTTTGCTGGAACTGTTTACCAAAGCAAAAGAGCGCGGGATCAATACCTGCCTGGATACCTCGGCACAGCCGTTTACCAGACAGGAGCCATGGTTTGGCAAGTTTGAAGCACTGATGAAGGTAACGGATCTGGTGCTGCTGGATATCAAGCACATCGATGATGAGGAGCATAAGAAACTGACCGGATTCAGCAATCAGAATATCCTGGATTGTGCACGGTACTTATCGGAGATTCACCAGCCGGTTTGGATCCGCCACGTGCTGGTACCGGGGATTACGGCTGTGGATGAGTATCTGCAGCAGACCAGGGCATTTATCGATACACTGGAGAATGTCGAGCGGATCGATGTCTTACCGTATCACACCCTGGGGAAGTTTAAATGGGATGAACTTGGGATCCCGTATGCACTGGAGGATGTCGAGCCGCCGACGGCAGAGCAGATCGCGCGGGCAAAGGAAATTTTAAAAGCGCAATAGCGAAAAGATCGCGAATGAACATCTACGCATAAAGGACTGGAATGGGGTCGGCAGGTGCGCCGAAAATGACAGGAGAATGCGATGAAGAAGTGGAATGGGTTAACACTTTGTGCCGGTATCGCGGCAGGCAAAGCGATTGATGCAAGAGCATATTTTGGAATGCAGGAGGCGATGAAAGCGCCGACGGAGGGTGAGAAGGCCGATCCGAAGGCTGAACTGGATCGCTACAAGGCAGCGCTGAAAACTGCGGATCATGAATTGAAAGATCTGATCAAGGCAGCACATCTGCGTGTGGGGAAAGAGGAAGCACAGATTTTCGAAGCACACAGAATGCTGTTGCTCGACAGTGTTTTTCTGGCACAGGTCATGGATCTGATCCAGGTAAGCAATGTAACGGCGGAAGCAGCGCTTGCGGATATTACACGAAATACGGCTTCGATGTTTGAAGAAATGAATGATGATATGCTTCGCGGCAGAGCGGCAGATGTCCGTGATGTCGGAAGCAGACTGATGCGGATCCTGACGGGAGTAAAGCAGGAAGCACCGACATTTGAAGAAGAAGGGATCCTGGTGGCGGAAGAGTTGCTGCCGGGGCAGATCGTCGGGGCGGATTTGCATGGGATCAAGGGTGTCATCTTACGAAAAGGGACACCGACCGGACATACCGCCATTTTGCTGCGCGCGATGAATATCCCTGCCATCTCGCAGGTGGATGTCGAAGACGTCCTGATCTGCGCAAAGGCAAGGCTGAAAGATACACCGATCATTATCGATGCCAAAGCAGGCATCGCGATCTTTGATCCGTCGGAAGAGATCCGTAAGGAGTATCAAAGCGTCCTGCAGCCGGCGGCGCCTGCAGCAGCCAAAGCGGCACCTGCAGCCAAAGCGGCACCTGCAGCCAAAGCGGCACCTGCGTCAAAACCTGCAGCGGAAAAACCGGAAACAGCGCCGGCGGCACCTGCAGCGAAGGCTGTGCCGGACGGGCCGCACATCGCACTGAAAGCCAACGTCGGAGATGTCAATGAGATCGATGCGGTGCTGGGCGCGGATGCCGAAGGCATCGGCCTGATGCGCAGTGAGTTTTTATTTATGGATATGGACCGGCTGCCGACAGAAGATGAGCAGCTGGAGATTTACGCCGAGGCAGGATCCCGGATGGGGGATCTTCCGGTGACCATCCGGACACTGGACCTGGGCGGTGATAAAGAGTGGAAGATCTTTGAAAGAAACGAAGAGAATCCGGCACTTGGTGTGCGCGGGATCCGGTTTAGCCTAAAGCATCCGGATGTCTTTAAGACGCAGCTGCGTGCCATTTACAGAGCCTCTGTACGGGGCAATTTGAGGATCATGTTTCCGATGATCTCGACACTGGATGAAGTACAGCTGACCAAGGCGCTGATCCGAAAAGTACAAAAGGATCTGGATGCCGAGGGCAGTGCTTATGAAAAGATCCCGATCGGGATCATGATCGAGACCCCGGCAGCGGCGCTGATCAGCGACCGTCTGGCGGAGGAAGTGGATTTCTTTAGCATCGGGACCAATGATCTGACACAGTATACCCTGGGCATCGATCGCACCAATGAGGCACTTGCCAGACAGTTTGATGCGATGCATCCGGCGGTGATCGAACTGATCAAAATGACCGTACATAACGCACACGCAGCCGGGATCCCGGTGAGTGTCTGCGGAGAACTGGCAGGAGATGTACGGATGGCCAGGAGCTGGAAGAAGATGGGGATCGATGAATTATCGATGACCCCGGCAGCGATCGCCTTAATCCGGGAGGAACTGAACAGATAGGCTTATCATAGCGGTAAAGAACAGCAAGGGAGCATCCGATCGCTCTTTCCAAAAATGAAAACGGCTTGTTGTGATATCGAAGGATACCACAACAAGCCGTTATTTGTGTTTCGATGGATCATTGCTTTGCAGAGACCATGCGATAGAGCTCTTCGGTAGCCAGTCGCACCTTTGCGACATTGACCGCAGGATCTTTCGGGAAGCAGTAGTACTGACAGGAAAGATCACCGATGCTGATCATATCACCGATCTCATACCAGTAATAATCCGCATACAGAGAATAAGAATGTTTGGCATTCTGTGTATAAGTCAGTGCGCCGTCGCAGCCCGTGAGGACAAAGCCGTTTAGATCGTGGATCAAACGACCGCTTCCGACACGGTAGGCCGCTTTGGTATCTTTGACGATCAGGATGTCGACCGGGATATCAAGCCGGTAACTGCCATCCTGCAGCTCTTTGCGGATCATCTCACGCTCCCACCGGTACCAGTCGGAGACATAGGTAAACTGCGGTGCGTCGGAGACCTGTGTCGCGTCGGAGACCTGTGATACAGTGGCAGCTGAGGTCTCATCCGGGGCCTGCTGCTGCAGGGTACCGTCTTGTGCAAGCAGCCATGTGCTGTGACAGTGATGGCACGTTAAGGACGTACCGCGGCCTTTCATTTTTGTCTCACATCCGCAAATCGGGCAGCGGTAAAGCACCCGCTCGAGACCGTCTGCGCGGAACGGCTCGGAGACTTTGACATGGTGCTCCTGTTGCCAGCGCCAATGGTCGAAGGTAAACGCTTCTTTGAGCACCTGATTGAGCTCTGCAACCGACATCTGTGCGATCTGCTCCGGCGATAAGAGGTATTGCACCCGGGCGGTGACCGTCACATCCCGTTTTTGCAGACCGTTGTAGAGCGGATCTCTGTGAAAGGCACCTTCTGTAGTGACCATGATCACGGGCACCTTAAAGAGCTTGAGGCTCTTGCCGACGCTTTCCGGCAGTGCGGTGGCAGTGCCGTCAAAGCTGTAGCTGGCCTCCGGAAACATCAGAACGGAACTATGCAGCGTTCGAAAGCAATAGATCATATCCTTGACCAGGGGCAGATCCGTGATGAACTTGCGCGCAGGGATACAGCCGATCCTGCGAAGCAGCCATTCCTTGCCGACAAAGCCGTCGAGCGTTGTGACGATGTGAAACTGGCGGTTTGCAAACACCGTTGCGGCAATCTCCAGATCTGTAAAAGAGGAATGATTCATCAGGATCAGCGCGGGCTGATCGGGCGCCAGTGCATCCATCCCTTCCGTGGTATAGGAAAAATGACAGTCCTTCAGGTCTTTTTGAGAGGCGGCTCTCAGAATCGCCCGCCAGAGCGATGTTTGTCTGACGGGCGTTTTGTT
>JAILPR010000108.1 GCA_024699355.1 Lachnospiraceae bacterium
TTTGACGATCGCACAGCAGCAGATGGTCGAGATTGCCAAGGCACTGTCCACCAATGCAAAGATCATCATTCTGGATGAGCCGACGGCAGCGCTGACCGCCAATGAGTCCGAAAAATTATATCGCATCGTGGAAAAGCTCCGTGATGAAGGCAAGTCCATCATCTTTATTTCCCACAGATTTGAAGATATGTATCGTCTGGCATCCCGCGTGACGGTCTTCCGTGATTCACAGTACATCGGCACCTATGATGTCAATGGCATCTCAAACGAAGATCTGATCAAGGCGATGGTTGGCCGTGAGATCAAGGATATGTATCCGAAGAAGGATATCAAGATCGGCGAGGAAATCTTCCGGATCGAAGGGATGACCAGAACCGGTTTCTTTAAGGACATCTCGCTTGATGTGAAGGCCGGAGAGATCGTCGGCTTAACGGGACTGGTCGGCGCAGGCCGTACCGAGACGATGGAGAGTGTCTGCGGCATCACTAAGCCGGATGCCGGAAAAGTGTATCTGGAAGGCAAGGAGTTAAAGATCAGAAAGCCGGAAGATGCGATGAAGGCCGGTATCATCCTGTTACCGGAAGATCGTCAGCATCAGGGTCTGATCTTAAGCTGGGGACTTGGCAGAAATGTCACACTGCCGATCCAGGCAAATCTTGCCAAAGCAGGATTTAACGATGAAAAGACAGAGCGTCAGATCGCCAAGACGCGTCTCGAGGAAGTGGATACCAAAGCGGTGGACATCTTCCAGCCGGCAAGCTCCTTATCCGGTGGTAACCAGCAGAAGGTCGTGGTTGCCAAAGCGCTTGCACAGGAGCACATGAAGGTGGTCATCATGGATGAGCCGACCAAGGGTATCGATGTCAGTGCCAAAGCCGAGATCTATGAGATCATGGGCGAGCTGGCGGAGAAAGGCTACGGCATCATCATGATCTCTTCCGAAATGCCGGAGATCATCGGTATGGCAGACCGTATCTTTGTGATGTGCAACGGCCGCGTATCCGGTTGCCTTGATCGAAGAGAAGTCAGCCAGGAGCGGATCCTGGAGCTCTCGATGGAGCAAAGTAAAAAGAAAGCAAAGGAGGGAGAGGCATAATGGAAAAGAAATCACTCTGGGCGAAACTGACCGCTTCCCGTGAAGCCAGTCTGCTCGTTGTGCTCGCTGTTTTGCTGATCGTCATCTCGATCTTAAGTCCGACGTTTTTATCCTTTACCAATGTGCGTCAGATTCTCTTAAATAATACATTGACCATGGTCATGGCACTGGGTATGCTGTGCGTTATGCTGACCGCAGGTATCGATATCTCGATCACCTCGACGCTGGCCTTTGCCGGGATGACCATCGGTATGCTGCAGAAATACGATATTCTGCATAACACGTTTTTATTGTTTGTCATCGGCTCGGCTATCGGCCTGGTGTGCGGCTTCTTAAACGGCATCATCATTGCCAAAGGAAAGGTAGCACCGATCATCTGTACCATGGGCTTTATGTACATCTGGAGAGGTATGGCGTATGTCATCTCCGGTAATGCATGGGCATCCGGTCAGGATGTTGCGGGCTTCTCCGATTTCGGTAAGGACGGTTCGATCGGACCTTACATCATTTTACTGGTTGCTTATGTGACCTTCTTTATCGTGATGAAGTGGACGAGATTCGGCCGCCGGATCTATGCTGTCGGTGCAAATCCCGAGGCAGCCAGAATCTCCGGTATCAACGTGGATCGCACGATCACAAGCGTTTACATGATCATGGGATTCCTCGCAGGTCTCGCCGGCGTCCTGTCGGTTTCCATCTATGCATCGGCGCAGCCGAACATGCAGTATGCGAAGGAGATGGATGTCATCGCAGCATGCGTCATCGGTGGTGTCAGCATGAGCGGCGGGCGCGGTAGTGTCGTCGGGACGTTCCTTGGCGCGTTGATCATCGCGATCATTGCAAAGGCTCTTCCGCTGGTCGGAATCGATGCCATTGCACAGAATCTGGTCAAGGGTATCATCATCCTGGCGGTTGTCATCCTGAATGTCATCACCCAGAGAATGATGGATCGTCAGAATTTGTTAAGGAGGGAGCTGTAACATGGCAGGTAAGTCCGGAAGAGAAATTTCTGCCGTTCCACAGGGCGGCATCAAAAAGACACTCCTCTCCTGGGAGGGTGCGCTGTTGGTTGTCTTTATCGCAATCAACATTTTCGGTGTGATCATTTCACCCAACTACAATGCAACCAACGTACTTCGTGAGATGCAGAAGTATTTAGCAGAAGTATTCATCATGTTCGGTATGGGCTTTATCTTAGTCCTTGGCGACATCGATATCTCGGTCGGATCGATCGTTTGTTTATCCGCAACCATGGCGTGCCTCTCCGGCAACGCAGGGCTGCCGTTCCCGATCGTCGTTCTGATCACCCTGGGCGTGGGCCTGATCTGTGGTATGATCAACGGTCTCATCGCGACACAGTTTACCGAGTTGCCGACGATGATCGTGACCTTAGGTACGCAGATCATCTTCCGCGGTATCGCAGAGGTATCGCTGGGAAGCGGCGGTTCCGTATCCATGCAGGATGTCAAAGGCTTAATGGCACTGGGCACCAAGATCGGTCCGTTCTCGATCTCCTTTATCCTGGTGATCGTTTCCGCGATCGTCTTTATCACGATCTTAAATAAGACCAGCTTTGGCCGGAAACTTTATGCGATCGGCTCCAACAAGACCGCAGCCAGATACGCAGGTATTAATGTAGAGAAGTTACGCTTCATCTGCTATTCGCTGATCGGATTCCTGGCAGGTGTGTGCGGACTGTTCCTGCTGGCTTCTTTGTACGGTGCCAACACCACGACCGGCAACGGCTTTGAGATGGAAGTTATCGCGATGTGTGTATTCGGCGGTATCGCAACCACAGGCGGTAAGGGAAATCTGATCGGTGGATTCATCGCGGCATTCGTTATCATTTGCCTGAGGATCGCCCTTGGTCAGCGCAACATCAACACTCAGCTGATCCTGGTCATCATCGGTGCGATGCTGATCGTTTCGGTTGTGATCCCGGCTATCAGCGGTGCGATCACGGCGAAGAAAAAGCGGGCTAGTGTAAACTAACTTAAATTGTGAAACTATTTACCCAAAATCTGAAAATTTTACGATTCCGTAGAATTTTCAGATTGGGTATCATAAAACTGTAGAAAAAAGTAGGACCCGCAATCGGGCGGATCCGTAGTCTAAGTAGGAGGAAAAAAGTAGTTATGAAAAAGAAAGTGTTATCCGTATTACTTTCCACAGCAATGGCTGCAACCTTACTGGTAGGTTGTGGTGAGCAGGCAGCTGAAACAGCAGCTCCGGCAGCAGAAGAAGCAGCAGAAGCTGTTGAAGAAGCAGCTCCGGCAGAAGAAGCAGCAGCTGAAGAAGCAGCAGCTACAGACGGTGCAACTTATGCGATCGTTACAAAGTCTGCAGGTAACCCGTTCAACGAGAGAACTGCTTCCGGTTTTGAAGAAGTCATCACCGCAGCAGGCCTTAACTGTGTCGTACAGCATCCGGAATCTGCTACCGCAGATGCACAGATCGCTGTTATCCAGTCTCTGATCTCTCAGGGCGTATCTTCTATCGCAGTTGCAGCAAACGATGCAAACGCATTGACCGCAGCTCTGGCAGAAGCTAAGGCAGCAGGTATCCACGTACTGACTCTGGACTCTGATGTTAATGCAGATTCCCGTGAAGTATTCTGTAACCAGGCAGGTGTTCAGGAAATCGGTCAGACACTGCTTGATGCAGTTCTGGATCTGACAGGCGGCGAAGGTCAGTATGCGATCCTTTCCGCAACCTCTCAGGCAACCAACCAGAATGCATGGATCGATGCTATGAAGTCTATCGCTGAAAGCGATGAGAAGTATTCCAAGTTAGAGCTCGTAGAAGTAGCATACGGCGATGATGAGCCGCAGAAGTCTACTGACCAGACACAGGCTCTGCTTCAGAACTATCCGGATCTGAAAGTCATCTGCTCTCCGACCACCGTTGGTATCGCAGCAGCAGCTAAAGTTCTTCAGGATCAGGGTTCTTCTGTAAAACTGACAGGTCTTGGTCTTCCGTCCGAAATGGCTGAGTACATCGGTGATGACGATGCACACTCCTGCCCGTACATGTTCCTGTGGAACCCGATCGACCTTGGCAGACTGGCAGCTTATACTTCTATCGCACTGGTAAACGGTGACATCACAGGCGCAACAGGTGATACCTTCACCGCAGGTGACCTTGGCGATTATGAAGTGGTTGAAATCGACGGCGCAACCCAGATCATCCTTGGCGCACCGTTCAAGTTCGACGCAAGCAACATCGACGAGTGGAAGTCTGTATACTAAATCGAAGATGTGCCGCATCGTGGCAAAGTAAATCCGGCATCGCCGGAAGTGCAGAACAAAAACAGAACAAAAATCAGGGCACCCCGAATGGGGTGCCCTTTTTGTAGGCATGGGCTGCGCTTGCGCGCGATAGTGCGGCTGCGGCCGCGCCGGCCGCTACAGGCTCCACTCCTTTCGATATTGGAGTGGGGTCTTTTTTTCGTGTTTTTTGAACGTGGTGATGAAGTGGCTCGTGTAGTGGAAACCGGAGCGAAGGCAGATCTCCTCGATCGAGAGGTCTGTGTATTTGAGGAGTTCTTTGGCGTGGTTGAGTCTGGTCAGGGTGATGTACTCATTTAACGTCGTTCCGATATAGCGTTTGAATTCACGGGCCAGATGGAACTTGCTGATATTGGCATGGGCGGCGAGATCTTCCAGCGCCAGTTCTTCGACGTAGCGGTTTTCGATCTGCTTTAACGTGACCTTCAGATAGTCCGGCATAAAGGCCAGTGCATTTCCTTCATCGTTATTGGCGATCAGCAGGTCCGTGATCAGCGAGGTGATCAGGCTCGATACGATGATCTCGGAATTGGAGTCCTTTTTTTGCGTCAGTGCCAGGATCCTGCGCATGGTGCCTTCGAAGCGGAAGTGATCGAGATCATGCAGGATGTGGAAGCCGTTCTTTTCAAATTCTTCATAGTAGCCGTGGGCATTTGGACCATAGAAGTGGAGCCAGAGAAACTCCCAGTCCTGGCCGGAGAGGCATTCGTAGTAGTGGTGATCTGCGCAGTTGATCAGGGCGGCTGTCCGCGGCAGCAGATGGTAGGTGTGATCGTGATATTTCAGCAGGCCTTTTCCGGAGAGCGTATAGAACATGAGGAAACTGTTGAGGTTGGCACGCTCGGTGTAGTAGGGTGGCGAGGTCTTAAAATAGCCGGTTTCCTGGACATAGAGAAATGACTGGCGGATGTTGAGCGCAGGCGTGTTGATGAGGCGAATAGAGTCGGAACTCCAGGTGTAATCGGCATGTTCGAGATAGGCGGAGTTGGATTGAAACGGCATAGGAAGGATCCTTTCGTTCACATGGTTTTGATACAGCAATATACTGATATTTCTAGACAATATTATGGTACAAGGAGGCGGTAAAAATCAATACAATTGAGGTATCAACAAGAATGAAGTGAGGGCAATATGGAGAAACTTACAAAGATCAAGGCGCCGAAAAAAGCGCGCATCGGTTTATATAGTGCAGGGCTGCATACCTATTGGAGTCAGTTCGCAGGGTTGAAGGACTGTCTGATGGGGTATAACGCATTCCTGGAGGAGCGACTTGCTGAGTTTGGAGAGGTCGTCAATTACGGTTTGGTTGATACGGAGGACGGAGCACGCGCTGCAGGAGAATTTTTCAATGAAAAGAACGTGGACATTGTATTTTCTCATGCGGCAACCTACTACACCAGCTCCTGCGTCCTGCCGATCCATCAGATCTGCAAAGCCCCGTGTGTCATCTTGAATCTTCAGCCGACACCGGAGATGAACTATGAGACGACCGGTACGGACCGGTGGCTGGCACAGTGTGTCGGCTGTTCCATTCCCGAAATCTCCAACGCGTTCAACCGTGCAAGAATGCCGTTCAGGGTCGTAAACGGGCTTCTGGGGCTACGCGAAACGCCTGACTTTGCCAAGGCAGATGAGGTCACGGCTGATCGTCCGGAGGCGATCCGTGCATGGAAGGAAATAGAGGAGTGGTGTCAGGCGGCGATGGTCAAACGTAACCTGCAGGATGCCAGATTCGGTTTCCTCGGTGGCTATTACAGCGGCATGCTGGATATGTACAGTGACCTGACCATGCTTCAGGCGCAGAGCGGAATCGATGTGGAAGTGCTGGAGATGAGTGATCTGGATGCGTATCTTCGGACGGTGACCAAAGAGGATGTGGAGGCGATGACCGAAACCATCCATCAGTTCTTTGAAATCTCCGGAGACTCTCCATCGGATCCAATCGCCAAGAAGCCGACACCGGAACAGCTGTCCTGGTCGGCGCGTGTGGCGGTTGCACAGGAGAGAATGGTCAGGGACCGTAACCTCGATAGTGTTTCTTACTACTATCATGGGCGGGAAGATCATTTCGAAGAGGTACAGAGCGGCTTTATCGTCGGATTTTCGCTTCTGAATGCGCAGGGCGTTGCCTGCTCGGGAGAGGGAGATATCAAGACGGCGCTTGCAATGAAGATTGCGGATCTTTGTGAGAAAGGGGGAAGTTTCTGCGAGATCGTCGCGGCCGATTTTAACCGCGATACGATGATCCTGGGACATGACGGACCGTTCCATATCGCCATTTCCAAGGGCAAGCCGATCCTTCGCGGGATGGGTGTTTACCATGGAAAGCGCGGAAACGGTGTTTCGGTAGAGGCCAAAGTGCACCCGGGGCCGGTTACGACGATCGGGATCACCCAGACCGGTGATGGGCGTCTGAAAATGAACATCAGCGAGGGTGAGGCGATCGATGCACCGATCCTGAGAAACGGCAATACGATGACGCATATCCGCTTTGCACAGCCACCGGCGAATTACATGGACCGCTGGTTTACGGAAGCGCCGACGCATCATCTGGCATTGTCGGTAGGGCATAATGCAGCCTTATTTGCCAAGGTCGCAGAGCTTTTAGATATCCCGTATTCTATTTTTTAATATTTCAAAGGAGGATCACACATGAAAAAGAAACTGGTTGGAATGATGCTGACACTTGCACTGACAGCAATGTCATTAAGTGGATGCGGCAGCACGGATACTGCAACAACTGCCGAAACAACGGCACAGGAAGCTGCAGTGGAAGAAAAGACGGAAACAATGGCAGAATCTGCAGATAGTGCGAGCGCTGAGGGCGAAGCAAAGACCTATGCGATCATCACCAAGTCTGCAGGGAACCCGTACAAC
This sequence comes from Lachnospiraceae bacterium, assembly GCA_024699355.1. Taxonomy (GTDB): domain Bacteria; phylum Bacillota; class Clostridia; order Lachnospirales; family Lachnospiraceae; genus SIG336. Next base: position 7,261 of record JAILPR010000108.1, read on the forward strand.
GAACGAGAGGCATCCGGCTTTGAAGAAGTCATCACCGCTGCCGGCTATGAGTGCATCGTACAGCACCCGGAAGCAGCAACGGCAGATGCGCAGATTGCAGTCATCAACTCTCTGATCTCTCAGGGCGTCGATGCCATCTGTATCGCAGCAAATGATGAGAATGCGCTGCAGGCAGCACTGACAGATGCGATGAGTCAGGGAATCGCAGTCAGCTGTCTGGACTCTAAAGTCAATCCGGAGAGCCGTGCGACGTTTGTCAATCAGGCAGGTACCGTAGAGATCGGTCAGGCACTGATGGATGCGGTTTATGATCTGTCCGGCGGAGAAGGTCAGTGGGCAATCCTGTCCGCAACCTCTCAGGCAGCAAATCAGAACGCCTGGATCGATGCCATGAAAGAGATCATGGAAACCGATGAGAAGTTCGCAAACTTAGAGCTGGTAGAGATCGCATACGGCGATGATGAGCCGCAGAAGTCTACCGATCAGACACAGGCGCTGCTCCTTAAGTATCCTGATCTGAAGGTCATCTGCTCTCCGACAACCGTTGGTATCGCGGCAGCAGCGAAGGTTCTGCAGGATACCGATACCGATATCAAACTGACAGGTCTTGGTCTGCCGTCCGAAATGGCGGAGTACATCGGTGATGACGACGAGCACTCCTGCCCGTACATGTTCCTCTGGAATCCGATCGATGTAGACCGTCTGGGTGCTTATACTTCCATGGCACTGGTAAACGGTGAAATCACGGGTGCAACCGGCGATACCTTTACTGCAGGCGACATGGGCGACTACACAATCGTAGACGCATCAGACGGTGGTACGGAAGTCATCCTTGGTGCACCGTTCAAATTTGATGCAAGCAATATCGATGACTGGAAGGATGT
>JAILPR010000118.1 GCA_024699355.1 Lachnospiraceae bacterium
TGGTTGTTGATATAAGAGAGGATCTCATCGACCTGCGAATGATAGGAACTGTCCGCATCCGCCGGCGTCTGATCTTCCTGATCAAGGCATAAGCTGTTGAGCATCAAAAAGAGCTCGGTGAAGACCGCGCGCTCTTCGAGGTCGGCACCGTATCCGGTTGCGGAGAGCAGTCTGTTGATATAATACAGAAAGCGCTTCTGCTGATCCGGCGTCAGATGCAGTCTGTGAGAGAGGTCATGCTGGCTGTGCTCAAAGCAGTAATTCAAATTGGTTCTGGCCGAACTCATCGATTTGATAAAGTCCGGATGGATCATAATGACGATCCGCTCGTGCGGCGTCTGATCGATCTGGGAGACATAGTGGCTCTCATACTGATTGATCATAAAAATATCGCCGGGCTCGATCGGATAGAGCTTATTATCGATCAAAAACTGCTTACCGCCCGAGATCGAGAAATAAAGTTCATAGCAATCGTGAATGTGCATTGCCATGACTTTCTCGTCTTTATAGAGATGGGCGACGGCAAAATACTTATTCTCAATGCAGATTTGCATGGCATCTTTACAGGAATTTAACTCTCTCATGACATACCCTCTAAAAATGTAAGTGCTTACATTTATATCATACACCAAAATTTGACCGAATGCAAACGGTTCATTTTTTTCCGCATATGAGATAAAATAAAACGAGAAAAGTAAAATCCGATATTCTATAATAGAAACAGTACGAAGCGCAGTTTGCGTATTCCTTTGCAACAGGCGATGTAAGGGGTTACAATGTACGAAAAGGAGGTACAAGAATGGAACTGAGAACCGCAGCTTCACCGCGTGACGTGAAGCACTATACGACAGAGAGATTAAGAGAAGAATTCCTGATTCCGCAGGTATTCTTCGCAGATGATATCAAGCTGGTTTACAGCCACATCGATCGTATCATCACCGGTGGTGCGATGCCTGTAAACAAGACCTTAAAGCTGGAAGCCGGCGCAGAACTCCGTGCGGAGTATTTCCTGCAGAGAAGAGAGCTGGGCGTGATCAATATCGGTGGCGACGGCGTGATCTGTGTGGATGGAAAAGAGTATGAGGTCATTGCCAGAGACGGCATGTATATCGGCATGGGCGCAAAGGACATCACCTTTGCCAGCAAGGATGCAAAGAACCCGGCGAAGTTTTATTTAAACAGTGCACCGGCGCACCGCACCTGCCCGACCGTTCTGATCAAGAGAGAGGGTACACCGTCCGAAGGCGTTGTCATCATTCAGGATAAGAACAAAGTTGAGCTTGGCTCTTTGGAAGAGTCCAACCACAGAACCATTAATAAGTATATCCTTCCGGGGCAGGTAGAGAGTTGCCAGCTGGAAATGGGTATGACGCATCTCGAGCCGGGCAGCGTATGGAATACGATGCCGTGCCACACACACGACAGACGTATGGAAGTATATCTGTACTTTGATCTGCCGGAAGATGCGTTTGTGATGCACTATATGGGTGAGCCGCAGGAGACCAGACACATCATTATGCGTAATGAGCAGGCGGTCATTTCTCCGAGCTGGTCTATCCATGCAGGCAGCGGTTCCCGCAACTACACCTTTATCTGGGGTATGGTCGGCGAGAATCAGGACTTTGACGACATGGACAATGTCGACATGAAAGATTTACTGTAAGATCAATCAACGTTTCAAAATTCAAATACGGAGGATACAAACATGAATGAATTTGCTAACAAGTTTTCACTCGAAGGTAAGATCGCACTGATCACAGGCGCTTCTTACGGTATCGGTTTTGCCATTGCAACCGCATATGCAAAAGCCGGCGCAACCATCGTTTTCAACGATATCAAGCAGGAACTGGTAGACAAGGGTCTGGCAGCATACAAAGAAGAAGGCATCGAAGCACACGGTTATGTATGCGACGTTACCGATGAAGATCAGGTAAACGCATTCATCGCACAGGTAGAGAAGGAAGTCGGCGTGATCGATATCCTGGTAAATAATGCCGGTATCATCAAGAGAATCCCGATGTGCGAAATGAAGGCATCTGAGTTCAGACAGGTAATCGATGTTGACTTAAATGCACCGTTCATCGTATCTAAGGCAGTCATCCCGTCCATGATCAAAAAAGGTCACGGTAAGATCATCAACATCTGCTCTATGATGTCTGAACTTGGTCGTGAGACCGTATCCGCTTATGCAGCTGCAAAGGGCGGTTTAAAGATGCTGACCAGAAACATCGCTTCCGAGTACGGCGAATTCAACATCCAGTGCAACGGTATCGGACCCGGTTATATCGCAACACCGCAGACCGCACCGCTTCGTGAGATCCAGCCGGATGGCAGCAGACATCCGTTTGATCAGTTCATCATCGCAAAGACCCCGGCAGCAAGATGGGGAGATGCAACCGATCTGCAGGGTCCTGCAGTATTCTTAGCTTCCGAAGCATCTGACTTCGTCAACGGCCATGTATTATATGTTGACGGTGGTATCCTTGCTTATATCGGTAAGCAGCCGCAATAATCCAAATAAATGGGAAACGAGAGCCTCATTGTATACAATACAGTGGGGCTCTTTGAAGTTTTCAGAGAAACTTAAGAATAATTTAATACCACTGACGCATAAAGCATCATATAATTTTAGTACTATGGATCAATACCCTGAGTATTTAACCAGAAAACAGCGAATATGGCATTATGCAATCCACTGGATCTTATTGGCAGTTGCGATTGTACTGTTTTATGCAGACGTAGAGCATGAAGGAAGACTGCTCTATGTCTCTTCACCATGGGGAGACATCCAGTTCTCATTTTTGCCGGTTTTGCTGGTCGGCGGTTTGCTCGGGGATATGGCAGGAATGTTCTATGTGATGTGTGCCTTTTTTATCTTTGTGGTGAAGTCACCGTCGCAATGTTTTCTGCCGTTTATCTATATGCTGGTCATGATGATCAGCTATGGATTTGCGCGGCATGGCTGGTTTTGTAAATGGTGGAAATTTCTCATTGCGATATTCTCGATCGCGATGATGCTGGGGAATGGCTGGTATTTTGCTCTGGTCGTACTGGGGAGATTTCGCCCGGATACCTTTGAACTGTTGGAGTGCGCCCTTCTGGTACTCATGGTGCTTCCGCAGAGTTTACTGGCGGCGCTGATCCTGACGGTGATGTTTACCGCGGTACCTGATCCGGTCAAAGAACTGTTCCACGTTAGCCACTTCTTTACCGCGAAATATCAGCAGCAGTATGCAACCACGGATTTTTCCAAGATCTCACGTCTCGGACAGCGGGTGGCAGCGATCGTTTCGCTGGTATTGGTCGTCGTGATCATGGTATCTTTGACGCAGTCTGCACTGGTCTATGAAATGCTCAGCAGAGACTTCGGACAGATGATTTCCGAAGAAGCGCGGAATGAGGTGGATGATGCCGATCATCTGGCGGATCCCAATCCGGGCAAAGTCGTGGTGGAAGAGTGGGTCGCACAGATAGAAGCGGAGCAGGGCACAACAGACGATACATCCTATGGCAGCAGCGAAGAGTTGATGCCGGATGATGAAGTGCAGCAGGCGGTCACCGGCAAGATCACCTGGAGCGATTCCATGATGGAATTTTTGATGAAGATGTGTATGAGCATCTTATGCTTTGTCATTCCGCTGATGTATTTCTTCAATGCTTACATCCAGCATTCCATCGTGCTCCCGATCCAGCGGATCTCGGCGTTTATGAAAAAATTTGCCAAGACCGGGGATGAGGACCGGATGCAGACGACGGAAGCCTTTCATGATATTATCCCGCCGGCGCACGATGAAATCCGGGAGTTGTTCTTTGCACTGGATGTGGTCATCGATGATATGACCTCAAACATCAAGCATTTGCAGGATGAGCATAAACTGCAGGAAGAACTGCATTATGCCCAGGCAGCCAATCAGGCCAAGAATCAGTTCCTTTCGAATGTATCGCATGAGATCCGGACACCGATCAATGCGGTCATCGGACTTGATGAGATGATCCTGCGGGATACGCAGGAAGAGACGACCGCGGAATATGCGGTGGAGATCAGGGAAGCAGGACATTTGCTGTTATCGCTGATCAATGATATTTTGGATTATTCCAAGATCGAAGCCGGAAAGCTGGAGATCCTTCCGGTAGAGTATGAGTTAAGCTCCGTCATCATGGATGTTTATAACATGATGGAGAGCCGTATCCGGGAAAAGGGGTTGCATCTGGAAAATGAGATCAACCCGAACATTCCGCGTGTGCTGATCGGTGATGAGATCCGCCTGAAACAGTGTATCTTGAACATCCTCAATAATGCGATCAAGTATACGGAGGAAGGCAGCATCAAGATCACGCTCGGTTATGAAAAGAGCGGAGACGATGAGATCCTGCTCAAAGCCTATGTGACCGACACCGGCAGCGGCATCCGGAAAGAAGATATGGAGAAGCTCTTTACACCGTTTGAGAGGATCGATGAGACAGCGCACCGCTCGATCGAAGGGACGGGACTGGGACTGAGCATCGTTCGCAATCTTCTGGAAAATATGGGATCCGAACTGGAAGTGCAAAGTGATTACGGCTTTGGCTCGACGTTTGGATTTCAGGTAAAGCAGAAAGTGGTACGTTGGGAGCCGATCGGAAATATCGAGCAGAACTATGGTCTTTCCCAGCGTGAAAAACCGGAATATCACGAAACCTTCCATGCACCGGGGGCCCGGATCCTTGCGGTGGATGATACCCCGATGAACCTGACGGTACTAAGGGGGCTCCTAAAGCGGACGCAGGTACGCCTGGACTGCGTGGAAAGCGGCGCAAAGGCATTATCGGTCTTTCGGTTACATGCGTATGATCTGGTATTTCTCGATCACCGGATGCCGGGAATGGATGGCATCCAGACCCTGCATGCCATGCGGGAATTAAACGATCCCAGAAACCGTGATGTGCCGATCGTGGCATTGACAGCCAATGTCTTTAATACGGCGAGGGAGCAGTATTTTGAAGAAGGCTTTGATGACTATTTAAGTAAACCGATCGATTCGGTCAAACTGGAAGAACTGCTGATCCGGCATTTGCCCAAAGCAAAGGTCCATATCCTGGACGGCAGCGGGGAAGAAGAGAAGTGGTCGGAAGAAGGCTTTGTACCAAAGATGGTGCCGGAAGGGATCGATTATGAACTGGCGGTACAGACCTGTGGCGGTTCACAGATCCTGAAACAGGTGGCCGAAGAATTCCGTACCGACATCGAAAGTCGTGCAGTACGCATGGAAAGTGATGTGGATTCCGGCAATATCGATGATTTCACGATCCAGGTACATGCGTTAAAGAGCTCGGCGCGTCTCCTGGGGGCGATCCGGCTGAGCGAGCGTGCGGCCTATCTGGAAAGCTGCGGTAAACGGGGTGATCTGGTGGAGATCGAGCAGCAGATGCCGTATATGATGAAAGATTATCGTTCCTACATCCAGAAACTGGATATGATGCTGGGAACGAAACAGGAAACAGACAAACCGCTTCTGTCACAGGACGAACTCAAATATTATCTGGCAGGACTGCGGGAGCTTGCAGAGGCCTTTGACTTTGACAGTCTGGACATCGCGATCAACGAGATGGATGGCTATCGTATGCCGGAAGATTTCAAGGAGACCTTTGTGAAGATCAAGGAAGCCGTAATGACAGTGGACAGAGAAGCGTTGTTGCGAGTATTGAAAAGGTGAGTAACTCATGGACAAGAGGATCTTATTGATCGGAGCCCGGAAGAGCTTCATGATGAATGCCATTATGAAGGGACTCCAAAATGAAGACTATGAAGTCATCATGGAAGAGCCGGATGTGACGACGATCAGCAGAATTGAAGAAAAACCGCAGATCTGGCTGATCTTTATCGAAGAACACGGAGAACTTCCGCCGGAGATGTTGATCTTCTTAAGAGACTATTTTGTGGATTCGGAGGATGAGCAGGAGACGTTGCTGTATCTGATCGGCAATGATGAGGAATTCCGCAAGGTGTATAAACTGATCCCGGAAAAATTTATTACCGGGGTATTTGAGCGTCCGTTAAATGTGCAGGCTGTAGCGGACAAACTGGAAGTCGCGCTCAAAAAGCGTGCCTTCCATGAAGAACGAAAAAAGATCCTGGTGGTGGATGATGATGCTACGATGCTCAGAACCATCAAAACCTGGCTGTCGGAACGCTATAACGTTTTTATGGCAAACTCCGGTATGAGCGCGATCACGCTGCTTGGCAGACAAAAAGTGGATCTGATCCTGCTTGATTATGAGATGCCGGTGGCCAACGGGCCGCAGGTGCTTGAGATGCTCAGAAGTGATGAACATACCAGGAATATTCCGGTAATGTTCCTGACTGCCAACAGTACCAGAGAAGGCGTTACCAGTGTCCTGCATCTGAAACCGGAAAAATATCTCTTAAAGACCATGTCCCATTTTGAACTGATGGATGAGGTCAATGACTTCTTTGCGGAAAGAGAGTAAGATAAGTAGGCAAAGGAGCACGAAACCATGATTCAAATCGATCTGATCACCGGTTTTTTGGGATCCGGGAAAACAACCTTTATCAAACGATATGCGACCTATCTGATGGAGCGGGGCGAGAGGCTCGGCATTTTAGAGAATGACTACGGTGCCGTCAATGTGGATATGCTTTCACTCAATGAATTAAGAGGCGAGAGGTGCGAGCTGGAGATGCTTGCGGGAGGATGTGATCTGGCCACGCATATGCGCAGATTCCGTACCAAGCTGATCAGCATGTATATGAGTGGCTATACCAGGGTTGTGGTGGAGCCTTCGGGAATTTATGATGTGGATGAATTTTTCGATGTGCTGCACGAGGAGCCGCTGGATCAGTGGTATGAGATCGGCAATGTGCTTACGATCGTGGATGCGAAGCTTCCCGATGAGATCTCCGTCAAATCGGATTATATGCTGGCCTCGCAGATCGCCTGTGCGGGCAGGGTCATTTTCTCGAGAGTACAGGAGGCAAGTGACATGGAACTGCAGCACACGGTGGATCATCTAAACCGTGTCTGTGAACAATTCCACTGTAAAAGAAGGTTTGGTGAGGATATCCTTAGGATCGACTGGAAGGACATGGATGCTTCGGTACTGGAACAATTATCTCATGCAGGATATCGCAGCGAAGATCATGTCAAACTGCCCTTTGATGAGGATAACCGGTTTGAAGCGCTGATGTATATGGACCGGGGGGCACTGCCCAAAGAAGAGCTGAAAGCGCGGGCAACAGAGACCTTGTCGGATCCCCGCTTCGGTCAGGTGCACCGGGTCAAAGGCTTTGCGAAGCTCCCGGATGGAAGTTATCTGGAACTGAATGCGACGAAAGATACACTGAACATGCATCCGATCGCCAATGGTCAGAATATTATGATCGTGATCGGAGAAAATTTAAACGAAG
>JAILPR010000182.1 GCA_024699355.1 Lachnospiraceae bacterium
GCCGAATCAGCAGGGGATTGACTGGTTTGACTTTACGGATGCCTTTGGGGCGAAAGAAGAGCATATGTGCTCTGCGGACATGATCGACTTTATCCGCGACAACCACCTGGATCTGACGATGCGCGTACAGTCCGAGGATGATGATGTCGCGAAGGATACGCAGTTTGATGTGCGTGCGGCCTTTGGCTCTCACGACGACGCGGATCATGTCTATAACACCCCGCGTGCATGGTTTATGCTCAAAAAACTGAATCCGCGGACGTATACCTGGGATGGCCCGGGGGCAGACTATCAGCCCGGTGACGATGACCTGCCATGGTGCATGTGCCCGGAGCATAAGGTGACCGTAGATGATGTGAAATACGTGCTTTCCGCACATTTCCAGGGGACGCCGTTTGATCCGTACGGCAGATACGGACATGCGGAAGATCGCGGAAAATACAGACCGATCGGCATCAGCAGAAACAACTTCTTATCACTGACGCAGATCCGCCCGAATGTGCCGGAGGCGATCAGCGCACTGCAGTGGATCGCGATGGGGTCAAATGTGTTTAATGCTTTTGCACCGTTCTACGCAAATGTCGATACGACACCGGAGTACCTCTCCGGGACCACGGGCGAGGTGACGACCGAGAACTTCTATTGGGTCAATCGTCTGATCGGCGCGCTGGCGGATGCGCACTGGGCAATGTCCAATTCGCATATCGAGCGCTATCAGAACAAGGTGATCAACGCCGGCATGAAGCTGATCCATGAGACGGATGCGGCGATTCAAAAGAAGAAGGGGAAAGAGATCTGTAAGGCACTTGAGAAGGCAAATGAAGAGATGGCAGACATCCTGAAGAAAGAAACAGGGGATGTGCTTGGGAAAGTATTATATGAAGCCAGTTGCGAGATGAAGAACGGGTTTTCACGTTCGGATGCGTAAGTGCAGGAAAGCCTGCGTTTGATCGCAGCGAACAAACCATTATTGGAGGCAGCAAAAACATAGGGGGGCAAAACATGAAGTATTTGGCGGTTGCACTGATCGGTATGGTACTGCAGGCAGTCTTTATCACCATGGAGTGGAAGCAGAAGAGTATTCCCGCGGTGATCTTTAAAGGTCTGGCATCCTGCATGTTTATCCTGCTGGGCGTGCTTGGCATGGGGCTTTGCAGCGACGTTTCGTTTGCAGAGATGATCGTTTGCGGACTGATCTGTGGCGGTATCGGTGATGTGTTATTAAATCTCCGGTTCGTCTTTACGAAGGTTGGACAAAAGATTTTCCTGGCCGGGATTGCGGCATTTCTGATAGGGCATATCATCTACTTTGCGGCACTGGTACCAAAGTCACAGTATCTGGCGGTGAGCATCGTGATCGGTGTGATCGTAACCATCGTGCTGCTCAAGTGGATGTTTAGCAGGATTGAGGCGCAGAAGGCGTTTATGATCTTTGGCGTCCTTTATATCGGTGCGATCGTCCTGATGACAGTGACTTCGGCAGGGATTGCCTTCGGGGATCCGGCGCTCGGCACCATCATGTATTTCATCGGCGCTGTGGCATTTCTGATCAGTGATATCGTGTTGATCTTTAATACCTTTGGCAAGAACCAGCGCTTTCGCATGCGGATCGTCAATCTGTCCGCATATTATCTCGGGCAGCTTTTGATCGCACTGAGCATTCAGCTGCTGTAAAGAAGGACTGTGAGAAAAAATGTGCCCGGGCGGCACAATGAACATAAGGATATGTAACAGTAGTTATGGCACGTAAAGCAACAATCGATTATTCCAAACCATTTTATATCCATTCCTATGATGCGAATGAGATCCTGGTTCATATGATGAGAGGGGCCGCGGTCAGCGCTGCAAACTATGGCGCAGGACTGTCGGTCTCTTTAGATAGTCTGAAAATCCAGGAACTGTGTGGCAAAAAGGAGATGAAAGCCTCGTTCCCGTCGGCATTTCATACGGTAGGGAAGGGAGAGTATAAGAAGACCTATTCCGAGGCGATGATTAATGTGAAGTTCTCCGGACAGGATGGGTTTTTACAGGAGGATTCCCGGTTCTCCATACCGCAGATCAACGAAGATTATGAGCAGTATCAAAAAGGGATTACAGAATTTTCCTGGGCCGAGGAAATCGGAAAAGATGCCAAAGGCGCGTACCTGGAGATGCTGGAGCACTACCGGAAGAATCAGTCTCATTATCAAAAACAGCGGAAAGAGACCCGGAATGTGGGCGGCAGTAAGCGTGCGGTGAAAGCATTGTCTCTTGCCCTGGATGAGAATTACCGGGTACGGGAAGCCCAAACCGCGATTTCCGGAACAACGGTCAAACTCTCCTTGCAGGTAAATAAGAGTGATCGGAACGTTACTGAGGATTCGACCCTGCTGGTGTATGTCACCAGGAAGGAGGAGACAACAGGAAACTGCCGGATCCTGGGGGTCTATCAAAAAGAGGATGTGTTTATCAAAGAGCGTACCGGGCGGATCTCGTGCGCGTTTGATTTCCGGGATGTGATGGAGGCGGTAAAGTTTCCGACCGGGGTGTATGAATGCATACCGGGAGAGTATGTGCTGTTTCTGGGGAATGCGAAAGAGAGTGCCGAGGTCGAACCGGTGGCACTGTTGCGCGTCAATGAGCGGATCGAACAGGCCAGAAAAGATATGAGCCTTGCGTGGTTAAAAGAATCGGACTGGCTTTTGGATAATCTGGAGATCACGCAGGATCAACTACGGGATCTGTCGCAGCTGACGTTTGATTTTCAATCTCTGATCTCATTTAAAAAATGCGGTAAGTGCTATGCGGACCTGATCAAATTCGGAAGTGAAGATCTCTTGACCAGGGTGCCGATGGAAGCGCAATGGGAACTGAAGACCAGTCAGGCACTTCGGATCCGCGGGATTTTATATCACTGCGGGATCACGGTAAAAACCCGTGACGGGGAGAAGCATTACCGGATGTATAAGCGATCTGCCGGCAAAGCCAAAAGCGGCAGTTGTCTGTTCATCCTGGATGAACTTTATGACGAGATGTTTGACTGGACCTGGATGGGGCACCGGTTTGATCCGGCAAAGATGTATGACCTGACGTCGATCAAGGCATACGAAGCTCTGACACTGAGTAACATCTTAAAGAGCTTTTCGTTAAAACCAAAGAACATCTTACTGATCGAATCGATAGAGGGTGCACCGGTCCGGGGAAATCGCCGGATCGTTTGCAGTGAAGCGTGTCCGAAAATCAGCAAAGGCAAGTCCCGAAAAAAGAGGACAGAGGTGTCTGAGGAGTCGGTAGAGCTTCGGATCCATACGGTATCGGAGTGCGCAGCCTGTCCCAATCAGGACTGCAGCCGTCAGATGACGACCTATCGTAATAAGATCTGGGATGGCCAGGCACTGCTTGATGAGAGCGTGTTTGAAGAACTGTTCCGGGATGAGGATGGCCATGTAGAGCCGCATGGTATGGTACTGCTTCGCAATAAGTTCATGAAGGCCTGTGCCTTCCAGACCCGGATCAGCGCCTTTTATGAAGACCATCAGGTGCAGACCGTCTATGACATGTTTGGCGGTGCGCATAAAGCTTCCGACATCAAACTGATCATCACACCGGATACCTTAAAGGTGTTGAAGTTTGCGGAAGTCTTTGAACAAACGCCAAAGGACCTCTATCGGGAGTGGCTAAAGAACCTCTCCGAGTTTGGCGTGGTGAAGTGGGATAAATCCGGAGAGGGGAGAGGCTCCTACAAGGTCGGCTATCAGGTGCTCAATACTCTTCCGCTGAGCGAAGCGTGTATGGAGGAGCTGTTTACACCGGAAAAAGAGTTGATCCGGAAACTTTGGGACGATGATGCACTGTTTTTGGAGCACATCTCCACGACCTCCGAGAAGGCAAAATGCATTTACGAGTTGTACCACAGGCTTGGGCCGGACTATGCCAAAACCGCGGACTTTATCAATTACAAAACGCAGTGGATCAGTGATTATAAGCGGAAGCTCCGTCGCGGCGAGATCCATCTTGCGGGGGATATGTATATCCTTTGCAGTATGCCTTATGAGATGCTGTGGTATTCCGCGAATGCGAAAAAGAATGCGGCAGGGCGAGTGCAGTTGCAGCAGCAGTTGCCTGTGCTTCTCTCCAAAGATGAGGTATATATCAGCGGGATGCAGGATGATGATCCTGTAATGCTTTGCCGCTATCCGCATTTGTCGACAGGCTCGGTGTGTACCTTCCGGCAAAAAGAGTGCACGGAACTGGATCGTTATTTCCGCTTCCAAAACGGGAAAGATCACAGCAATATCGTGGTCGTATCGCCCTGGGAGAATAATGTCATGGTCAAACTCGGCGGTGCGGACTTTGATTCGGATACCGCGCTGTTCATCAAGGAGCCTGTGGTCTTAGATGCGGTAGCACAATTGCAACGCAAAGATGCTTCCTTCTATGAACCGCTTGGCATATATGGTCCGGGAGAGGATGGACTGCCGATCGCACAGGCCGGAGCGGCACTGATCGGCAATGGCAATCAGGCACCTTACACGGAGACGGAACTTGCCAAACTGGATCATTCGCTGTCGTATTCACAGACGGCGATCGGTTCGATCTCCAATGATGTGCAGCTTTTTAACTGCTATCTGTGGGAAGAGTTACATGCGCTCTCTGAAAGCGGCGGCAGTGTCGGCGATGCGGAGAAGGCAAAGCTGATCTATGAGTGTATCCTGAAACTGGCGGTCTTAAATGAATTGGAGATCGACCGGGCAAAGCACAGTATATTCCTGCCACCCTCCACCAGGAAGAAGGTATTGGAGACCGCATACCGCAAGGAGCCGATCCTTTCCTCAACGGTGATCAAATCGGTCAGGATCAACAAGAGAGAGCGCGGAGAGACCGAGTCTTTGCAAAAAGCGTATTATTTACCATCCTTCCTGTATGAGATCAAAAAAGAACGCGGCAATACATCGATTTTATTGCGCGGATCCAAGGCGTCGGAGCGGTACTGGGATTGTCCGCCGGATTATCTGGCCGGGGCGGTTTCCAAACTGCGGAAGCCTCGTACGCTGCGGGAGGATCAGCTGACTGTTTATCTGGAGATGGACGGATCCAAGGAGCAGGCCAACACCAGGCAGCTCAAGCAGATCAAGGAGCGTCTGTGCGAGACCATAGACCGGCTCTCAAAACTCGATAAGGATCGAGTGGAAGAGGATGAGAAGTTTGAGCAAAGGCTTCAGATTCGGGAAACGTTTATGGCGGCATTTGGAAAAGAAAAACTCACCGCCAAGACATTGCAATACCTCATCCGTGATACGTTAAACGTCAAGGAGGATAAGTCCGAATACTGGGATGCGTACCTGCACAAGCACCGCTTCAAAGTCATGGGACTGCTCCTGGAAGCACTGGATCCGGAGAAGATGTTTGTGAGTGAGCGTAATCTTGCGGCGTTTGAGGCTGCGATGAAGGGCCTGTATATTGCGCAGATCAAAGAGTGTGACGAAAATGACGAATTAGAAGATGAAAATTCATAAAAATCAAACATACAGTTTTCGAGAAGGACGAATCTCACGGGATTTTTTATGAAACGTAAAGTGCATATGGATAGTGTATATATTAATTGGCCGGGCTGGCAGAGATGTCAGCCCGGCTTTTTTGATGCAGAAAAGGAGGGGCGTGATGCACGATCAAAACATGCAAAGGAGGTATGTCTATGAGTAAACAATTGGAACAGATCGAAGAGCTGGCATCGCCGGAGCAGTTCAAAGAGCCGGAGAGGATCGCATGGGTGCTGGAGGAATTTTTAAAGATGTCATACCGGGAACTGGCCGGAGAGAAATACGTCTACGGAATCATCGCCAGAGAGTTTCAGCGGAGCTTTCATTTGCAGCAGGAGCGCATCTTTGATCAGCCGATCAGTGACTATCTGACGCTGGTTGGCTATATTCCGGAAAATACCTATTACAATTTTTCCGAAGAAGATGACTGGTTTTTTCAAAGCGACGGGATCGGGCAAAGGTTTACCGCAGCGCCGACCTGTTTTTCGCTGGCCTGGCTCTTGCTGAAGCGTGAGATGGAAGTCTGGCAGGTGGGTCTGCTCTTTCATGTGAATTTCCGCGCGCTGATCGATTTTTTCATGCAGAAAGCACCACACCGGACAGAAACGATCGGGCTTTGCTATTCGGATGCGGCATGGTTTCTGCGGGAGTACGGACATCACGAAGAAATCGATGTGCTCTCCCTTGGGGATGTGATCGATCAGATCATCCTTACCGCAACAAAGTTTTGGAGCTGCGGCGGCGTCACCTTAAGAAACTATGTGACACAGATCGTGAAAGCCTATCAGCTGCTGGAGGAACTCCTGCTGGATTGCCTGAGCGAGACGCTGCTTCCGACGGGTAGAGATCAGCTCTCCCGAATCGTAACCAACTGCATCGAGCCCGGCATTGACCCGGAAATCATCCTGGAAGACATCTCCCCGGATTACGGTGATCTGTAAGATACTGCGGCAGATGCAGCGGGAACAGAAAAGCACTGAATGTAACACATCAATCAACAGAAAGTGAGGATATGCAAATGGCAAATGTAATTATCGAATCCGTACGGGGGTATGATGCACTCCCGATCGAAGATGTATTTTTAAAGGATCGCAAGATCTTTCTGGTCGGACAGGTCAACGATGCTTCCTGCAACGACCTGATCAAAGAACTCTTATATATGGAGGCACAGGATACGACGCAGCCGATCGTGCTGTTCATCAATTCTCCTGGCGGAGATGTGGGATCCGGACTTGCGGTCTATGATACGATCCGCCTGTTAAAGAGCCCTGTTTATGCGGTCGTCACGGGAATCGCCGCTTCGATGGGCAGCATTATTCTGCTGGCCTGCGACAAAGAACACCGGCTGATCCTTCCGAGCTCGAAGGTAATGATCCATGACTGCAGCTACGCACACCATGAGGTCGGTGGCAGAAAGCCGCATGAAATCGAGGAGGACTTAAAGCAGTTGCAGAACATCAATGAGCGCCTCATCTCGATCATTGCGGAACGCACCGGAAAGACGGTGAAGCAGATCGCCAAAGTGACGAAATCCGACACGTACTTTACGGCGCAGGAGGCCATCGATTTCGGACTGATCTCCAGGATCATCGATTCTGAGGAACTGAGTACCCTGATTCAAAAAGGAGGAGAGTAAACAAATGAAAAAAGCAGAACGTTATTCGTATCGTTATCTGGGAGAAGGCTTTCGGGTATCCAATGATACCAGGCAGACGCACTTAAACAATAATGATCTGGTCGTCGGAAGCTCCGGTTCCTGTAAGACCGGATCGATCATTTACACGCAGCTAAAATCCCTGCAGGATTCGAGTCTGATCGTAGCGGATACCAAGGGCAGACTCGCGAAAATGTTTTCAGCGGAACTGCGGGATAAGGGCTATGTCGTAAAGACACTGGATCTGGTAAATCCCGAGAAGAGCTGCCTGTATAATCCGCTCGACTATATCCGGAAAAACAGTGACGGTACCTATAAGCAGCAGGATATCGCGCGCATGGTGGAAGCCCTGTTCCCGGTAAAACTTTCCGGAGATGATCCGTTCTGGGAGCTGAGCGCCCGCAGTGTCCTCGAGTTATTTGTGGACTATGCGCTCTCGGCCCTTCCGGAGGAGGATCACAACATGTATGCGGTGGCAAAGCTCTACCGGGCGTTCATCAGTCCGACCGGGGAAGGCGCTTTTGTGCCGTGGATCAGAGAGCATCCGCAGTCGCTTGCCGCCAAGCGCTATTACCAGATCAAAGGGATGCAAAAGGCAGATAAGACCTTATCGAGCATCTATGCCTTTGTGAATGTGGCGCTGAAGATCTTTGACTATGAAGAATACCGACATGTCTTTGACCCTGAGATGCCCAGATCACGCAGAAATCGGGAAATACTGGATATCGCCAAACTCGGAACGGAGAAGAGCGTCCTGTTTTTAAATATCTCCGATTCGGATCACAGCATGGATATAATGGTCAACATCTTCTATACCCAGGCACTGCAGACACTGATCGCTGAGGCAGATCAGAATCCGGACGGGCAGTTAAGCGTGCCGGTCAGGATTATCATGGATGATTTTGCATCCGGTGCGCTGATCCCCGGATTTGACAAGCTGATCTCGGTGGTGCGAAGCAGGGACATCTGGCTGACGCTGTGCGTGCAGTCGCTGACGCAGTTAGAGACACTGTATTCGCCTTCACAGTCCCTGACCATTCAAAACAACTGCGACCACATCGTCTATATGGGAAGCAATGACCTCTTATCGGCGCAGCTTATCGGTACCAGAGCAAAGCGCACGCCCGAGGTCATTTTAATGATGGATCGGCAAAAAGAGTATGTCCTGGAAGCCGGCAAGCCGGTCTCACTGATCCCAAAGATCCCTGCGTACAGCTTCCGGGCGGAGGCATAGGCCGGCGTGCCACTGCCAGGGCGCCGCTGTCAGGTTAAGACAGGCCGGTGCGCAGCGGCAGGCGCCGCATCCCCGGCGCGCCGAAACGTGCAAAAGAACAGGCCGGCGCATGTGCTGCGGCGCCGGCCAAAGTTGTAAAGCGTATGAAATTACGGTACCGCCGGCGTCCAGTACGCCTGGTTGTACAGATCGGTAAAGCGATACAGGGCGACATAGGAAGCACCGACCTCGGTATTGCTGATCTCCATGGTCTCCGTCACACTCATCTGTTCGCCAAGATAGTAGCTGTCCCGGAAGGACCCGTCATATCCATAGTAATCACACAGAAAATCCAGCGTATCTCCAACCTCTAAATCGATCAGACCACGAGAGATGGTCGCTGTCTCGGTCTCTTCATCATAGTCGGGATCGGCTCCTGCGATATAGCCGTAGGGATGATCCTGATCAAAGATGAGGATGAGGTTCACTTCTTCTCCGTTTAATAATGCCGGCACTCTGCCGGTAATGGTGTAATTCTCACCGTCTTCTACCGTATCCAAATGATAATAAGCCACCGGCTGTCCGTTGATCGAGAGCCAGGTGCCATCGACATCCGCGACAAAGGTGCCGTCTTCTTCGATGGTATAGACATTGTCGAGACCCAGATCGATGTAGCCCTCGCCGTCATCCACATAGAGATTGAGGTCCACGGAATGGATCAGCGCCCAATCCTCTTCGCTCAGCGCGATGGAAGGCTGCGCATCCCCGTTTTCGCTCCAGGTAAGCCTGCCTGCATCAAACTGATGGCTTTCGATATAAGCTGCCGTATCCTCGGTACTTAAGGCTCTGCCACTAAAGAACGACGCAGAGCCGCCGATCAGCGAGCCGAGCGTATCGGTATCTGTCAAAAATGACCCGAGCAGCGTCGCGATCTGTGTCATATCCTGCGCAGAGCCACTTGCGCCTCCGCCAAGGAGTGATGAGAGCGGGGAGGAGAGGCTGCCGGAACTTGAGCTGATCTGCCCCGATACTTCGAGGGCTGCGAATTCTTTGATACAATCCGAGTACTCTTCATCGACACCGATCGCGTCATTTAAGGCAACGGCGTTATCGACATTGGACACCTTCTGATACGGGAAGTACACAGAGATGCCGTATGCATTGGTCATGCTCGATGAGGTGCGGTTATATTTGACCGCCGACAGGAGCGTGTTGGCGAGCGCTTCGGCTTCGTCCGTGCCGATGCCCTTGGCAAAGTGTACCAGGTCGATCTGGTCGATGCGTGAGGACTGCGCAAACTCGCGTACATCGTTTCTCGCATCGGAAACCGTCTGATAGTCGTTGTTTTTGATCAGTTCCGTCGTACTCTGGGCAAAGGCTTTAAAATCATCACCCAGATTCGTTTCCAGTTCTGCCAGATCCACGATGCTGAGCGTTGTCTTTTGCCCCTGACAGCTGCGGGCACAGACATCAACGAAATCATCGATGATGTTCTGTCCGATCTCAATCGTCGGCATCGACGGATCGGTCGAGAGTTTGGTCAGCCAGTTCGTATAATACCAGCCGACACCTGGCTCTGTCTCTTCCGATGCGATACAGTAGTCCGCATAGGAGGTCAGCATCTGATCGGTCTCGAGGGTTGCCATCAGGCAGGCATCGAAGCCGATGAAATCAAATTTGGTACCGGCATTTGAAAGTGCATTGTTGATCTCGGAGAGATTCATGGAGCCGGCATAGGCATTCTTTTCATCATAGCCGTAGCCGGAGATCGAGCCGCCGCCGTGATCCCAGAAGATCAGCATCTGCCGGTTGGCCGGATAGTGCTCGGTGCAGTAATCGATGAAGCTTGTCAGGTTTTCCGGATCGGTCATGGCCGCGGTGCCGGCATCCGAAACCAGACACTTTAAGCCACCGTCCCTGACCTGATAAATCTGGTTGACGGAGCTGCTGACGATGTTGTTTTTCCATTGCTTACAGCCACCGGTGTAAACGATGAGATTGACCTGATCGGAAAGGGTGGCGTTTGCCATTTCGTTCAGATCGTTGGTTGCCATGCCGCTGCGGCTCTCGAGGTCCGTACCGCACATGTAGACCATGATCGTCACTTCATCCGTGCCATCACCGTGGATGGTCGTATATTTGTCACGCGCATTATCTGCAACGGAGGTATCCAGGATGCCGGTATTGGCCTTGGTGACCCAGCCGACGCTGGTGCCGCTGACAGAGCCAAAGAGCGAGCTGAGCGCGGAACTGTAGGAAGTTGCCGAAGTTGCATCTCCGGTGCTGCCACCGGTGGTGGCCGTTGTTGCCGGGCTGCTTTGCGATGTCCCCGTGCCGGTATTTCCAGAGCTGCCGAGGAAAGATCCCAGGCCGCCACCGCCGCCAAGGAGCAGCACCAGAATCACGACGATAATGGAAAGTTTGCTGCGGGATCCACCGCTTCTTTGAGATCCGCCTGAGCCGGTGCCTGCGCCCGATCCAAGAAAAGAGCCGCTGCCGACCGGGCCGCTGCCCCGTCCGCTACCTCTTTTGTGAACGCCCGCTCCGCCGCTCGTTACGTGTTTTTCCCTGTTTCTGGGACCGATTCCTGCCATAATGTTCTCCTCCCTGTGATGATGCTGCCTTGGCAGCACCCTTGCCGCCGGCTTTGCTGCGCGCCGGCGTTACGTTTCCGGCCTTATTATGCGCCGGTTTTGCGCCGCCGGCCTTATCACGCGCCGGCGCTGCGCTTCCGGCTTTGCGGCCGGTATGTTTTTCCATGGGGCGTGGCGGGATCAGGCAAAGCGGCCCGAAGCCGATCAGATCCTCACGCCCTGCTTTGATCAGAGCTTCTTTGACGAGCGCGTGATTCTCTGCCTTGCGGTACTGGATCAGCGCTCGCTGCATTGCTTTTTCATGCGGATTGTGTGCGACATAGACCTGCTCTCCGGAGAGAGGATCGATGCCGGTATAGTACATGGTCGTCGAGACGGTGCCCGGGGTCGGGTAGAAGTCCTGGACCTGATCCGGGGAGATGTGATGATCGCGCAGATATTCCGCAAGTGCGATCGCATCCTCTAACGTAGAACCCGGATGGGAACTCATTAAATAAGGAACGATATATTGATCTTTCCCGAGTTGTTTGTTGACGCGCTCGAATTCTTTGATGAACGCATTGTACGTCTCGACCGAAGGCTTGCCCATCCGCTTTAAGACATTGTCCGAGATGTGTTCCGGCGCGACTCGGAGCTGCCCGCTGACGTGGTATTCACAAAGTTCCTTTAAGAATTCTTTGTTCGGATCCGCCATCAGATAGTCAAAGCGAAAGCCGGAACGGACAAAGACTTTTTTCACATTCGGAAGCTTTCTTAGTTTACGTAAAAGGTTAACATAATCACTATGGTCGACCTTCAGATTCGGACAGGGCTTCGGATACAGGCACCGCTTTCCGGTGCAGGCACCCTTGGTCAGCTGCTTGGCGCAGGCCGGTGCACGGAACTCTGCGGTCGGTCCGCCGACATCATGGATATAGCCTTTAAAGTCCGGTTCGGTGATCATTTCTTTGGCTTCTTCGAGAATCGACTCGTGGCTTCTGGCCTGGACGATGCGTCCTTCGTGCATGGTGAGCGCACAGAAATTGCATTCGCCAAAGCAGCCGCGGTTCGAGGTCAGAGAGTATTTGATCTCCGAAAGCGCTGCGATGCCGCCGTCCTTTTCATAAGAAGGATGATAGGCTCTCGTATAAGGAAGGGCGTAGACATCATCCAGTTCCATGGTGCTCAGCGGCTTGGCCGGCGGGTTCTGGACGACGTACATCTTGCCGCCATAGCCCTGCGCGATGCGGTGTGCCGTGAACGGATCGGTGTTATGATACTGGATCCGGAAGGCTTCGGCATATTTCATCTTATCTGCACAGATCTCTTCATAAGAAGGAATCTTTTCAGCATCGGCGATCAGGTCTTCGTTTCTGGTCTTAAAGACGGTACCGTCGATATAGGTAATGTCGCTGACATCGATGCCGCCTGCTAAGGCATCCGCGATCTCAATGATGCTGTGCTCGCCCATGCCATAGCTGATCAGATCCGCGCCGGATTCCAACAGGATCGAGCGGCGGACGGAGTCCGACCAGTAGTCATAGTGCCCGAGTCTTCGCAGGGAGGCCTCGATGCCACCAATGATAATAGGTGTTTTCTTATAAGTCTGCCGGATCAGATTGCAATAGACGGTCACAGCGCGATCCGGGCGTTTGCCGATCTGTCCGCCGGGCGTGTAGGCATCCGTAGAGCGATGCTTTTTGGCCACGGTATAGTGATTGACCATGGAATCCATGTTGCCGGAGGAGACCAGAAAGCCCAGCCGCGGCTCACCGAACACATCGATGGAGGCAGGATCCTTCCAGTCAGGCTGCGCGATGATCCCGACACGGTAGCCGTGAGCTTCCAACAGGCGGGAGATGATCGCCATGCCAAAACTTGGATGATCGACATAAGCATCACCGCAGACATAGGTAAAATCGACCGCGTCCCAGCCGCGGTCCTTCAGTTCTGTTTGATTGACAGGTAAAAATTTATCCATATCAGGATTATAGCATACTTCAAATCTTCCAATTTACGAAAATCGGATATTCTGCTAGGATAGGAATTGCGCCATGAACAGCAATTGTCTCGGCGCGGCATTTTTCTGAATTGTTTGGACGGCAGGAGGAACAGATCTGCCGTTGATAAGGAGAATCAGCACTATGAATTTTAAATTAACAGCACGTGGAAAACATCAGCTTTTTACCAGCTATGGCGTATTTGTCATCAATGGTATGCTGGCATTGTCGATCGGCTCTTTGCTGCCGTTTATCCGTGATGCGAGAGGACTGGACTATGTCTTTGCCGGCATGCTCGTGTCGCTCCATTCCATCGGTAATCTGGCATCGAGTTTTTTGGCGGGGCCGGTTGCGGACAAGCTGGGACGCAAGAGAGGCATCCTGTGTTTTAACATCTTTTATGCAATCTCTTTTTTGCTGCTGATCGTGGGCAAGAGTAATCCGGTGCTGGCGATCGCCTTTTTCCTGACCGGTTTTGCAAGAGGTGCGACGAGTAACTTCTGTAATTCGGTCGTCAATGATCTGGCACCGGGACAGGCGTCGATCTTAAACGGTCTGCATGCGATGTTCTCGGTCGGTGCATTTTTATTCCCGTTATTGCTGACGCTGATCACGGCAGGCGGTGCGGAGCGCTATGTCTATGCACTGATCATGATGATGATCCTCGGCATCATCAGCTTCCTGTTATATCTGATGATCCCGGATCCGGATGTGGCTGGCGAGACCAAAGAGGAGGCAGCGCCGGAAGCCAAAGAAGGCGGTGTCGGATTTTTCAAAGAAGGCATCTTCTGGCTGGTGGTTCTGACCCTGTTTTTCTATCTGTGTGCGGAGCAGGGCGTTATCGGTTGGATGGTAACGTATTTCTCCGATACCGGATTTATCGATGAGAAACTCTCCCAGATCACGGCAAGTGTGCTCTGGATCATGATCCTGGCAGGCCGTCTGACCGTTGCCTGGGCATCGACCAGGATGGATAAGAGAAAACTGCTTCCGTATATGGGCATCGGGATCGTATTATTCTTCGTGGCGCTGCTTTTTGCGCGTCAGACCGCACTGATCGTGGTCTGCATCATGGGCTTCGGCTTTTCGATGGCGGGGATCTATCCGACGGTCGTATCCTTTACCGGAGATCTGATCCATAAGTATTCGCTGGCCTGGAGCTTTGTCCTGACGCTGGCAAGCCTTGGATCGATCGTGATGCCGTCTGTCATCGGTTCGATCGCAGAGCATGCAGGCATCTATGTCGGCATGAGTTCGGTAGCGGTCGTGGTGATCTTAGACTTTGCACTGATCCTGATCCTGACAGCGTATGCCAGAAAAAAAGGCGTGAAATAAAGGTATGAAATAAAGGTGTGAAATAAAGGTGTGAAATAAAGATGGCGCAGGTAAGTTTTAAACGTTCTTACCTGCGCCTTTATGATTGTGCGCCAAGTGGCGCGTTTCCTTAATCTTCGACGAAATCTTCACGATACGGTGTAAAGATATCCAAAAGCTTTCCTGCCTCCAGGCAGACACAACCGTGGATGACACCGTCGGTCTTTAATAAGGTATCACCTGCGGTAACGACCTTCTTGACACCATCGATCTCGAATTCGAATTTGCCGCTGATGATGTACGTGATCTGTGTGTGCGGATGAGAGTGCAGCGCACCGATCGCACCTTTCTCAAATGTATTTTCCACAGTCATCACATCGCCGTCATAAGCAAGGACGCGGCGGATGACACCGTTTTTCTGATCCTGCGGTTCCACATCTTTATAAAATACCCATCTGTCGTTTTTCATATAACCCTCCTAATCTTGGATCTGTTCCTTTGCGGATTGCATCAAAGGAAACCCGTCTGCTTCTGTACTCATTATATTCCACGGGTATTCCCGCAGAAAATAGTATTTTCTGAACACTTTATGGTAAAATTCAGTTATGAATCTGATCAAACGGACCTGGTTAAAACTTCCAATTGAACAAAAAACACGATCCTATGCCATGGTGCTGATCATCATCATCGCTCTGGCCGGCATCTTTAACATGTATGTCGTCAACGATTCCCTCCAGGGAATGGGTGTGGTCTTAGATGACCTGACCCGCTGCGAAAACGTCTTTACCGCACTCGAAGAGCAGAAGAGTGCGCTGGATAAAGTGATGCGCAGTGATACCTCCGAGAACCGGTCACAGTATGAATCCGCCTGTTTACACACCCGTGCCATGATCGCACGCCTTCCGTTTCAGTACGAAAATGTGGGCGCGGAGCGCTATGCGCGGACCTGGCGGATCATCAGTGCGTATGAGGTTTACGAGACAAAATGCGATGAGGTGATCGAGAGTCTCGGAGAGGGCGAGAGCAGAAGTTCGGATGCCTTTTATAAACTCCTCGAGATGCAGGGGTATCTCGATGGCTATATGCAGGATCTGATCCAGATCACGGTGGAGGTCGGCGCGGTTGCCTATCAGGGCAAAGTGCCACTGTTAAATGCACTGCCGTATCTGCTGCTGTTTTTCAGTGTGTTTGCCATCATCGTGACGGGAATTTTTTCCGGCGTCTTTTCTTCGACGTTAACGCGCCCGATCAGACGTCTGGCAGAGTCTGTCCGCAAAATTTCCGATGACGATTTTGGCGGTGAGGATGTGCAGGTGGAGAACCGCGACGAGATCGGCGAACTCGTGACTTCTTTTAATCAGATGAAGCATGCGGTGCAGGAG
>JAILPR010000256.1 GCA_024699355.1 Lachnospiraceae bacterium
GGATGGTGCTGCTTTGGTCAGTTTCTTTGGCAGGTGTGCCAGGATCTTTTCTTCGAGGATCTCCGGTTTGATCGGCTTGGCCATAAAATCGGCAAAGCCCATCTTTTCGTATTCGTCTTTGGCTCCCTGCAGCGCGTTGGCAGTCAGGATGATGATCGGTGTTTTTTGATTTTGTCCATCCTGCTGTTCTTTGATCAGCTGCATCGCCTCGATCCCGCTCATCTGCGGCATCATGTGATCCATAAAGATCAGGTGGTAGGTCTTCTCTTTGGTCATCTCAAGCGCCTTTTTGCCGCTCGTTGCTGTATCGACCTGAATCTGTGTCTCCTTGACCAGGTTCTTAAATACCATCAGGTTCATGTCGTGGTCATCGACTACCAGGACGTGCGCCTGCGGTGCGGTAAAGGACGCCGCATAACCTTCCTCGTCCTCATCATCTAAGGTGATCGTCGACCAGTCGACCTTGCCGACCGGCTTTTCCCCCATCACCTTCTGGTCGATCTCAAAGTAGAAATCGCTGCCGCGCCCGTAAATGGTCGCCACTTTCAGCTCCGAATTCATCAATTCCAGCAGACCGTTGACCAGGCTCATGCCGATGCCGGTGCCTTCGATCTTGCGGTTCTTATCTTCTTCGATCCGGGCAAAGCGCTGGAAGAGCGCTTCTTTGTTCTCTTCTTTGATGCCGCTTCCCGTATCCTTGACGGAGATCAGGAGATGTACCTGATCATCCTCGACCTGTTTGCCGTAGATGCCAAGCCGCACGCTACCCTGCTCGGTGTACTTCACGGCGTTGGTCAGCAGGTTTAGGATGACCTGCTTTAAGCGGACATCATCCCCGTAGAGCTTATCCGGGATCGACTCTGTGACATCGATCTTCAAGTCGAGGTTCTTCTCCTGTGCGCGGGCCTTGATGATGATCTGCAGATCGCGTACCAGGCTCGTCAGGGAATATTCGCCCGGCATCAGTTCCATCTTGCCGGCTTCCAGTTTGGAAAAGTCCAAAATACTGTTGATCAGGGAAAGTAACATGCTGCTGGCAGTCTTGATCTGCTTGGCATAGCCACGAACGACCTCATTTTTACTTTCTCTCAGGATCATCGTATCGAGACCAATGACTGTATTGATCGGGGTACGGATCTCATGCGACATGTTCGCAAGGAATGCACTCTTGGCACTACTCTCGGACTTGGCTTCCTCAACCTGCTCATAGATATCATCAAGTTCTTTCTTCTCTTCGTTGATATCCTGCACCGTAAAGAGGACCTTTTGAAGCGGCATCCCTTCCTCACGATCCATCGCCATAAATCGGATACAACACCAGCCAAAGTATTTGCCGTGATACTCAAACGCCAGCGTATTACGATTCTCCATACGCTGCGCCAGAGTCTCGAGATTCACGAATTCTTTCATCAATCCCTGATAATCTTCGTCAGCATCAAACTCGGCAAAATACATCATCTGTTCATTGACGCTCTTATCCTTCGGACGATACCGGTCTTCTTCGTCTGTCATGCCAACCGCAGTGATCGTCTGCTCGATCAGATCGATGATGTAGATTGTGACATACATATCCGACATGCAGGAGAGTCCTGACAGACGCAGATCCATCTCCTTTTGTGCCTTACGATAAATGACACGCCAAAAAATCCCCATTCCCGCAACAAGAATAAAGGCAATGATCAGCAGGAATAAAATGCCATACGCCAGACCTGCCCGGAAGCTCCTGTGGAAGGTGAAATCAACATGATAATCACTCAGATCCATATCATCAGCATAGTAGATGATAAAACCGGTAACGATCTCTCCCTCCGGATGTACCGTGGTCTCTTTGAATTTTTCTGTTGGGTAATAGACAAACGAATCGCCCTCTTGGAGCGGGATCATCAGATCTGATCCGTCATAAAGATAGTCGATCTCGAGACTGTCCACATCATAGGTCGCCAGGTTCAGACGCTGTACATGCATCTGACCATCCACCCCACGCTGATGGATCTCGACATCGCCATTCCAGTATTGATTCAGATAGCAATCTCCGTGAATGTTGACCGTCAGTGTCCAACCGTTGATGATATTCCGGGAGTCATTCCGGAATGTCGCATCCCAGATATTGCCATAGATTCCCATATCGATCTTTTCCCACCGGGACGTGGCATCGCCCCTGAAATGGATATCCATCGATACATCATCCGTTGGCTCATGACCGACAACAGTATGAACCTCCGAATTAAATATATGAAGCGAGATTGCATGAAAAAGCCCGACAATTACGATCGCTACTGCCAGTACGATCAGTAAAGCGCGCACTTTCCTCTTATCTTTGGTGCTCATAAATTACGCCCCCTCTGCGTTATGAACAGCCGGTCATGAAGCATGACCGCATAATAAGTGCATTATTTACATAAAATGATGATAATAGTTTACTACTGAACAAAGGGGGATTCAAGAATTCTGAAAGAAACAAAGTATTAAAGGTTTATTAAGACAAACTCGCTTCCTGCCGCCGGGGCTTGCGTGGGAGATGCTCTCGCTTCACAAATCACGTTGGTATAGCCTTCCAACCACCGGACGGTTATGCGTGGGAGACGCTCTCGCTTCACAAATCACGTAGCGGTACATAAGCTGCCATAATACGGCAGCCAAGTACCGACGTGATTTGAGACTCCCACACATAACCGTCCGGCGGCGGGAAGTTACGTTGTCGTGATGTGGAAGTGAGTCAATTCACGCGCGATCGCCCGGTGGCAGGAAGTTACGTTGTCGTGATGTGGAAGTGCGGGTGCTCTCGCGCATGGCCATCCGGCGGCAGGAAGTTGCGTTGTCGGGATGTGGAAGTGCGGGCGCTACGCTGAAATTGCCTTATTTCACAGCATCATACAACAAAAAAAAAAACGCGTCAACCGCAATGGTTAACGCGTTTCATTCCTGAAATCCATTTTAAATTTCAATTAGATCAGAGTGTGAACTGGATCACACAGAATGCCGCATAGATGGCAAGTAAGAGAATGCCCTGTGCACGGTAGAGTTTTTCTTTCACGAGGGCCGGTACGGTTAAGAGCAGCATCACGGCAAACATGACCGGAAGTTCCAGCACAAGT
>JAILPR010000069.1 GCA_024699355.1 Lachnospiraceae bacterium
AAGTCCGATGCGCTGCTTTGCCGATAAATGGATCGTATAGCTTCGATCGCCGATTTCACGTACCATCGGCAGCCGCTCCTCTCCCTGCGTCAGATCCGCTTTGTTGTAAATGATGATCATCGGACTCTGATCGGCTTCCAGTTGATGCAGCGTCCGGTTGGTGATCTCGATCTGCTGCGCCGCATGCGGATCGCTGTCATCGACCACCTGCAGAAGCAGATCCGCTTCCGCCGCTTCCTCCAGCGTCGAATGAAAGGCCTCGACGAGCTGCGTCGGCAAATGATCGACGAACCCGACCGTATCCGATAAGAGGAACGAGAGGCGCCCCGCCGGTGTGATCTCTCGCACCGTGGTATCGAGTGTCGCAAAGAGCATGTCCTTTTCAAAAACCTGCCGCTCTTTTGCATCCTCTCCGCCGTAGGTCTCCAGCATCGCATTCATCAGTGTGCTCTTTCCCGCATTGGTATAACCGACCAGCGCCACACGCGGCATGCCGGAGCCTGCACGCTTTTTGCGCTGCGTTGCTCTCTCCTGCTCGATGGTCTTTAGTTCCTTTCGAAGAAACTGCAGACGCTTTTCCAGATACCTTCGATCCAGCTCCAGTTTCGTCTCACCGGCGCCCTTATTACTCATCGCGCCGCTGCCTCCGCCCTGTCTGGATAAGGCATCATGCAGACCGACCAGTCTGGGGAGCAGGTACTGCAGTCTTGCCGCTTCGACCTGCAACTTTGCTTCTCTGGTGCGTGCCATGGACGCAAAGATCTCCAGGATCAGCGTCGTCCGATCCATCACGGCAACGCCCAGTGCATCCTGTTCATTGCGCAGCTGTGAGGGGGATAAAGACGCATCAAAGATGACCAGATCCGCATGCAGCATCTCTACCGCAGACTTTACTTCTTCCACCTTGCCGGGGCCGATATAGGTCGCCTGATTGGGCGCATCCAGGTTCTGTACGGTTTGCCCGCACACTTCCATCCCTGCCGCCTCGGCAAGCGCCGCCAGCTCCTCCATGCGATGCGCGGTCTCTTCCGGTCCCGTGGCGCCCTCGATGTTTCTCGTGATCTGCACACCGACCAGGAATACACGCTCCGTTTTTTCATTTACAATCTGTTCCATACAACCTCTCATGCCGCCTCTTCCCTGTCACGGCACTTCCCGTGCCGGAGCGCTTTCTGCCGCCGGCGCGCTCCGGGCGTAAAAAAACTGCCATAGAAGTTGCCTTCTATGGCAGTCGTGCTACTTCGTTACTTGGTGACCCGGTCCAAATGCCAGATGTCGTTAACATACTCTTCGATCGTACGATCCGAGGAGAACTTGCCGCTGCAAGCCACATTTAAGATCGCCATCTTCGCCCATCGTGCCCGGTCATTATATGCCTCTTCGACCTTCTTCTGTGCCTCTGCATAGCTCTTAAAATCCTTCAGGATAAAATACGTATCCGCCTTGGCGGTGGATAAGGTATTGAGCAGCGAGTTGTAAAGCGGTCGAAACAGCTCTTTGTCCTGTTTACTATAGGTGCCGTCGATCAATTGGTCAAGTACTCTGTGAATATCCTGATCCGCATTGTAAATATCCATCGGATTGTAGCCGCCCTGGTTTTCAAACCGGATGACCTCATCCGACGAAAGGCCGAAGATAAAGGCATTCTCTTTGCCAACTTCTTCCACGATCTCTACATTTGCGCCGTCCATCGTGCCGAGCGTCACCGCACCGTTTAACATGAACTTCATATTACCGGTACCGGAAGCCTCCTTGCTGGCGGTGGAGATCTGCTCGGAGACATCACTCGCCGCAAAGATCAGCTCTGCGTTGGAGACACGGTAATCTTCGATGAAGACCACCTTTAACTTGCCTTTTAAGCTCTCATCGTTGTTGATCACATCCGCTACGGAGTTGATCAGCTTGATCGTCAGCTTGGCATTACGATACCCTGCTGCCGCCTTGGCACCAAAGATAAAGGTTCTCGGTGTAAAGGCCATCCGCGGATGATCCTTTAACTGATTGTACAGATACATGACATGCAGGATATTTAAAAGCTGTCTCTTGTACTCATGCAGACGCTTTACCTGCACATCAAAGATGGAATCCGGATCCACTTCGATGCCGTTATGCTCCAGAATATACTTCGCCAGGCGCTCCTTGTTTTTGCGCTTGATCTCCATAAATTCCTTCTGCGCTTTCTTCTCCGTTGCCAGCTTCTTGATCCCTTCGATCTGTGGCAGATCGGTGATCCAGCCATCGCCCACGTGCGCGCTGACCCATTTTGCCAGCAGTGGATTGCCATGTAAAAGGAACCTTCTCTGTGTGATGCCGTTGGTCTTGTTGTTAAACTTCTCGGGCATCATATCGTAAAAGGCCTTTAATTCCTGCTTTTTCAAAATTTCCGTATGGAGACGTGCTACACCGTTGACCGAATAGCCTGCGACGATCGCCATATGCGCCATCTTGACATGTCCATCATAGAGGATCGCCATGCGGCGGATCTTATCTTCTACCACATCCTCGCCCTGATCGCCGTACTGCTCGCGGATCTTGGCTTCAAATCGTCTGTTGATCTCTTCCACGATCTGATAGATACGCGGCAACAGTCTCGAGAACAGGTCGATCGGCCATTTCTCGAGCGCTTCGGACATGATCGTATGATTGGTATAGGCGCAGGTCTTTGTCGTGATTGCCCATGCTTCGTCCCAATTGAGCTGATAGTCGTCCATCAGCACACGCATCAGTTCCGGGATCGCAACCGTCGGATGCGTATCGTTTAACTGGAACGTCACCTTCTCCGGCAGCTGATGGATGTCATCGTGCTTACGCATAAACTTATCCACCGCTTCCTGCACAGAAGCCGAAATATAGAAATACTGCTGCTTTAAGCGCAGTTCCTTGCCTGCATAATGATTGTCGTTCGGATACAGGACTTCAACGATATTTCTCGCCAGATTCTCCTGCTCGACCGCCTTCTGATAATCGCCCTTGTCAAAGGAGTCCAGTTTAAAGACTTCCATCGGCTCCGCATCCCAGATCCGCAGCGTATTGACGATGCCGTTGCCATAGCCGACCACCGGCAGGTCATACGGCACTGCCTTTAACGATTGATATC
This sequence comes from Lachnospiraceae bacterium, assembly GCA_024699355.1. Classification (GTDB taxonomy): domain Bacteria; phylum Bacillota; class Clostridia; order Lachnospirales; family Lachnospiraceae; genus SIG336. The sequence goes on from JAILPR010000069.1 coordinate 3,098, forward strand.
CTTCCTGACGATACAGGTCACGGCCGTGCTCATCCACATAGACGCGGACATATCCGCCGAACTTGATCTCCTTGGCATATTCCGGACGCTTTAATTCAAACGGATTACCGTTGGCCAGCCAGTCATCCGGTACCTCGATCTGATAGCCGTCACGGATCTGCTGCTTGAACATTCCGTAGCGATAACGGATCCCGCAGCCGTAGGCTGCATAGCCCAGCGTGGACAAAGAATCCAGAAAGCAGGCTGCAAGTCTGCCCAGACCACCGTTTCCAAGCGCCGCATCCGGCTCCTGATCTTCAATGACATTAATGTCAATTCCGAGATCCGCAAGGACCTCCGCCACGTCATCATACGCCATCAGATTGATCATATTGTTGCCCAGTGCACGCCCCATCAAAAATTCCATGGACATGTAATAGACCATCTTCGGATCAACTTTTTCATATTCTTTCTGCGTCTCCAGCCACTCATCGATCACCTGGTCCTTGATCGACATGGCCACGGCCTGAAAGATCTGCTGCGGCGTTGCCTCCTCTAAGGACTTGCGATACAGTGTCTTGATGTTATACAGCACGCTTCTCTTAAAAAGCGCTTTGTCGAACTTATGCGGTTTCTTCATAGATTCCCCTCCTCATATCTTGTTCAGGACCTTTACAGTATAACGCAAAATCCCGAGAAAAGGGCGTCTTCGCCCCCTCTCGGGATCATTTTTAATACAAATTTAATGAATCGATCGTCACGTTTCGCACAGAACGTTATTTTTCTACACAGATCGTTGCCTTCTCGCCGTTGATGTTCCATTCTTTGGCAATGGCAAGCGTCGTATCGGTCAGGATCTCATCTGCCAGAACCTTTGTTGCGATCGCATCCTTGTTCTTTAAGACAAGGTCCGCCAGCTTCTGATTGCCGTTGACGGATACCTTGATGTGATCCATGACTTCAAAGCCGGAATCCTTACGCATGGTCTGGATCTTACTGATCACTTCATAAACGAAGCCTTCTTCGATCAGCTCCTCTGTCAGGTGCTTATCCAGGACAACCGTCACACCGTGATCGGATTCTGCGACATAGCCCTCTACCTGCTTGGAGGAGATCAGGAGATCTTCTTCCGCAAGAGATACCTGCACGCCGCCAACCTCAAAGGAAATGACACCTGTGTCTTTTAATTCCTGCATGCCGGAATTACCATCGAGCTGCTCCAGATACTGCTTGATACCGCCAAGCTGCTTACCGTACTTCGGACCAACGGTCTTAAGCTGCGGCTTAAAGCTGTAACCGCAATATTCCGCAACATCATCCGTAAAGGTGATGTTCTTGACATTCAGTTCCTCGCGGATGATCGCCTGATAGAACTCGGAAAGCTCATGCTCTGCCTTCACCAGCATGTTGCCGATCGGCTGACGATTCTTGATCGCAGCTTCGTTACGGCCCGCACGGCCAAGGACAACGATATCCAGAACTTCTTCCATGGACTGCTCAAGCTCTGTATCGATCATCTCGGTATGTACCTGCGGATAATCGCACAGATGGATGCTTTCCGGTGCACTCTGATCAACACTTCTGACGATGTTCTGATAGATCTCTTCCGTCATGAACGGGATCATCGGTGCTGCTGCCTTACAGATCGTTGCAAGCGCTGTGTACAGCGTCATATATGCATTGATCTTATCCTGCTCCATGCCCTTTGCCCAGAATCTCTCACGGGAGCGACGTACATACCAGTTACTCATTTCATCAACGAAGTTGTCCAGTACTCTGGCCGCTTCCGGAATCCGATAGTTTTCCAGGTTCTCATCGACCAGCTTCACTGCGGTATTTAACTTGGATAAGAGCCACTTATCCATAACCGGAAGCTTGTCATATTCCAGTGCATACTTCGTCGGATCGAACTGATCGATCTCCGCATACAGTACGTAGAATGCGTAGGTGTTCCATAAGGTTCCAAGGAACTTTCTCTGGCCTTCCATAACTGCTTTGTCATGGAAACGGTTCGGCAGCCACGGTGCGGAGTTGATGTAGAAATACCAGCGGATCGCATCTGCGCCGAGCGTATTTAACGCCTCCATCGGATCGACGGAATTGCCCTTGGACTTACTCATCTTCTGACCGTTCTCATCCAGGACATGGCCCAGGACGATCACGTTCTCATACGGTGCCTTGTTAAAGAGCAGGGTGGACTCTGCCATCAGGGAGTAGAACCAGCCTCTGGTCTGATCGACCGCTTCGGAAATAAATGCTGCCGGGAACTGCTGCTCAAAAAGCTCCTTATTTTCAAACGGATAATGATGCTGTGCAAACGGCATCGCACCGGAATCAAACCAACAGTCAATAACTTCCGGAACTCTCTTCATCTTGCCGCCGCACTTCTCGCACTTGCAGATAACTTCATCCACATACGGTCTGTGCAGTTCGATCTTGGAGGCATCTGCCTGACCGCTCTTTGCAGCCAGCTCTTCTCTGGAGCCGATGGCGATCTGATGTCCGCAATCCTCACACTCCCAGATATTTAACGGAGTACCCCAGTAACGGTTACGGGAGACACCCCAGTCCTGAATATTCTCCAGCCAGTTACCGAAACGACCTTCTCCGATGGTCTGCGGGATCCAGTTGACGGTCTTATTGTTGCGCACCAGATCATCGCGTACCGCGGTCATCTTGATGAACCAGGATTCTCTTGCATAGTAGATCAGCGGCGTATCGCATCTCCAGCAGAACGGATAATCATGCTCGAACTTCGGTGCATCAAACAGTTTGCCCTGTGCATCGAGATCCTTTAAGATCTCCGGATCCGCCTTCTTGACAAACAGACCTGCATACGGGGTCTGCTCGGTCATATTTCCTTTATCATCAACGAACTGGATCAGCGGCAGGTCATTGCTGCGGCCGATTCTCGCATCGTCTTCACCGAATGCCGGAGCGATATGTACGACACCGGTACCGTCTTCCATTGTGACATAACTGTCAGCAACAACGTAATGTGCTTTCTTTTTCTGA
>JAILPR010000270.1 GCA_024699355.1 Lachnospiraceae bacterium
ACCGCGATGACTTCACGCCCCGTTGCTTTATCGATGCCGACTTCCGCTACGCCCTCGCCGCGAAATTCCAGTTCGATCCCCGCTTCCGCAAACGCTGCCATGCAGAACTCTCTGACCGAATGCTGCACACCCGTTGCGATCACATAATCATCCGGGCTCTCCTGCTGCAGGATCAGCCACATGCATTCCACATAATCTTTGGCATAGCCCCAGTCGCGAAGGGATGACAGATTTCCCAAATAGAGTTTGTCCTGCAGTCCCTCTTTGATCCTTGCTGCCGCCAGGGTGATCTTTCTGGTCACGAAAGTCTCACCGCGACGCTCGGACTCATGATTAAAGAGGATGCCGTTGCAGCAAAACATGCCGTAGGCATCGCGATACTCTTTCATGATCCAGTAGCCGTACTGCTTGGCTACCGCATACGGGCTGTACGGATGGAACGGTGTCGTCTCCTTCTGCGGTACTTCTTCGACCTTTCCGTAAAGTTCCGATGTGCTGGCCTGATAAATACGGCAGCTCTTCTCGAGCCCGCAGATCCGGACCGCCTCGATCACGCGAAGCACACCCGTTGCGACAACATCCGCTGTATATTCCGGTACATCAAAGCTGACCCCGACATGGCTCTGTGCCGCCAGGTTATAGATCTCATCCGGTCTGATCTGACCGATGAGCTTTACCAGACTGATGGAATCCGAGAGATCGCCGTAGTGTAGGATAAAATTGCTTTCACCCTCCAGATGTGCGATACGCTCTCTGTAATCGACAGAGCTGCGGCGGATCATGCCGTGCACTTCATATCCTTTTTCCAGTAAAAGCTCTGCAAGATACGATCCGTCCTGTCCGGTCACGCCGGTAATCAATGCTTTTTTCATGTTATTCCTCCTATTTCGTTCAAACACAGCCTAGTCTAACGGAAATACAAGGCGGATTCAATTCACGATATTGCGTTTTTCTTGTACAATATTGACTTCTGATAAAGGGATATGATAAGACTAAACTATGGAAGCTTTATTTGAAGGAAGCGAAATGGAAGCCGAGCGGATCATTTATACGCCGTCCGATTTCGCCAAGAAAAAACTGATCTATTTACAGGAGGCCGGATCGCTCCATGCGCTGACCTCACATTCCAGCGGTCGTAAGGGACTCTCCTCCTATCTGTGTTTTCAGGTCTGCGAAGGTGAGGGGACACTGACCTATCAGGGAAGCGTCTATCCGCTGCATCAGGGAGACTGCGTGCTGATCGACTGCCGCATTCCCTATTCGCACTGCTCTTCCGACACGCACCTGTGGACGCTGCGCTGGGCGCATTTCTACGGCGATGCGATCAAAGAGCTCTATACCCAGTATACAGAGCGTGGCGGCCTGCCGGCCTTTACGCCCCAAAATCCCATCCTCTTCGAAGACCTTTTAAAGACCATCTACCAGATGGCATCCGCCGAGGACGATCTGCGTGACATCCGTCTCCATGAGAAACTGACAAGCCTTGCCTGCAGTGCGCTTGCCCAAAGCAAACAGATCTCCGAAACGACCAATTTGAAAAAGAATGTCGTTCAGGAGATCCGTGACTATTTAGAGCAGCATTATGCAGAAGAGATCACCCTATCGCAGCTTTCGGATACCTTCTACATCAATAAGTTCTATCTGACGCGTGTCTATAAAGAGCAATTCGGCACCTCCATTGTCTCTTCGCTGGCCCAGATCCGGATCACGCATGCCAAACAACTCTTGCGTTTTACCGATCTGACCACGGAAGAAATCGGACGTGCCTCAGGCTTTGATGAACCCGCGTATTTTTCCCGTGTGTTTAAAAAGATCGAGGGGATCACCCCCGGAGAATATCGTAAATTATGGTAGTCAGATCATGCGATCATTTTCATCGAGCAGTCCTAAATTGCGCTTTCTTTTGCGCTCATCGATCAGCATATCCGCTGACGCGATCAACTGCTGTACATCATTTCCCTGATGCAGCGTCACCGTTGCATACGAGAGATGCGGCAGATTGGGATCGGTCATCCGCAGATCGTCCATCGCGTGCTCAAACTTTGACAGATACGTCTGCAGTTGCGACTGATGCTTGTTCATCACCACGGTGAACTCATCGCCGCCGTTTCGATAACAATAGCCACATGAGCCAAAGATCATCAGGATCATGTTACCGATGGTCTTTAAGCACAGATCGCCGTAATGATAGCCGTAGCGCGCATTGACTCTGCGGAAATCATCAATGTCAAAACGGATGATCACCGTCTGCACGGAAATATCCTGCAGGCTGTTCTGGAAGAGCCGCTGGTTTAACAGTCCCGTCAGTTCATCGGTCTGCAGCAGCATATCCGTATAATGCGAGATCAGCAGTCCCAGTGCCATTGTAGTACACAGCCAGCACAGACGGATCTCACTGTCGATCATCTGCACCCCGACGCCAAAGATCAAAAAGCAGATCAGACAGATCAGAGAAGCGATATGGCGCCCCTGAAAACTGCGACTGAGCTGATAGACCTTATAAAACAAAAAGACGGCCGCAAAGCCGAACATACAAATATAGATCCAGTAAAAGCTGCTGCGGTGATAGACATTGTGTTCATCGACGTAAAAGATAAAGCCGAGCACACCGGAAAGGACTTCCAGGATAAAGTTCACTGCGGTGATCGCCAGCAGCTGATTGAGCATCTCCGTTGCACTGATCGCCACGCCGCACAACAGGACACAAGTCGGTGCCAACGTAAACTCCACGACCTTGACTGCGATGTGAAAACCACGCAGTGAGCTTGGTTTCCCGTCTAAGTACACGCCAAACCATTCCGCCAGGATCGCCAAAAGTAACGTGATCAGGCAGATCAAAAATGCTGTTTTCTTCTGATTATCAATCACACTGTTTTTCGTGATCTGCACCCCGAGCGCCAACTGATAGATGACGGTAAAGGCTACGATCACTGTATAATATGCAAACATACCCGCTCCATAAAACATATGCATTGTGTTTTGGGTTTGCCAAAACCACAATATATATTATACATCGACTGCACAGCGGTGTTCAATCGCAAAAGAAACTCTTCTTTCGAAAAAACAAAATTAAAATCATAAAAAGGGAGCATAAATGCTCCCTTTCATTAGAAACTCATATAAACAGTTCCCATTGAATCAAACTTAATCCTGCGCAACGACTTCCTTATAAAACTCTACATAATCTTTGCGCTGCTCTTTGGTAAATGCGATCGCGGTACGCGGATGCTGGTTTAAGATACCGGTCATCAGGTACTGCAGGTCATATCCCCAGGTGATACCACTCTCTTTGAGCGGGATCATATACTTCTCAATAAACTGGATGACCGGGAACAGATTGTATTTCGGATTCCGTAAAAAGCCAAGCAGATTTTCCATCGTGCAGTTGCCTGCGCCTCTTCCCATTCCGGAGTAGGTCGCATCGAGCCAGTCCACACCGTCGCCGACTGCTTCGATCGTATTGGCAAACGCCAGCTGCTGATTATTATGTGCATGCACACCCAGTTTCTTGCCGTACTTATCCGCAGCTTCTTTGTACATATCCACGATACGTGCCATCTGTTCCGGATAAAGAGAACCGAAGCTGTCCACGATGTAAATACAATCTACCGGAGACTGTCCGAGCATATTTAACGCAACCTTCAGATCTCCTTCCTGTGCATTGGAGATCGCCATGATGTTGCAGCTCGTCTCATAGCCTTTCTTATGCGCATCCTCGATCATATCGATGGCACCCGGCATGGTGTTGACGTAAGTCGCCACGCGGATCAGATCCACCGGGCTCTCCGAACGGTCATGAATGTCGTTCTTGTAATCGCACCGTCCCACATCTGCCATAACGGCAAGCTTGAGCGACGTATCTTTGTTGTCGCCGATGACACGCAGGATCTCTTCATCATCACAGAATTTCCATGCGCCGAAATCATTGACGTCAAACATCTCCTTATTGGCCTTATATCCAAGCTCCATATAGTCTACGCCGGCCTTTAAGTTGGTCAGATAGAGCTGCTTTACAAACTCATCCGAAAACCGGAAATCATTTACCAGACCACCGTCACGCAGTGTTGCATCCAGTACCCTGATGTCTTCACGAAACCCTAAGAGCTTTTCAATTTCTTTCATAATACCTGCACCTCACAAATACTTTCGTGCGCCTGTCGCTTTAGCGGTTTAAAGCGTTGGCGCGCTACACTTTACTAAGTATACTCATATTTGGAGGAGAAAGTCAACACCCTTTTTTCAATCGGGCTGATCCCCATCATTCATGTATGGTATAGACATACGTCGATAAGTCCGCATCCAGCGTGATCTGACTGCCGTTTCCGCGCCAGGTGATCGAAAGCGTTGCGCCCTCTGCCCGCATTTCCATCTCATGATCAAAGCCGAAGGCCGGATGGGTATTTCGCAGCTGCAAAAGGCGAAGCTGCTCTGTCACCAGAGGCGATGTGAGGAGGGTATCGATCTGCGCCGGCGAAATATTGGTGCGGTTGATTTCTTTATGTCCCGCTTCTCCTGCATGCGCGACCGCCTCGTAGTCGTTTTTGCCGCCAAACAGATCCAGATACCAGATCTGCGGCTTGCCCGGCATGAACATCTGGATCGCACGGGCCAGCAGCATCTTTTGCACATCTTCGCCCAGTGCGCTAAAGTACGTCGCATTGACCTGATAATACATGTTCTTTTTGCCGTGAAGGTTCTTGATCAGACCGCCGCGTGAGACGAGCAGATCGATCAGCTCCTCAATCTGCGCTTCCGGAAGCAGTCCTTTTAAATCCAGCAGCGGGATGCCATCGTGGCAGCCCAGCATGTTGACGACGCGGATCTTTTTCTCCTGCAGTTCGTTTGCCCAGGCACTTAGCAGCGTTGCATCGTGCTTTTCCAGGGTATACAGCAAAAGTCCCGGCAGGAAGAAATCATAGGTCATGTAGCCCTTCTTTGCCACCGTTTCATAGACCTTCTCACCGTAGCTTGCATGGATCTCCGGCAGAAGCGTCACACCCACGTCATCCGCAAGTTTGCGCACCTTCTCCAACAGTTCCCAGGTCCCCGGCTCGTTCATAAAGTTGCGCTCGCCCACTTCTTTGGGAGCGTAGGCAAACGCATCAAGCCGCACGATCTTTGCGCCGTACGAAGATAGCTTCTCAAGCGTTTCTTTGTAATGCTCCCACACCTTCGGGGATTTGATGTTCAAATCCATCTGGCCGAGGTATTTGCGATGCGCCTCCAGAAATGCCACCGCCTGTACGCGGTAAGCCGACAGTTCTCCAAAGTCGATCTCGCCCGGCTTTTGCCCCGCATCGAGTGCCTTACAGATGATCTCCGATAACGCCTGCGCTTCCTGATACTGCAGATCGCCTTCCATTCCGTGCATCAGATCCTGCGCATCCGGGCGCAGATACTGCACTTCCTGATAAAACGTGTTCCAGTACGGGACATCGCTTCCATCCGGCATCCGGACCATCAGGATCGGCAGACCGCTCTTTCGGAAAAACATCTTCTGCAGATACTTCTCCTCCGGCTGAATGTAGCCCTCTTTCGTCATCTCCCCACAGCCTTTCCAGAAGCTGTTCCAGTTGATAAAAAAGTCGCAGTACTCAGAATTTGCCCCGTTCTTTAACAGATCCTGAAACTGCGGTGAAAGGACGGAAGCATGATTTAAAATAAAATCCAGTTTCAGATCGATCCCCAGATCCTTCAGTGCTTCAAAATCCTTCGGATCCGCCAGCATCCGGTTTAATCCGTAATCGATCACCGAAAAGCCACGATCCAGGTCGGTATGAAATACGCTCGGTAAAATATAGAAGGATCCAAATGCATCTTTGCACTCCGGACGCTGCAAAAATGCCGTCACATCACAAAGTTTGCCGCCGATGCTGTCCGGATATGCATTTAACATCGGTCCGTTATCTACGTAACTGCTCATTGCTCCTCCTGCATCAATCGCTCATAGGCTGCATAATCCAGCAACTCTCCGCTCTTGGCCACGATGATCTGCGCCTTCTTTGCCTGTCTGTGCAGCATCTCCTGCTCGATGTTCAGCACCGTTGTCGTAAACGGTGAATCGAGTTTGCCGTCTCTCCCGCGCGCTCTGCGGTGTGCCAGAGTCTCCTGCGGCGTACTGTTTAAGAGGATCGGCAGATTGACTCTCTGCAGATGATCGCTGTTGCCATGGGTCCACTCCAGCAGCAGCACCTGTACCCTGCTCATGTCGACCTTGTCATACCAGAGGGCACTTTCTTCTCGCCCCATCCGACGAAGCCACAGATCTTTTGCGCCGTCCAGGAACGCCTTTAAGATCTGATCCACCTCAGCAAAATCCGTCTCCGCATTGCTGCCCAGATATCCGGCAAGTGCATCTCTTGCGCCGCTTAGATACCCTGCAAACCACGGGAACTGCTCACAGAGCGAGGCGTCCGCATCACGCTCTTCCTCCTGCCACTTACGCACCATCGCAAAGTGCTCTCCCGTTAACGTGCCTTCCCCGGCCATCGAGCGGATCCCGCCCTCGCGAAAGATCCGAAGACGCTCCGCATCGTTGTACTTCGGAATGCGATGCGGATAATTATCTCCCGAAAGCACATAGGCACCGATCCCGATCTGTCGAAGCAGATACCCCAGGATCGATGCGATCTCGGATTTGCCGACACCGGAGCCGCCGCAGACACTGATGACCACACGCTCATAAGGATTTTTCGGCACCATGGTGCGCAGTGCTTTTAATACCTCCGGAAAAATGATCGCAGCCTTTTGGATATGGCTGTTCCCGATCTCGATCTTATCACCCGGCATATCTCCGTGCGGAATATTCTCCGGAATCTGTGGCATGGTCCACGCTTCTGCTGCATGTAATTGGCGGATGACAGTACCTTCCCCCGTAGGGATTTTTTCATATGTTGTATTCATCGTACCCTCTCTTATCGTAACCCATTATATTTTCTGCGCCTTACGCGCATAAGTTTCTATCTCAACGGTAGCAAACTTATGCGCATAAGTCAACACCTTTTCAAACGAAAAAAAGGATGTCTGCATCTGCAAACATCCTTCTGCTTATATCGTATCATTTTTTGATCCGGATCTGTCCGCCGATCCTGTGCGCCCGTTATGATAAGGTCTTTACCGTATCGCGGATGACCAGGGACGTTCCCAGCATGATCTGATTGCTCGGGATCTGCTCTCCGCGGATCAGCTTTAATAAGGTCTCGACTGCGACCACACCCTTTTGCTTCACATCCTGATGCACCGTCGTCAGTGCCGGACGATAGAGCTGGCCTAAGGTATTGTCATCAAAACCGACCACCGACAGATCTTCCGGGACACGCAGCCCGCGATCGTGCAATGCCGACATCAACTGTACCGCATACAGATCGGAAACACAGGCCACTGCCGTATACTCCTGCAGCCGGTCACAGATCTGCGCTAAGCTGTCGTTGATCTTGTCCGCTTCCGGCTGGATGCAGAGGAAATCTCTCGGCTTTACCTTTACCCCGATCTCCTGCATCGCTCTGCAATAACCGTTGTATCTGGCCAGATCGACACCGGACTGATTATCCGACAGAAAGGCGATCTTGCAATGACCGCACTCGATCAGATACTTTGTGATGTCATACATGCCCTTCTCATCTTCCAGGCCGACATTCGTAAAGTGCTTTAAGCCCTCGATACTGTAGGTATCCAGACAGACGATCGGTTTATGATAGCGCTCGCTGACACGGATACCGTCATCATTTAACATACCAAACAACAGCAGGCCGTCGACATTCCAGGTCGATACCTGACGCATAATCTCCGTGATATCACTGGAGATGTAGATCATCATATAGTAGCCGGCATTGCGCACCGTCTCTTCGATGCCGCCGACCAGTTCGGATACAAACGGATCCATGAGAAGATTCGTATACTTGTCTTTTCTGGCCTTCATCGCAAAAGCGATCACCTTGGATTCATTCTGTGCCAGGTTACGTGCGTTCATGTTCGGCACATAATCCACCTTCTTCAGAAATTCCTCAACACGCTCGATCGTCTGGGGCGAAACCTCTTTGGTCTTTCCATGAATGACGTTCGAGACCGTTGTCGTACTCATATTTAATTTAGCGGCAATTTCTTTGATTGTGATCATCGTTGCTCCTGCGAAATGTAATCACTTTATGTTAAATAAGAAGACGAACATATGTCAAGTTATTTCCATACCAGATGCGCTTCGAGTACGTTGACAAATTCGCAAAGACCTTCCGCATCTTCTTTGGTAAATCTCCCGGGAAGCGGGGAGTCGATATCCAGGACCGCGACCACTTCGCCGTCCCGATGGATCGGGATCACCACCTCGGAGTTCGATGCCGAATCACAGGCGATATGTCCCGGGAACTGATGTACATCCTCTACCAGCTGCAGGCGATCTTCTGCTGCCGCCGTACCGCAGACCCCTTTGCCAAACGGGATCCGGATGCAGGCAACCTTCCCCTGGAACGGCCCAAGTAACAGGCTCTCCCCATCCCGCAGATAAAAACCTGCCCAGTTCAGATCGCTCATGGCATCCATCAACAGAGCCGATGCGTTGGATAACACCGGAATATAGGACGGCTCATCCTCCATCAGGCTTGTCATCTGCTCACATAATAATCGATAATCTGTCATCTCATTTCTCTCTTTCTTTCCAAACGCTGTTTGCTGCCAGCGGCGGTAGATCCGCACTGCGGCTATCTTTCCGCCGTTCGCGGATAATAGGTCAGCGTCGCATTATGATCGAGCCGATCCCGCTTTCGATAGTCAAATACCGCAAAGTGCTCCGCAAACGGTTCGATATGACAAAAGGCATCTTCTCTGATCTGCAGCGCATCTTCCAGCGCACGAAGCTCCCGTTTACATCCTTTCAGGTCGCACATCCAGGCGGCACGCTTCTTTAAATTCTCCCGCAGATACAGATCGGTCACCAGACATTCATCCAGGTGCTTTTTGTCGATCGGCAGCATCTTTGCAAAGCTTCGCAGGATCTCATAGCGTTGCATCCGGCTGCTGGCCAGATAATCATAGCCTTCGTTCCGATAAAAGGTGCCAAGCTGCAAAAAGAAATCATACGCCGAGCCATACATTGCCATCACATACGGCAGCGAATGAACAAACTGGCCGCTGTTATAGTACAGCTCGACCATCTCTTCCACCAGCTTTAACTCCAGCACATCTCCGTATGAGAGCCACTTTGTGCACAGCACCTCAAACGGCGCCTGCGCATCATAGGCGCAGTCATACTCGTCCCGGTGCTCGTACATATAAGAGCCCTTCAGGACTTTTAAAAAGCCCATCTGCAGCTGATCCGGTGCCATCGCAAAGACCTCATCAAAGGACTGACGGAACCGTGCCAGATCCTCGAACGGAAGTCCCGCGATCAGATCCAGATGCAGGTGGATGTTGCGCGGTGCATGGAGACGTGCCACCAAAGCGCGCAAATGCTCCATATCCGCCGGTCTGTGAATCTCCTTCAGCGTTGCTTCGTTCGTCGTCTGCACGCCGATCTCAAGCTGCACCAGTCCCGGACGCATCGTGGATAGCAGTTCGATCTCTTCTTCGTTTAACAGTTCCACTGCGATCTCGAAATGGAAATTCGTGATCTCCCGATCGTGCGCGATCAGATATCGCCAAATGGCCATGGTATGCTCGTGATTGCAGTTAAACGTGCGATCCACGAACTTTACCTGTGCCACTTCATGCTCGATAAAAAAGTCCAGTTCCCGGTATACCACCGGCAAACTGCGAAACCGCACCCTGCGGTCGATGGACGAGAGACAGTAGCTGCAGCCAAACGGACAGCCTCTGCTCGTCTCATAATAGATGATCCGGTTCTTTAACTGCAGATCATCGAGTGCTTCGTAGCAAAACGGAAGCGTGCTCAAATCGATCGGGTCCCGCGGCGGATTCTCCACCGCCTCCTGTCCCTTGCGGAACGTGATCCCGCGGATCCCGGAAAGCGCCGGCGCTTCCTCGCCGCTGCCCTGCGCGCCGTCCTCCGGCATTTGGTCGCAGCTGCCTTGCGCGCCGTCCTCCGGCGCAGCCGTCAGGTAATGCCTGCACAGTTCCAGAAACGTCTCCTCGCCTTCCCCGCGCATGATGCCGCTCAGCGCAGGATTCTCTGACAAGAGCTGCACCGCATTAAAGGATACCTCCGGGCCGCCCCACCAGATCTCACACTCCGGGCGCACCTTTTTGAGGCTGTCCGTCAGTGCTTTGATGAGCGAAATGTTCCAGATGTAGCAGGAGAAACAGTAGATATCTGCCTGTGCTTCATAGAGTTTCCCCAGGATATAATCCCGCGACTGGTTGATCGTAAACTCCGCCCTGCCGATCTCATCTCGAAAGCCGCCATAGGCGCGCGCATAAGCCTGCAGGTCATAGATCGCCGGATTGGAATGGATGAATTTGGCATCAATGGAGATCAATAATATCTGCATATAAGTTCTTCTTCCGTTCGATCATCTCGTCGATCCCGCTCAGGTAGCGGTCGACGTCTTTGGCATTCTCACACCGCTCGATCCGCCCGTCCGGATAGACATGCTTGGAGATCGATCCGGCGCCGAGCGCCACGATGGACTGCACTTCTTCCATGATCAGGATATTGTAGAGGCCGAAGCACCCTTCTTTCGCATATCCCGTGTTTTCAAAATTTCCGCTCATGTGTTTCTGGCGGTATAAATAATACGGCAACAGCCCCATGCGTGCCGCACCTTCCGCGGCGATCGCCATACAGCCGTCCGTGTTTTGCAGCGTCGTGATGCCGTTTTCTTCGATCCATTTCTGCATCTTGCTGGCTTTTTTGATCGCCAGAGAATGCACGGTCAGGGAATCCGGTGAAAGTTTTTCGATCTCCCGGATCGTCGTCTCGACCTCCCGCTCACTCTCTCCGGGCAGCCCCAGAATGATATCCATATTGATGTTGGTAAAGCCGATCTCACGAGCCTGATGAAAGGCATCGATCACCTGCTGCACGCTGTGACGTCTGCCGATCAGCTGAAGCGTTCTCTCGTTCATCGTTTGCGGATTGATGGAAATCCTGGTCACCTTCGCCTCATGCAGCACGCGGAGTTTGTCTTCGGTGATGCTGTCGGCTCTGCCCGCTTCCACGGTAAACTCTTTGACCGTCGACATATCAAGCGTCGCATAAAGCTTATCGATCAGGCGCTGCAATTGCTGCGCACTCAGCGTGGTCGGTGTCCCGCCGCCGATATAGACGGTATCCAGCACACGCCCTGCAAACTGCGCCGCGACATAATCAATCTCTTTTTCGATCGCTGCGACATAGGCATCCATCCGCTCCCGGAATCCAAAGACCGGATTTGACGGGAAGGAACAGTACAGACAGGTCGTCGGGCAAAATGCGATCCCGATATAGATGCTGTAGCCCCGAGTTCCGGACAGTGTTCGGATCAATCCCTGCTCACGCTTGGCGATATCGATGCTCAGCTGCGCCTTGGCATCGGAGACAAAATGCTCGGACTGCAAAAAGTCTTTGATCTGCGCATCGTCCCTGCCTTCCTCCAGCATCGTCAGTGCGATCTTGGTCGGACGGATCCCGGTAAGATTCCCCCAGGGAAGCTGAAGATCGCAGTGCTTTGAAAGTGACTGATATAAAAACTTCTTTACCTCCTGCTTGATCAGATACGAAGTGCCCTGATGCTCCGGTGCGATGGCGCAGCGGTAGCTCTGCGCGCCCGCCGTTAAGATGATCTCGTTTTGTAAGATCTCCAGCGTAAAGGCATAGCCCTCCTGTGCGATCACCGCCTGCACTTCGCGGTCGGTGACCTTCGTCTCCGGGGTGATCACCTTGATCAGGTAGCCCGGATAAAAGGCGCCAAACAGCGCATGGATATCATAAATATATTCTGTTACATTGCTCTTTACCGGCAAATATTGTTTCATGTCAGGTTCTTACCCTCTCAGATAGGGATTCCACTGCTTTTCATAAGCAAGGTTGGTGAGATCGCCGTGGCCCGGGAACACCTCGGTACTCCCCGGGAGCGGTAATAGTTTTTCTTCGATCGATCTGGTCAGTGCCGACATCGATCCGGTCGGCAGATCCGTTCTTCCGACAGATTCCTGGAAGAGCGTATCCCCGCTGAAAAGTTTTTGATATTTTGGCAGATAAAAACAGCAACTGCCTTCGGTATGTCCCGGCGTCTCGATGACCTGTACGGTGAGCCCTGCAAGCGTGAGTTCATCTCCGTCTTTGACAAAGTGATCGACCTTGACAGTACAGGGTCTGCCCAGATCTGCGGAAAGATTCATCGACGGATCCGAAAGCAGACGCTTCTCCGATACGCAGGCATAGACCGGCGCACCGGTTGCCTCCTGCAGTTCCTTAACGCCCAGAATATGATCGTAATGACCGTGTGTTAACAGGATCGCCACCACATTCAGGTCCTTTTCCCGCAGCTTTTCATACAACAGTTTTCCCTGATCCGCAGGATCGATAAAGATGCAGTCGTTTGTGTTTTCGCCCTGTGCATCCTTGCCCTGGATAAAGTAACTGTTGGTCATGACATAGCCCAGTGTGATGTAGCCGATGTTTAATTCCGAAGCCATTTCTACCTCCTAAATTCCTGCCGGTGCGCGCAAAAACTGCGCAGTGCCCGGCGGCTCTGCCGCGCGATCGCTGCCGGCACGCCTGACAAAAAACAGGCGGCTTTCTCAGCCGCCTGTTGTTCTCTGTACATCCATGACGCTTTCAATCGTTCTAAGGCGCTCTATGATCATATGAAGTTCATCACGTCCTGAAGTGTTGAAGGTCACGATCATGGTAGCGATGTTCTGCTTACTGGTCCTTGTGTTCATGGATAAAATATCGATGTTGCGATCCGTCAAAGCCTTGGAAACATCCGCCAAAAGTCCGCTCCGGTTGTTTGCGTAGATCGTTAACTCCGCAAAGTATCTCATGCTCTGCTTCTCGCCTTCCGGTACCTGCCATTCGGCTTCGATGAGGCGTGAGCGATCCAGCTCCGACATATTCATGATGTTGATGCAGTCTGTACGATGCACGGAAATCCCGCGGCCTCTGGTAACGAAACCGACGATCTCATCTCCCGGAACAGGCGAACAGCACTTGCTGAAATGTACCGAAACATCATGAACGCCTTTGACGACGATACCGCCCTTGGAATGGATCCGCACCGGCTTATCCTTGGAGTTCTCCTCCACGGCTGCCAGTACTTCTTCATCTGTCATCACCTTCTTGTGATCACGCTCATAAAGTTCCAGCATACGGTTGATGATCTGGCCTTCCTTCAGACCGCCGTGTCCGATCGCCGCCAGCGCCGAATCCCAGTCATGGAAACCATACTTGCGCATGATAGCCGCCTGATACTCCGGTTTCATCAGATCCGGAAGGTTGATCGCCTTCGTCTTACAGTACGCGGTGATCATTTCCTTTCCTTTGACGATATTTTCATCCTTCAGTTCGTTCTTAAACCATTGATTGATCTTGGACTTCGCCTGGGTACTCTTGACGACGTTCAGCCAGTCACGGCTCGGTCCTTTGGAGTTCTGCGAAGTGATGATCTCGACGCGGTCGCCGTTTTGCAACTGATAATCGATGGTTACCAGCTTTCCGTTGACACGGGCGCCGATCATCCGGTTGCCGACGGCACTGTGCACCGCATAGGCAAAATCAATCGGGGTCGATCCGTACGGAAGATTCTTGACCTCA
>JAILPR010000009.1 GCA_024699355.1 Lachnospiraceae bacterium
CTGTAACGATTGTTCCTTCCATGCCTTCGGATAAGGTATCGGTCAGTGCTTCTGCAGTTGCCATCGCTTTAATGTCGCTCTTTGTAAGAAGCGTGTCATAACCGGTAAATTCCGTGGTCACCGCATCTCCGAGCGCATCAAACAGTGCGCCTGCACCAACGGAAAGTTTTGCAGAGAAATTCTGATTATCTCTGGCCTTCTGTTTCTGCTCTTCCATCGCCTGATAGAAGCCATCTTCATCTACCGCAAGCGCTTCTTCCTGTGCCATCTCCACGGTCAACTCCAGCGGGAAACCAAACGTATCGTACAGATAGAATGCGGTCTTGCCGTCGATCTCTTTTTTCTGTGCATCCTTAACAGTGCCAAGGATCTTCTGCAGCTCCTTCATGCCATTCTCAAGGGTGCTCTCGAAACGCTCGATCTCCTTCTTTAACTCCTGCAGGATGAACTCACGGTTCTTGATCAGCAGCGGATAACTGTCATTATAAACTTCATCGATATAGATCTGTGCAACAGACAGCAGATTCTCCTTGGAAAGGCCGAGAATCCTGCCGTGTCTTACCGCACGACGGATCAGTCTGCGCAGAATATAGCCTGCACCGGTATTGGACGGAAGCAGCTTTGCTTCATCACCGATCAGCATCACGGAAGTACGTACGTGATCCGCAATGATACGCATGGATTTGGTCTTTGCCGTATCCTCGCCGTACTTTTCACCGGAACATTTCTCAATGCGAGCGATCGCAGAAGTAAACAGATCGGTCTGGTAAACATCCTTGGTGCCGTTTAAAAACGCCAGAATACGCTCCAAGCCCCAACCGGTGTCCACATTCTTCTGCTTTAACGGAGTCAGCTTGCCGTCATGATGCTTCTCATACTGCATAAATACATCATTTCCAAGCTCGGTATACTTGCCGCAGTCACATCCCGGGCCGCAGTTCGGACCGCAATCCGGAACATCTGCGATATAGAACATCTCGGAGTCCGGACCACAGGGACCGTACTCAAGCCCCCACCAGTTATCTTCTGCAGGCAGGAAATAAACATGTTCCTTCTTAAAGCCGGAATCGATTCTGCACTGTGCACCCTCTTCATCGCGTGGTGCATTTTCATCGCCTTCAAAAACCGTTGCAGCCAGGTGATCCGCATCAAAGCCGAAAACCTGTGTCAGCAGCTCAAAGCTCCACTGGCAACGCTCTTTCTTAAAGTAATCTCCAAGACTCCAACTACCCATCATCTCAAAGAAGGTCACATGGCTCTTATCGCCGACAGAATCAATATCATTGGTACGAACACAGCCCTGTACATTGCAAAGTCTGGTGCCGAGAGGATGCTTTTGACCAAGCAGATACGGCATCAGAGGCTGCATGCCGGCGACATTGAACAATACACCTGTCGAACCGTCGGATACGAGGGAAACCGCTCCGACATCCACATGTCCTCTCTCTTTATAAAATTCAACCCAAGCATTTCTCAGCTCTTTGGATGTAAACTGCTTCATATATTCTTAACCTCATTTCATGACGAAATTCAATGACTTAAAACCGCTCTCCGATCGGATCAGAAGGTAAACTTGTCTGCGAAGAATGCATCCAGTTCATCGATTGCAACTCGTTCCTGCTCCATGGAATCACGGAAACGAACCGTTACTTTGTGATCCTCTTCGGAATCAAAGTCATAGGTGATGCAGAACGGTGTACCGATCTCATCCTGACGACGATATCTCTTACCGATCGCGCCTCTGTCATCAAACTCACAATTATACTTCCTGGACAGGTCTGCAAAAATCTTCTCCGCAGGCTCATTCAGCTTCTTGGACAGCGGAAGAACACCGATCTTAACAGGTGCCAGTGCCGGATGGAAATGCAGCACAGTACGTACATCTCCGCCTTCCAGTTCCTCTTCGTCATAAGCAGCACAAAGGAATGCCAGGGTAACACGGTCAGCACCCAGTGACGGCTCGATGACATACGGCAGATAACGCTCATTCTTCTGATCGTCAAAGTAGGTCAGATCTTCGCCGGAAGTCTCCGCATGACGGGAAAGATCGTAATCGGTACGATCTGCAATCCCCCACAGCTCACCCCAGCCAAACGGGAACAGATACTCAATATCGGTCGTCCCCTTCGAATAGAAGGAAAGTTCTTCTTTCGCATGGTCGCGGAGACGCATCTCGCTCTCCTTCATGCCAAGGCTTAACAGCCAGTCACGGCAGAAGCCTCTCCAGTACTGGAACCATTCCATATCGGTACCCGGCTCGCAGAAGAACTCCAGCTCCATCTGCTCGAACTCTCTGGTACGGAAGGTAAAGTTACCCGGTGTGATCTCGTTACGGAAACTCTTACCTACCTGACCGATACCAAACGGGATCTTCTTACGGGAAGTTCTCTGTACATTCTTAAAGTTAACAAAAATACCCTGTGCGGTTTCCGGACGCAGATATACCGTATTCTTGGCATCTTCCGTAACGCCCTGGAAGGTCTTGAACATCAGGTTGAACTGTCTGATATCCGTAAAATTATGCTTCCCGCAGGAAGGACACGGTACATTGTTCTTCTCGATAAAGTCCTTCATCTCTTCCTGAGAGAATGCATCGACCGGCTTCTCTAAAGTGATATCATGTTCTGCGGCAAAATCCTCGATGATCTTATCCGCACGGAAACGTTCTTTACACTCTTTACAATCCATCAGCGGATCGGAAAAGCCGCCCAAATGACCGGAAGCCACCCAGGTCTGCGGATTCATCAGGATCGCACAGTCCACGCCGACATTATAAGGATTCTCCTGAATAAATTTCTGCCACCAGGCTCTCTTCACATTGTTCTTCAGTTCCACACCGAGATTACCGTAATCCCAGGTATTGGCAAGTCCGCCGTAGATCTCACTGCCCGGATATACAAATCCTCTGTTCTTGGCCAGCGCCACAATTTTGTCGAGTGTTTTTTCCATAATCTTCCTCCGCTTTGACTTTTCTGATCAGATCTCCGATCTGATAAAACTCTGTTTGATTGAAATCAAATAAAAAACGAGCTTACTTCTGGATCACGCAAACAGTCGTTCCGCCGCCACTGCCGATCACGGCATTTTTACCGGATACCGTCACGCCGTCCGTGTAATAAGCGATCTTCTTTGGCAGGATCACCGTAACACTTTGCCCGTTATTCATGGCATTATCATATAAAAAGACCGTGCTCTCCCCCATGGAAAGCACTGCATCTCCGGTGAATGTCTCATCCGAGTCAACCTTTGCAAACGATAGGCTGCTCACATCAATGCCTGCTGAATAGGCATCTTCTACGGTTCCGTAAAAGCAAACCGCCGGTGTTTCCACCGCAGCGTTGTTAAAGTTGGAAAATGTCGCAACATCTTCATACGTCATCACCACTTTTACCCCGCTCTCGCCTTCGCTTTCAACGCTCTCCAGTGTGATCTCCGCGCCCGGATTCGACTGCGCAAAAGCATCGATCTGTGACCGGATCATCGCTTCAAGATCCGTCAGAGACGATCCCTGCGTATCAAACGCTTCGACGATCGTGTGTGTCACTTCGCCGTTCTTATGTACTTCGATCGTCGTCGAATCGATCTTGCTGCCGCATCCGCTCATCAGCATCAGCATGGCAGAAAGGATCAGTGCGACTGTCAGTTTATGTTTCATGTTCATCCCCGTAATTCTTCCTGCAAAGCACTTTCGCACTTAACGTCATGATAAATCAGAACAACTATTGATTATATCTGACTTATTTTTGATTTTCAACTGCGAAATCATCGAGAAAAGCCAGACTTTTAAATTGGTGATGCACGATCTTTTTCAAGTCCGCACAGGCCACATCGATCAGCTCCGAAAGGGCCTCTTTCTCCAGACGGAATTTAAAGGCGTCTTTGGCCTGACACCCCTGTAAAAATTGTACGGCAGCCATTGTCGCATCGCTTACCCGCATCACATTCGGGACGCCCGGGAACTCTCCGCTGACGATCATCGCCTTGCACTCATACACCGCGCGGATAAACGCGGTATCCGGATCCTTTGCGGTCAGCTGTTGCAGCGCACGGAATAACAGCACCATAAACTCGTACTCGTCATTGTTCTCCCGTGTGTAATAATCCGCCAGTTCCAAAAAATACATGCCGAGGCAGGCCAGCTGCGGATCGCGGTGAAGCGATGCGAAGTAATCGAGCACCTCGATATCCGCAATGGTATAGGAAGATCTGCCTTCATAAAGCATGAAACGTCCAAAGACAAACAGGTCCGATGCCGCCATCAGGCGATTGTTCTGCTTTCTTGCGCCACGCACGAACCCGCTGATCTTGCCCCTCTCTTTGGTCAGGACCGTCAGCACCTTATCATATTCACCTACCGGCATGGTCTTTAAGACGATCCCGGTCACCTGTGCTGCATCCCGCATGCCTTCTCCACCTTAAATGTCCTTTGGATTATAGCCAAAGTTACGCATCCAGAGTTCTTCGTCTCTCCAGTCCTTGCGCACCTTGACAAAGAGTTGCAGATTCACTCTGCTCTCCAGTAATTCCTCGATATCTTTGCGCGCCATGCTGCCGATCTTTTTGAGCATCGACCCCTGCTTTCCGATGATGATGCCCTTATGCGAATCCCTCTCGCAAACGATCGAGGCTTCAATGTCACAAAGATTTTTACGGTACTTCATTGATTCGATCACCACCGCAATACCGTGCGGCACCTCATCCTTTAAGCAGATCAGTGCCTTCTCACGGATCAGCTCCGCAACGATCTGTCGCTCCGGCTGATTGGTGACGGTATCCTCATCGTAAAACGGATCGCCATATGGCAGATACTGTGCGATCGTCCGGATCAGTTCATCGGTGTTCTTGCCATTTCTGGCTGAGACCGGCACGATCTCTGCAAACTCATACTCTTTGCTGTAAGCTTCGATAGCCTGCGCCAGTTTTTCTTCTTCCACCGTATCGATCTTATTGATGACCAGGATCACCGGAAGCTTTGTCTTTCTCAGATCCTCCAGGATCAGCTGCTCTCCGGCGCCGATAAATGTCGTCGGCTCCACCAGCCATAAGATGACATCCACTTCATCGATCGAACGCTCCGCCACCTTCACCATATAATCGCCAAGCTTATTCTTGGCTTTATGGATTCCGGGCGTATCCAGAAACACGATCTGACAATCATCATCCGTATATACGGTCTGGATCTTATTTCTGGTCGTCTGCGGCTTGTTCGACGTGATCGCGATCTTCATGCCGATCAGATGATTCATCAGGGTACTCTTGCCCACGTTCGGTCTCCCGAGCAGCGTCACGAATCCCGCTTTGTATTGTTCGTTTGCCATTTACTTTCTCCGCTTTCTGTTGCCGTTTGCGCGCCTTGCGCTTTTTCAGTCCGGAAATGATCATGATCACCGCCCAAAGGATCAGTGCAAAAACAATAAGTCCCGGCAGATGTGTCACGATCCAGACAAAGACATCCACGAGCCAGTCGCGAACATCCTTTAGATTCTCGCTAAAGCCGGTTGCGATCCGCTCGCCGACGGTCTTCGGCTCTTTGGCGGTATACGTCTCGACCTGTTCCAGGGTCAGATAAACCGTGCTGTAATCGATCTGATTATCATAGCTGCGCAGCTGCGATTCCATGCTCTCGAGCTGATATCTGACGTCTGCCAGCTTATCTTCCACGGTGATCATATCCTCCACCGTTTCCGACAGTTCCAACAGTTCCAGCAGACGCTCTTCCTCAGCCAGCAGCACTTTTTTATGGCTTTCCAGATCCACATATGTTAATGTGACATCTTCCACCGATTTGGACTGATAGGTGATGTTACTCTCTTCCGTCACGCTCGAGAGGAACGCATCCAGCTGCTCTGACGGGATCCGCACCGTCAGTGATGCTCTTGACGGAGTCGATGCCTGCTCGTAGTCCATGATGTCATAATTAAAATGCGTATCCTGATTGATGTCGCTGTTGGAAATATAGCCTCCAAGTGCTTTGACCTGCGCTTCCACTTGTGCAAGAAGCGTCGTCAGATCCTCGGATTCCGCCGTGATCCACATCGTGGTGATCAGCTTGCGATCCTGATCCTGCACCTGCAGATCTTCGCCGTTTACCGCTTCCTCCATCACAGCTTCATCATACGTTGTCGCACTGTTAACGGTAGCCAGCTCCGTGCCATAGGACTGCGCCGATGAGGCTTCCTTCATCTCCGAAGAAGCACCGCTTGATCCGCATCCCCCAAGGATCATCGAAAGCAGCAGTGCCCCGATCAATACGTTTCCCCTAAGTCGTTTCTCTTTCATAGGATCCCCCCTTATGATTCTCCGAATAAGGATTCGATGTGCATAAACTCATCTTTCGCATGATGGATCTTATCTTCTCCGCCGAGCGTACAAAGATTATTACAATCAACCATCGCCCGAACCGCTTTTCCAAGTCTGCGGATATCCGCCCCGGAAACATGCAGCAGTTCATCACGCTCTTTTTGCAGACGCTCGTGAGAGATCTCACTCATATACGCATCCAGCGAGTACGCACCTCTGCTCTTTGGCGTTTTCGGTGCATCCAGATCACCGATCGCGCCGATCATATACTGTGTCAGTTTCTCTTCATGCTCTTTGCTCTCTTCGAAGCCTTCCAGGAAGTCCGCAACCTTACGGTAGACCTCCATCGTCCGCTTGCAGTGCGGATCTCTGTAAGAAACAAAGAAGCCGGAACCGTTGCGGTTAAAGTTACACATGCAGCCATACGCCCCGCCCAGCACGCGGATATTGGTCCAGAGATAGTCATAACTGAGCATTACCTTCAGCACCTTAAAGGCACCGCTATATGGTACGCCGCTCTTTCGATAATCACCGGCAATCGCTACATACTGCACCTGAGAAGCCGACGTAAATGCTTCGTTTTTCTGTGATGTCTGCGGATGGAACTTCTCAGTTCCCGCTGCACAAGCTCCGATATACAGTTTTTCTTTAAATGAAGCGATCTGCGCACGGACCTTATCAAAGCCCGCTTCCTCCGCAGTTACATCCACGATCAGATGTTCCGGACGAAGCACGATGCGGGAGAGTTCCTGTAATTTTTCGATCAACTCTTCTTTCTTTGCATCAAAATTCTTCGTCAGATCTTCGATAAACCGAAATCCGCTGATCCCGTTTAACAGCTCGCTTGCCGCAGAAGATTCGAACTGATAGCTCATCGCACGCTGCAGTGCAAAGCTGTTTCCGGCGGATAACAACTCGCCCTGTGCCTTGCTGACCAACTCCTCCAGCAGTTCCTTTAAACGTTTCTCATCACTCCAGTCGGTGTGCAGCAGCATCTCTTCCCCGAGTTCAAAGACATCGCCCACCTGCGAATCAAGCGCACTTGCCCGCAGGTCAAAGGTAAAGAGATACTCCTCAGGGCGCTCCACTTTGGTAAAACCGCTCATCGCTGTGGAGATTCCGCCGCTTCGTCTGTTGCATTCATTAAACAGATCTGCATACGAATAGTGCTCGGTATTCATCAGCCCCATAAAATTCCGGAAGATATTTAAATACCGGAAATATTCCTCAGGCACATGGTCACAGTCAAACATCAGGCGCACATAGACGATCCCGTTGGTCACCACCGGATGATACAGGACCTTGATCCCTGCTTCGGTAAATTCCTCCGTCACCGGCGTATCCGCCTCTTTCTTCATATCCGCTCTGGTTAAATGCGGCAGCATCGCCAGCACTTCCGGTGTATCTTCCGCTTCCTGATATGCCTTTAACTCCCGCGTCTCTCGAACGATCCGCTCGATCTCCTCTTTGGAAAGAGACGCTTTGTAGGCTGACAGCTGCTCTTCCAGCGCTTTTTCCTTCTTTCCGGTCAGCCCCTTTTCCGGTACCAGTACGACATAGCTGCCGGAAGCATTCTCTAAGAGGTAGGTTTTGATCAGCTGTTCAAAATATCCGTTCGGAACGCTTTGTTTTAACTTTTCAAATGTTGCCAGAGCCTCGATGTGCATGAACGGCTGCATCTCATCATAGAGCCAGGAGTCAAACATCTGAAGGCCCATCATCAGGCCCTTCGGATAAGAACCATAGTCGCCTTCGCGGTATTTGAATTCATAGTAATTCAGTGCTGCATACAGTGCATTTTGATCCAGGCCTTCCGTGGCAAGTTTCGTCAGCACCTCGGTGTAGATTTTCTCAAACTCGTCTTTCTGCGAAAGGTTGGCATTCTTGGCGATCACGCTGAAATACGGCTGCATGATCCCGCCTTCGTAAACACTGTACACATCTTTGCCGATGCCGGCATCGATCAGCGCCTGCTTAAGCGGTGCGCCCGGTGCCGAACAGATGCAGTAATCAAGCACCTGGAATGCCAGATACAGATCCCGGTCCAGGCTGGTCGCGATGGTTTTATTGATCGCAAGATAGGTATTGTCCTGCTCTTCTTCCTGATCGGAGATCGGATAGCTGACCTGTACCTGAGATAAGCGCTCAAACGGTTTTTGCAGTTTTAACGTCGAATCGATCGGCTGCGCGTCAAATTTCGAAAGGTACTCACGGTCAATGAATTCAAGCTGCTCCGCAAAGTCCATATCTCCGTAGAGATAAATGTAACTGTTGGACGGATGATAATACCGTTTGTGGAACTCAAGAAACTTCTCATAGGTCAGCGACGGGATCACCTCCGGATCGCCGCCGGATTCAAATCCATAAGAGGTATCCGGATACAGGGAATTCAGGACATAGCGCTCCAGTACATCATCCGGCGAGGAAAATGCTCCTTTCATCTCGCTGTACACAACGCCGTTCAGCGTCAGAGGCGCATCCGCATCCTCCATCTCATAGTGCCAGCCTTCCTGACGGAAGATTTTTTCCTCCCGATAAATGTTCGGATAGAACACCGCATCCAGATAAACATGCATCAGATTGCGGAAATCCCGATCATTGCAACTGGCCACCGGATAAACGGTTTTGTCCGGATAGGTCATTGCATTCAAAAACGTATTTAAGGACCCCTTCGCCAATTCCACGAACGGATCCTTCAACGGAAACTTCTCAGAGCCGCATAACACGCTGTGCTCCACGATATGGGCCGACCCGCAGCTGTCTACCGGCGGTGTCCGAAACCCGATATAAAATACCTTGTTTTCATCGTCATTCTGAAGCAGCGCAACTCTCGCACCGGTCTTTTTATGACGCAACAGCATCCCCACCGAATGCAGATCATCGATCTGCTGTTTTTGCAGTACTTCGTATGCTGCAACTTCCTCCACAGTTCTCATCAAAAATCGTTCCTCACTTTACTGTCTGTGCATTTTCCTGCCTGTATTATAAGGCAAAACCAAGCAATGCCAGCTTGGATAAAATAATTTCCTGAACCACGATCCCCCGCTGCTTTTTCTCTTCCAGCGGAATTGCCGCGAAATCACGCAGTTTATCGATCCGTTCCTCGTAGATCTGCTCTTCTTTGCCGAACAGATGCTTTTTGGTGACCAGTTCGCTGTATTTGACTTTCGTGCGTAGCTGCTCATAGGTCTTGTAGGTGAAAGACTGCGGATCCATATAATAAAAATCGCTCTCGAGCGTGGTCTCTTTTTCCGTCTCTTTCATCAGATAGGCCATGACGATGCTGCGGAACTTAAAGTTCAGATCATCGTTCTCAATGATCTCATCATACGTAAACTTCGCCCCGATATAAACATTCTGCACATCCTGCAGCATGTATTTGTAATTACTGTACACCGTCGACTTCATCTGCAGCTCCTTTGTCGATATCTTCAATGGCAAATCCGCTCATACGATACGCATCCCTGATGCTCTTTTCGGAAATACCAAGTTCCTCTGCCAGTTCCGAAATCGTCACCTTACGGCGCAGATCCTCTGCCAGATCATGCGCTTTGTCCGCGATCTCATTGACTTTTTTGACTACTTTGTCATCGATCTTCTTTGCTTCAAAGTTACCGGAAACCAGCTCTTCCATGGAATCCAGGACCATCTTGACCAGCATGCCTTCCGCTTCGGTTGCATTCTCCATGGCGTTTAACATGGTCACGCCCTCGGAAAGTGCCATATTCCCCTGTCCGATCAGATCATCGAGTAGCACGCCCTGATTGGCATATAATTTGGCAAACTCCGGGATCTGCGGCAAAAAGATCTCCGTCAGCCGCCGCTGCGCATCCTTCTCCCCGGCCATGGCCGAAAGGAACGCCGCCTGCTTCTCCCCGTCTGTGGCTGTCGGAAGAAGCGCTAAAGACTCCTGATACGCTTTCAGATAGTCAATTTCTTCATTGCTCAGATACTCCTCCTGCGAAAGAGGCTCTCCGATGCCGATACCGCGTTGCTTCAGGTATTCAAGCAGCATCGCATTCTGTTCTTTGGTCAGGGAAAGTGCCGCAAAACACGCATCGAGCTGTTCCTGCCGGATCATGTTTCCCTGGGCGCGCGCGGTTTTGTTCAGTTCCTCGAGCGCCTTTGCAAATAATTGTTCTTTGTTCATAGACTTCCTTACTGTTGATCGATCTTGGTAATGTGCTTATGGGTATAGAGATGCTCTTCGCAA
This sequence comes from Lachnospiraceae bacterium, assembly GCA_024699355.1. Classification (GTDB taxonomy): domain Bacteria; phylum Bacillota; class Clostridia; order Lachnospirales; family Lachnospiraceae; genus SIG336. The sequence goes on from JAILPR010000009.1 coordinate 10,514, forward strand.
TACTCGTAATTGCCCATACACTTGGAGCAGAACCGGAAGGAAAGCTCCGGATTGGAGACCTCGGTCCTGCCGCAGATCGCGCATTTATGTTTGGTAACGCCCTGCATCTTCTGTGCCGTCTGCTGGCGGAATTTTACAGTACGGGCCCTCTGTCCCGGGTGAAAACGCGTATTTCCGCGATAGAGCCACCAGAAAACGACAAAATTCAGCATCGCGATCACTATGGCAAGCGCAAATGCATAATAACCGCCGGAAACGTACTGAATGATCTGTACGATCAGCAGCAGCGCATCGAGTGCCGCCAGATACTTTGCCTTCAGCGGGAAGACAAAATACAACATGAACTGTTCATCCGGAAACAGCAGGCAGAACGCAAAAAACATCGACTGATAAATGTAATTCATGCCGCCGTAATAGGCCGGTATCCCCATCGTCAGATACAGGATCCACTCTCCCAGAACCGTCAGGACAATACCGCTGAAGAAATAAAAATTAAAACGGAACGTTCCCCAGACATTCTCCAGTGAGTGCCCGAACAGATAATACAGATGGATCGTGATCACGAAAAACAGGATATCCAGAAAACTGTTAAGCGATGCCGGTGCCAGGATAAAGGTCACAAGGCGCCAGATCTGTCCCTGGCGGATCGCGTCAAAATCAAGTGCCAGATAGCCATAATAAAGGATCGGTGCGAACATGCAAAGGATTGTCATGACCACATACCCGATCACAAAATAGTTGATCAGATTCGGAATGGCAAAACGACCGAATCTGCGCTCCATATCATATAAAAATTTGCGCATAAGTACTCCTTTTGTTTGATTAGCTCATCATACCATTCATGCACCAAAAAGTAAATGAAGCTCACAGAGCTGTGCCCTTCCTTTCCGTCCAAAAATTCATGTATCTTTTGTGAATATACATTCATCGGCTTTTGTATGATTGCTTTTTAAATTGCGCTCTATTATAATAGCGTGGAGTCTAAAATGGGTAATTATTAAATAATAAGAAGTAATGCCCTTTAGTTAGTTCCAATTTTTGAACCATTGTTCAAAGATTGCTGCATTATATTTTTTGAGACAGAGGTTAAGTTTCATGTTTTTAAACGAGTACACATTAGGAATCGATATTGGCTCTACGACGGTCAAAGTCGCACTCTTGGATGATCAGTCTCATCTGGTGTTTTCCGACTATAAGCGTCACTTCGCCGATATCCAGAACACCCTGCGCGGGCTTTTAGAGGAAGCCAGAGAAAAGATCGGCAATGTGATCCTGCATCCGATGATCACGGGATCCGGCGGTCTGACACTGGCCAACCACTTAGGCGTTCCCTTTACACAGGAAGTCATTGCGGTCTCTACCGCACTGCAGGCACAGGCTCCCAAAACGGACGTTGCCATCGAGCTCGGCGGCGAGGATGCCAAGATCATTTATTTTGAAAATGGCAATATCGAACAGCGTATGAACGGCATCTGTGCCGGCGGTACCGGATCATTCATCGATCAGATGGCATCCCTCTTACAGACGGATGCTCCGGGCTTAAATGAATATGCCAAAGACTATAAGTCTCTCTACACCATCGCGGCACGCTGTGGTGTATTTGCCAAATCCGATATTCAGCCGCTGATCAACGAAGGTGCGACCAAAGAAGATCTTTCCGCCTCGATCTTCCAGGCGGTAGTCAATCAGACCATCTCCGGCCTTGCCTGCGGTAAGCCGATTCGTGGTCATGTTGCGTTCCTCGGCGGTCCGCTGCACTTTTTATCGGAGTTAAAAGCGGCCTTCATCCGTACCTTAAAGCTGGATGAGGAGCATACGATCGAGCTGGAGAATTCTCACCTCTTTGCAGCCATGGGTTCTGCCATGTCTGCCAAAGAAGAGGTCCATTATGAACTTGATGAAATGATCCAAAAGCTTGCAAACGGCATTCAGATGGACTTCGAAGTTGCCCGTATGGAGCCGCTCTTTAGAGATCAGGAAGAATATGATGCGTTCAGTGCGCGACATGCACGTGCCAGAGTCACCACAGGCGATCTTGCATCTTACAAGGGAAATTGTTATCTGGGCATCGATGCCGGTTCTACCACGACCAAAGTCGCACTGGTCGGTGAAAACGGCGACCTGCTCTATTCTTTCTATAGTAACAACAACGGCAGCCCGTTAAAGACTGCCATTCGATCGATACAGGAGATCTATACAAAGCTTCCGGAAGAGGCACATATCGTCCGCTCCTGCTCGACAGGCTACGGTGAAGCGCTGATCAAAGCGGCACTCATGCTCGATGACGGCGAAGTAGAGACCGTTGCGCACTACTATGCTGCCGCGTTCTTTAATCCAGAGGTGGATTGTATCCTCGACATCGGCGGTCAGGATATGAAGTGTATCAAGATCAAAAATCAGACCGTTGACTCCGTACAGTTAAATGAAGCCTGCTCCTCCGGTTGCGGCTCCTTCATCGAGACCTTCGCCAAGTCCTTAAACTATTCGGTTCAGGATTTTGCAAAGGCAGCACTTTTTGCGCAGAATCCGATCGATCTTGGGACCCGTTGCACGGTATTTATGAACTCCAAGGTAAAGCAGGCGCAGAAAGAAGGCGCCTCCGTCAACGATATTTCCGCCGGTCTTGCCTATTCGGTCATCAAGAATGCCCTCTTTAAGGTCATCAAGGTCTCCAGCGCGGCTGAGCTTGGAAAGCATGTCGTTGTCCAGGGCGGTACCTTCTATAATGATGCCGTTTTGCGCTCCTTTGAAAAGATCGCCGGCTGCGAAGCAGTCCGTCCCGATATTGCCGGGATCATGGGCGCTTTCGGCTGCGGTCTGATCGCCAGAGAACGTTTCCATCAGGAAGGTGCGGCGGAAACGACCATGCTGACCATCGACCAGATCAACGCGCTCGAGTTTACGACTTCCATGGCCAAGTGCCAGGGTTGTACCAACCACTGCCGTCTGACCATCAACCGTTTCTCCGGCGGTCGCCAGTTCATCTCCGGCAACCGTTGCGAACGCGGTCTCGGAAAGCAGAAAAACGAAAAGCATATCCCGAATCTCTTTGATTATAAAATGCAGAGATTCTTTACCCAGTATCAGCCGCTTCCGGAAGAAGAAGCATCCCGCGGCACCGTCGGTATCCCGCGCGTCCTCAACATGTACGAGAACTATCCGTTCTGGTTTACCTTCTTTACCAGGCTCGGCTACCGTGTGGTCTTATCGCCGCCATCGACGCATAAAACCTACGAACTCGGCATCGAATCCATTCCGAGTGAATCCGAATGTTATCCGGCCAAGCTTGCACACGGTCATGTCCAGTGGCTGATCAACCAGAAAGTGGACTTCATCTTCTACCCGGCACTGTTCTATGAACGTAACGAACATCCGGATGCGAACAATCACTACAACTGTCCGATCGTCACCTCGTATTCGGAGAACATCAAGAACAACGTCGAAGCGATCGGTCGCGGTGAAATGCGCTTCCGTAATCCGTTTATGAGTTTCGCATCTCCCGAAACGATCAAGCAGGCGCTGGGCAAAGAGTTCAAGGAACTGACGTCTGCGGAGATCTCTTCTGCCGTAGATGATGCATGGGAAGAATTAAATCAGGCGCACCTCGACATCGAGAAAAAGGGCGAAGAAGTCCTCTCCTGGATGGAAGAACACCATGCCCACGGAATCGTTTTGGCAGGTCGTCCGTATCATATCGATCCGGAGATCAACCACGGTATCCCGGAAATGATCAACACCTACGGTATCGCGGTACTGACCGAAGATTCCGTATCGCACCTTGCAAAGCCCGAACGTCCGCTCATTGTCTCCGATCAGTGGATGTACCATACCCGTTTGTATGCAGCAGCCAGCTATGTCAAGACACGCGATGATCTGGATCTGATCCAGCTCAACAGTTTCGGCTGCGGTCTGGATGCGGTCACCACCGATCAGGTCAATGACATCCTCTCGGGCTCTGATAAGATTTATACCTGCTTAAAGATCGATGAGGTCAATAACCTCGGTGCAGCCCGAATCCGTGTCCGCTCACTGCTTGCGGCGATCCGTGTCAGAAAGCAGCGCAAAGTCGAACGCACCATTCGCTCGAGTGCGATCACCAAAGTGCAGTTTACCGAAGAGATGCGCGCAGATTATACGATCCTTTGCCCGCAGATGAGCCCGATCCATTTCGATATGCTCGCTCCGGCCTTAAATGCCTGCGGCTACCATCTCGTGCTGCTTGAAAACGACAATCGCAAGGCGATCGATATCGGTACGCAATTTGTCAATAACGATGCCTGCTATCCGTCCATGATGGTCGTTGGGCAGATCATGGAGGCACTGCAGTCCGGTAAATATGACGTCAACAAAACTGCAGTCATTATGACGCAGACAGGCGGCGGGTGTCGTGCGACCAACTACATCGGCTTTATCCGTCGGGCCCTGGAAAAGGCCGGCATGGCGCAGATTCCGGTTATTTCCCTGAACCTGGGAAGCATCGAAACCAATCCGGGCTTCCATATGAATCTGGAACTGCTGACCAGAGCAGCCTATGCCGCCGTCTTTGGCGATATCTTTATGCGCTGCATCTATCATATGCGTCCGTATGAAGCAACACCGGGCTCTGTCGAAGCGGTCCATGAACATTGGAAATCCAAATGCATTGAATTTGTCACCGGCAAGCACATGAACTTCTTCAAGTTTCAGAAAATGTGTCGCAAGATGGTTGAGGACTTTGACAGGATCCCGCTGCTGAACATCCAAAAACCGCGTGTCGGCATCGTTGGTGAGATTCTCGTCAAATTCATGCCGGCAGCCAATAACCACCTGGTGGAACTGTTGGAACAGGAAGGTGCGGAAGCGGTTTGTCCGGACCTTTTGGACTTTATGCTCTACTGCTTTTATAACCAGATCTTCAAAGCAGAAAATCTCGGTACCAGCAAGAAGACCGCAAGGCTCTGCAGACTTGGCATCTGGGCACTGGAACGTTTGCGCGGCGGTGCTGTGAAAGCCATGAAAAAGAGTCAGAACTTCGAAGCTCCGATCAGTATTTACAAAATCGTCAAATATGCCGAACCGATCGTCAGCATCGGTAACCAGACCGGTGAAGGCTGGTTTTTGACCGGTGAAATGATCGAGCTGATCAAGCACGGCACCGGCAACATCGTTTGCTGTCAGCCGTTTGCATGCCTGCCGAACCACATTGTCGGAAAAGGTGTCATCAAAGAGATCCGCAGACGCTATCCGCAGGCGAACATCGTTGCGATCGATTTCGATCCGGGTGCTTCGGAAGTCAACCAGCTCAACCGTATTAAACTGATGCTCTCCACAGCTCAGAAAAACTTAACTTCTGTATCGTAATCGGTTGTTTAAGATGCCTGATTACGATACAATAGAATCAGTATTTTGTATTCAAAATACTCAAAAAATACTACATCCTATGGGGAGACTGATTACATGAAATTTAAAACCGTTTTTAAGAGTTTACGCAAAGCACTGTTGGTAGGTGCTCTCGTCGCTTCTCTTTCCGTTTCTACCGTAACGACTTCGAACGCAGCCGTACTCGGTATCGATGTCAGCAAATACAACGGCGCCATCGACTGGAATGCCGTTGCATCCGCAGGTGTCGCTTTCACCTTTATCAAAGCGGGAAGTACCAACAGCGGCGTTGATCCGCAGTTTGTCAACAACATTACCAATGCACAGGCTGCAGGCATCCGTACCGGTGTTTACATTTACTCCTATGCGATGAGTGTGGAGGAGGCCGTCAATGAAGCCAATCTCCTGCTCGAATGGATCGCACCGTACGGTGTCAATTTCCCCGTTGCATTTGATATCGAGAGTCGTGCACAGTCCGCTCTCGATCCGGCGACCATCACCGCGATGTGTAATGCCTTCTGCGATGTCATCAACAACGCCGGCTACTATCCGATCGTTTATACCTACAAGAACTTCTTCAAAGGGCATATGACCTCGGATCTTCGTTATGATTATTGGATCGCCCAGTATAAATCCGAGACCTGTGATATTGGCGGGTATTCCGTTTGGCAGTACTCCAGCACAGGCTCCATCCCGGGCATTTCCGGCGCCGTGGATCTGAACTGGATGGTCAAGGATTTTTCCGGTGTGATCATCAAAGACGGTTTCGCACAGCATGGTGACTATGTCTTCTTCTATCAGAATTATCTGATGCAGCGTGGCTGGGTAACCTACAACGGCGCCCGTTACCACATGGATGACAACGGTCACATGAATACCGGATGGTTCTCTGATGCAAGCGGCACCTACTACTTATCTACCGTAGACGGACATGCCGCAGTCGGTCTGGTTCCGTTGGATGCCGATACCTTCTACTTCGATGAAGAAGGTCGCATCTGCAACGGCTATATCACGATCGCTGATCAGAAATACTACTTCGATCCGACCAATGGCTGCCGGATGTACAAAGGTTGGCTCACCGACTCCACCGGCGTTCATTATCTGTCGCTGGATGATGGTCACATGGTGACCGGAGCCGCTCTCATCGACGGTAAGAATTATCTCTTCAACACTGACGGCAATATGCTGACCGGCTGGCAGACTGTCAACGGCCAGACTTATTACTACTCACCTGAGAACGGTGCGATGGTAACCGGTTGGGTCGGCGATACTGCTAACCGCTACTATCTGTCCTTAGAGGATGGACATCGTGTCAGCGGTATGGTAACCATTGATGGCAAGAACTACTACTTCGATCCGGAAACCGGCAAGATGCAGGTTGGCATGATCCCGCTGGGTGATACCACCTACTACTTCGATCCGAACACCGGCGCGATGATCACCGGCTTTGTCGGCGATCTGACCAATCGTTATTACTTCAACATCACCGATGGCCGTATGGTCAAAGGAACCGCACAGATCGACGGTGCGACCTACTATTTTGATACGACAACCGGTAAGATGCAGCTTGGCTGGCAGGTACTTGGCGGCCTGACCTACTACTTCGATCCGGCAACCGGTAAGATGATCACCGGTTGGATCAGAGGCACGGAAGCCACCTATTACACCGCGACAGACGGTCATCTGATCACCGATCAGGCGCTGACCATTGAGGATCACATGTATGTCTTTAACACCGAAGGCCGCTTATGTGCAAACATGAACTACACCATCGGTACCACGACTTACAGCTGTGATGCCAACGGATATGCAACTGTGATCACACAGTAATCTCATTACAAAAGCCCCGCAGGATGAAATCCTGCGGGGCTTTTCAGTGATGTCCGTCTTAATATACGGTCACCGTATTACTAATGGTACAAAGATCATAGTTGTTATACACTGCCAGGGTGATCGTTCCGTTTGAGTTCTCCGGTAATACCACCGAAATGTCACCTTCACCGTTTGCTGTCCATCCGCAAAGGACCGACCAGCTTGCACCGCTGTCAGTACTGTAACTGTAATAAATGATCGGGCTGCCAGAATCTTTGGCAAGTACATGTAGCTTCGCGGTTCGCGTTGCCGCATCGTACTGCGTTACTGTAATGGCTGCCGTTTCAGGCGGTGTCAGATCCTGTGCGACCGGGAGCGCCGGTGCTGCAACTTCTTCTTTGACATACGTGCTGTAATCCACACCCAGTGCCGTAGACTTTAAGCCAAAATATTTGGCAACGGCAGTGGCATCAGCTTTGCCAAATGCCTCCAGATCGCCTTCTTCCATGTAGAAGCCGGTATCATGCGCTTCATCCATGTAACAGTGCTCTATGATGACGCTGGGCACGTTCAGAGACGTCGCTGCACTTATCACGCCGTAATAGTCGCGGCTCATGTTGGATGCTTCGCTGAGTTTCGTCTTAACGCCTCTCGTGTAAACACCGATCTGTGAGGACAACTCTGCCGTTTCGATCTTTCCAAACGCCTGACCCTTCGCATACATCTCGCCAAATCCGCTGGTCCAGACTTCTGAACCATACAGATTATGTTCCGAAGAAGCATTCAAATGAATACTGTATAAAAAATCTGCCTGATTGTTCTTGGCGATCTGCGCGCGATCCGAAAGACTCAGTTCTGCATCCGTGGTGCGTGTCATGACCACGGTAACACCCTCGTATTTTGTCAACTCCGCATACATCGCATTCGCGATCTGCAATGTCAGATCCTTCTCCTGCAGATCATTGTACTGTGCACCGAGATTGCTCCCCCCGTGACCGGGATCGATACAGACAACAACATTCTTCGTCGCCGCCTCAGCGCTCATCGGTACTGCCGCGGTCGGCAGCATGCTCGCGCAAAGCGCCGTACATGTCACCAGCGCGACCTGTGTGAACCGTTTCTTCATACTATCCTCTTTTCCTGTGTTCTTACTTAAATGAGACCTTCCGGCGATCCTCATCTTTCTTACTTAAATGAGATCGACCAACGATTCTCATAGTTCTTTCCGGCTTCCAGACTGATCAGATCCGATTGTGTCTCAAGATCTGTCACCACATCCTGTTGCGCGCAGAGTGAACTCCACGGCTCAATACAAAGGAATGGAGCGTCGGAATTCGGTTTATGCCAAAAGCCGATATAATTCATATCCGGGTACTGTACCGTGATCTCATGCTTACCCGGACCTGTTTTTAACGTAACAGACTTTGCCACATTCTTTAAAACCAGTGCATCCGGATCAAACAGATCATGGCGCAGACGCAGTCTCTTGCGATCCTCCAGCGGATACTCTATTTCCTCTCCGGTAACAAAGCAGTCCTTGGAAAACAGCACCTGCTTTGGATCACACTCCTCCGAAAACTCCAGATAATAATCTTCGAATGCAACGCCTTTATCTAACGGTACATTAAAGCCGGGATGACCGCCGACCGCAAAATACATGGTCCTGGTATCACGGTTCTCCACCGTCAGGATGATCTGCAGCATCCGGCCGTTTAAACGATATTGCAGTAAAAACCGGAATGCAAACGGATACATTTTCCGCAATTCTTCCGTATCGCCAATGCTAAAGACCGCCATTTCATTTGTTGAGATCTCAACACTCATATCCCGTGGTCTGACAAAGCCGTGTTTCTCCATTGGATAACGTTTTCCCTGATAGAGATATTCTCCACCGGTCAAACGCCCGATATACGGAAAGAGATTCGGAGCCTTACTGCCCCAATACGTCGGATCTGCCTGCCAAAGATATTCCGTGCCATCCTTTTTGTGATACACCGATTGCAATTCTCCGCCCCGTTTGGAAATTGCAATCTTCAAACTATCATTCTCCAAATAGATCAGTTCATTTCCCATGCCATACATACCTCCGTTGGATTTCCTATGCAAATGCCCCTCAAAAAGTTCGTCAAAGATGTCTGTTGCACGTCAGAAGGCAGGTAACACGAAATATGGCAGGCCCCACCTGCCTGCCACATCACGTGAAAAGATGATAACTTTTCCACCTACTCCCTGTATAGGAATAACCCCCTTGCCATCAGATCCTGTCAATGACAAATCGTACTTCGCCGCAATCCCCCCGCACCGTTCGTATACTAACGTTGCTGAATTACCGACGAAGACATTCGTCCAAAGGAAAGGTCATCGATTCACCACTGCTTTCGCAGCTGGTCACGACTCCCTCGAACAGCCCTGTTCTAAGATGGAAATATGAGTATTCTCACAACAATTTTGTTATAACATTCAACGAAATCGATGTCAATATGACGAACCATACCCATTTTTTACAAAATTTTATAGGTAAATTTGTACTATAAAGCAACGAAATCGCCCTTGCATTTTTTGCCAAGATATGTATGGCCTTAAAGTACCTTGGATAAGAAATCCTGCAAACGCGGATTTTTCGGGTGATGGAAGAATTCCTCCGGAGAAGCCTCTTCCTGGATTTGACCTTCGTCAATGAACATCACACGATTTCCGACCTCTCTGGCAAATCCCATCTCATGCGTCACAACGACCATCGTCATTCCGCTCTTGGCAAGTTCCTTCATGATTCCGAGCACTTCACCGACCATTTCCGGATCCAACGCACTGGTCGGTTCATCAAACAGCATGACATCGGGATCCATTGCCAAAGCTCTGGCAATGGCGATACGCTGCTTTTGACCGCCGGAGAGCTGATTGGGATAAGCATCCGCTTTATCTTCCAGGCCAACTTTTTTCAACAGTTCCATGGCCCGTGCGGTTGCTTCTTCTTCCGATTTATGTAACAGCTTCATCGGTGCCACCGTGATATTTCGAAGAACCGTCATATGCGGAAACAGATTGAACTGCTGGAACACCATCCCCATACGCTCACGTAACGCATCGACATTGCAGCCCGGCGCATTGATCTGCTCGCCTTCAAAAATGATCTTACCGCCCGTTGGCTGCTCCAGAAGATTTAAACATCTCAGAAATGTTGACTTTCCGGAACCGGATGGTCCGATGATCACGCAAACATCGCCTGCACAAATCTCTGTGGAAATTCCGCGAAGTACATCCACGTCATCAAACGTCTTACACAAATCCTCGATATGAAATAATACATTTCCTTTAGTGATCACCGGAACGTAACCTCCTCTCGAGCCGACCTTCAAGTGCCGTCAGGAGCATCACGATCAGCAGATAAATAATGGCTACCGAGATCAGCGGGATAAACGCTTCATAAGTACGGCTTCGAATGATATTGCCGCCGTGCGTCAGATCCGCCAGACCGATATAGCCGCTGATCGAAGTCTCTTTGAGCAACGTAATAAACTCATTGAGCAGTGCCGGCAGACAGTTTTTAAATGCCTGCGGAAGAATGACTACGATCATGGTTTGTGCATAAGAAAATCCAAGGCTTCGGCCGGCTTCCATCTGCCCCTTATCAATGGACATGATGCCGCTTCGAACAACCTCTGCCACATAGGCGCCGGAATTGATCCCAAATGCCAGAATGGCAACCAGCACACGATTATCCGTACTTGCAAAAACCACATAGTACATGATCAGCAGCTGGATCATGGTCGGTGTACCTCGAATGATGGTCAGATAGGCCCTGCAAAGTAAATCCAGCAGATTCTTTTTGCCTGTCTGCTCCGATGTCGATCGAACGATCGCCACGATAAAACCGATCACGATACCCAGCAATGCAGCAAAGATGGTAATGACGATCGTCGTCCCAAGACCGCCGACCAGGTACATATATCGATCATCTTCTATAAAATTCTGATACAGCTTTTCTGTAAAGCTCATAGCACCCTCGATCTAAGATTATTTCACACGAACAATGATCACCTGTGTAGATGTGGTATAGGTGTCGGAGAAATCGATGTTCTTTAAACGATCTTCCGTCACAGTCATACCTGCAGCACCGATGTCTGCCTTACCTGCCTGAACCGCGGTAATGATGGAATCGAATTCCATATCCTGTACCTCTAAGTCCATACCCATCAGGTCTGCTACGGCAGTTGCCATATCAACATCGATACCGATGATCTCATTGCCTTCATAGTATTCATACGGCTCAAAGTAAGCATTGGTTGCCATGGTCAGTGTACCGTTGTTATGCTCGTTCACGCACTCATAGGTGTAGGTGCCTTTGGTGTCATCGCCGATATAATTGCCGATGATCTGATCTAAGGTACCGTCAGCCTTGAGCTGAGCCAGTGCTTCATTGACCTGTGCAGTAAGTTCTGTATTGTCCTTGGAAATGCAGATCGCATAATCTTCTTCTGTAAACGGATCATCCAGGATCTTCAGATCGGAGTTCTTTGCAACATAAGCCTTTGCCGGCTGTTCATCAATGATCACGCAATCAACTTTTCCCTGCTTTAAGGCGCTGACTGCATCGTTACCGGTGTTAAAACGTGAAATGGTAGAACCTTCTTCCTCATAATCGGAAGCAAAGATATCGCCTGTGGTTCCAAGCTGAACACCAATGGTCTTGCCCGGCAGATCGTCCGCGCTGAATACGGTATTGGCCGGTACGCTGCTACCGCAAGCCGTTAACATGGATACGGTTGCTACTGTTAAAATTCCTGCAATAAGTTTTCTCATAATTCTCTCCTTTTCCGCGCATAAAATAACGCTTAACCTTTTGTATTCTAGCATAAAAAAACATCAATTACTATGAAATTCAGTATATTTATGCAAGCAAAAAGGCCGCTCCGATTGCGGCCTCTTTGCTCGTTTCATCTATGGATCTTTCGATCTATACCATTTCAGTTGATCGATCCTATTTCTTTTTATCTTTCTTTTTGTCTTTCCTGTCTTTCTTTTCCTTGCTGTCTTTTTTCTCTTTCTTGTCTTTCTTTTCCGCCTTCTTGCGGTCCTTTTCGGCAAGTTTCTTCAAAATCTCCTGCATCTCGGCATCACTTACGCCGTCGGCAGCCACCCCTGAAGCAACCTGTGGTGCATTTTCCGGAAGCTCCTGGGCTGCAACACGTGAAGGGATCCCATCCACGCTCTGATCCTGCGAGAGCATTGCCATATCATGCGCATCTTCCATCGCCATGACATTGACCAGCACCGGATGTGCTTCCACAAAGGAGGCATTCATCGCCTCGTCGTCATCATGCTTTGAAATCGGCAAGCGATACTTTCGCTCATAGAAGTCAACCGACTTTTCGAAGTCCGCGTTCTTCTCTTCTCTGACCATCTCCAGATAGCCATGGGTATCAAACCCGTCTTCACTCACCTGCAAAATGCAGACAGCAACATTACTGCAGTGATCGGCGATACGTTCATAATCCGTACCGATATCGGAAAGATCAAATCCAAGTTCGATCGTGCATTTGCCTTTACGAAGTCGTCTGACGTGACGACGTTTTACTTCCATATGCAGACCATCGATCACCTCTTCTAACGGTTCGATCGATTTGGCCAATGTCAGATCCAACGTTTCAAATACCGTAACGGAGGTCGATACGATTTCCGTTACAGCTGCGGTAAATACACGAACCTCTTCCGCCGCTTTTGCTGAGAAGTGACGATCTGCTTCATGCATCTCACGTACGGTCTGCATGATATTTAACGCATGATCGCTGATTCGTTCAAAATCACTGATGCAGTGCAGCAGGATCGATAAGGTATGACTGTCGTTTCTGGTCATCTGTACGCTGCTCAGCTTCACCAGATACGTTCCAAGCTGATCTTCGTAGCGGTCGATCTTCTTTTCCAAACGGTCGATCTCATCCGCCTTCTCCTGATCGTAATTCTCGATCAGTTCCATAGCCATAAAGAGGGAATCTCTTGCACTCTCAGCCATATCCGCAGCAGCTCTGCGGCTCAGTTCCAGTGCAAACGGCGGGTTGGATAAGAATCTGGTATCGAGCGTCGTTAAGACCTCGGCATCTTCCTGCTCCTGACGTTCCTTCTCATCGATCGGGATTGTCTTGAGTGCCAGTGAAACAAGCACTCCGGAGAACGGCAGCATCAGCGGCGTACCGATCAGGTTCACGAGCGTATGGATCGAAGCGATACCAACCATGCCTGCCGCTTCTTCCATAAAGCCAAAATGAAGAACCGCATTGAGTGCATAGAACACGATCATAAAGGTAGACGCTTTGATGATGTTAAAATACAGATGCATCAGCGCTGTTCGTTTACCATTCTTATTCGCTCCGAGTGAAGAAAGGATCGCAGTAATACAGGTACCGACTTCCGCACCGATAACAACCGGAATTGCCATGGAATAGCTGATAAAAATAGAAGAACTGAGTGCCTGAACAACACCGATCGTTCCGGCAGAGCTCTGAATCACCATAGTAAATAAGATACCGATCAGAAGACCAAAGATCGGGTTCTGGAACATTGTTAAAAAGGACTGGAATTCCGCAGACGTCTTCAGCGGTGCAACTGCATCCGACATCATATCCATCCCAAACATCAATACAGCAAAACCAAGCAGGATGGTTCCGACATTTTTCTTTTTATCGGATTTGGTAAACATATACAGACCAATACCGATCAACGCCAAAAACGGCGTAAACGACATCGGCTTAAACAGATTGATGATAAAATTATCACTGCTGATCGCATTTAAACTGAGTAACCACGCAGTAAATGTGGTACCGAGATTTGCTCCGAGAATCACATTGACAGCCTGCTTTAAGGACATGATGCCGGAGTTTACAAGACCGACAACCATAACCGTCGAGGCTGAAGATGACTGTACAAGTGCCGTGACACCGACACCAAAGAAATATGCCAAAAGCTTATTGGACGTAATATGCGCCAATGTGCTCTCCAGCTTACCGCCGGATGCTTTGGTAAGTCCGCCGCTCATGACATTCATTCCGTATAGGAACATCGCAAGGCCACCGATCAGACCGGCAACCAAAGTGAATAGCTCAATTGCACTCATAAATTTTTTCTACTCTCCTACTTTTAGTCCTTCACCTGTCAATCCATCTTTTATTTTACTTGATTTTTACCAAAAGGACAATCTAAAAACCGCTATGTCGAGACATAGCGGTTTCTATCTTCCAAAAGTCTTAATTCAATTGCCCGGATAGCGGGAGCCGGCGGGCTGTTACTACTGCTTAGAAGCCCAGCTTATGATAGATCTCAAACTGATCCAGTGTTGCAAAATAATCCTTTGGTGTCTCGGCTCTGCGGATCAGTTCTACGCTTCCGTCCTCTTTTAACAGGAGTTCTGCGCATTTTAATTTGCCGTTATAGTTATAGCCCATTGCATAACCATGAGCGCCTGCATCATGGATGTATAAGTAATCACCCATCTCGATCTTCGGCAACTGACGGTCGATCGCAAATTTATCATTGTTCTCGCAAAGAGATCCGGTCACATCATAGGTGTGATCCAGCGGAGCATCCTCTTTCCCGAGTACCGTGATGTGATGATATGCGCCATACATTGCCGGACGCATCAGATTTACGGCACAGGCATCAACACCGATGTATTCCTTGTGTGTATGCTTCTCATGAATCGCCTTTGTCACAAGACTTCCGTACGGTGCGAGCATAAAACGGCCCATCTCCGTATAGATCGCGACATCGCCCATGCCTGCCGGAACCAGGATCTCTTCATAGACCTTACGTACCCCTTCACCGATGACACAGATATCATTTGCTTCCTGCTCCGGGCGATATGGTACACCGACACCACCGGAAAGATTGATAAAAGTGATCTTTACGCCGGTCTCTTTCTGCAGTTTTACCGCAAGTTCAAACAGTTCTCCCGCAAGTTTCGGATAATATTCATTGGTCACGGTATTGCTTGCCAGAAATGCATGCATACCGAAGTTTTTAACGCCTTTGCTCTTTAAGATACGATATGCTTCAAACATCTGCTCTGTCGTCATACCGTACTTTGCATCCCCCGGATTGTCCATGATGCCGTTACTCATCGTAAAGACACCGCCCGGATTATATCTGCAGCTCATCGTCTCGGGAAGCTTTCCGCCGCAGGCTTCTTCACAGAAATCAATGTGTGTAATATCATCCAGATTAATGATCGCACCAAGTTCGTTCGCATAGGTATACTCTTCTGCAGGTGTATCATTGGAAGAAAACATGATCTTCTCTCCCGGAAGACCAAGTGCCTTGCTTAACATCAGCTCTGTCATGGAAGAGCAATCCGTACCGCAGCCATACTCTGATAAGATCTGGATCAGACGCGGATTCGGAGTCGCTTTTACGGCAAAATACTCACGGAATCCTTTGTTCCAGGAAAACGCTTCCTGTACAGCCTTGGCATTTTCGCGAATGCCTTTTTCATCATATACATAAAACGGTGTCGGATAGGTCTTTGCAATCTCTTCGATCTTCGCTTTCGTTACACATACTGGTTTTTTCAAACTGTTCTCCTCAACTTTCTATTCTCTCGCAGTCTCACACTTTATCACGGTACAAGGTGAAACCGTTAGAAAAAACTATAAAATGTCATGCGCGATCTGTCAAGTAAAAAGCGTAGCGCGCAATCGTACAGCTTTCCCATCCAAAAAAGCCGTGTGCAATCGTACAGCTTTCCCATCAAAAAGAGCCGTGTGCAATCGCACACGACTCTTTCGACGTTCATGATCAATTCAATAGAACAGATTATTCTCTACCAAACTGGCAATCGTTGTTACCGGATGCAGCGGTCCACATCTCAAGCATGTTGATCGGATCGTTGAAATCTGCTAACCAACCTTCACGAGCGAAGTCGAAGTTACCTGCTTTACGATCATCCAGGAATACGTTCCACTCTTCGGAAGTAATGGTCATTTCGATACCAAGCTCAGCGAAATCCTGCTGCATAGCTTCTGCAACTTTGATATGGCCTGTACCATCGTTGGTCAGGTAATTTAAGGAGATCGGAGTAGACTCGGAAAGCATACCGTTCTCATCAAACTCATAACCAGCCATCTCAAGAAGGATTCTTGCATCTTCTACACATTCTGCAGAATAAGAATCTGTGAAGTAACCTGTTGTATCAGCATTCGGATAAGTATAAGCGTCATCGTTGGTCTTGAATACACCACCGTTACCATCTAACATACCTGCCGGAATGAATGCAGTAGCAACTTCCTGACCTGTCTGGCCGATGTTCTGTACGATGTAATCACGATCGATCAACAGTGTCAGTGCAATTCTCATCAGAGCAGCCTGTGTAGCAGTCTTGCCTGCAAACAGCTCACTGTTTACGTTGAATGCTGCATAGTAAGTACCCAGGTTCGGAACGATGTAGAACTCAGAGTTCTCAAGCAGAGATGCAATCGCATCTGTCGGAACGGAATCGATGAAGTCAACATCACCTGCGTTGTAAGCAGAGAAGATTGCAGTATCATCTGCACTCAGCATGAAGTGAAGCTCATCAACAGTTACGTTCTCAGCATCATAGTAGTACGGATTCTTTACATAAACCATAGACTCATCATGGGTCCACTCTTTCAGAACATAAGCACCGGAAGATACGAAACCTGCTTCCTGGCACCATGCACCCGGGTTAGCTTCCCAATCAGCTGCAGATTCAACAGCTGCCTGCTGAACCGGATAGAATGCCGGGAAAGCCATCAGGTCAAGGAAGTATGCACAAGGAGCACCCAGAGTTACAGTTAAGGTATGATCATCATCAGCAACAACGTTTACTTCGCCGTTTGCATCTTTGATGTTATCAAACATATAAGCATAGTCAGCTGCAGTCTCATCAGCTGCTGCTCTCTTCCAGCTGTAAACGATATCGTTTGCTGTCAGATCAGAGCCATCAGACCACTTTAAGCCTTCCTTCATGGTGATGGTGTAAACCAGACCATCATCAGATACAGTGTAGGAATCAGCAAGTGCCGGCTGAAGTTCGCCGTTTGCATCATAGGTGTACAGACCTGCAAAAGAGTTTACTGCAAGGCATGCACCATCTACAGAGCTGTTCAGAGCCGGATCAAGCTTTGCCGGTTCAGAAGCAAGGTTAGCGTTCAGAACGCCACCTTCAACGCCTTCAGCGTACATAAAGTACTTGAAGCCGTACAGGTTGGAGTAGATGTTAGAGATTCCATCTCTTAACATATAAATATCATTGTAATAGTAGATCGGAAGAACCGCACCTGTAGCCATCAGGATATCCTCTGCCTGATGCATCAGTGCTTCACGGTTTGCATAATCTGTTTCAGACTTGATCTGAGAGATCAGAGACTCATACTCTGTCCAATCCGGAGCTGCTTCATTGTAAGAAGCTCCCTGTAAAGAATTTGCAAGCTCTACAAGGCCTGCTACGCTCTCGCTAACCTCTGCGGTAGCTTCTGCGCCTTCTTCAGTAGCTGCTGCGTCATCTGCGACTACAGCTTCTTCTGCGCTTTGTGTTTCGCCTGTTGCAGAGTTCATGGTCTGACCACAGCCGGCCAGAGTAGTCATGACAAGTGCAAGAGAAAGAAACATTGCTGTTGCTTTTTTCATAACTTTACCTCCTTATAAATTTGCCTTTCGGCTCTATATTCGACAGACCACGAAGTTATGTGCATGATCTGCCATGATAACGCATCCCTATGATACGATACCAATCAGTAAATAGATTGTAGTACTTCCTCGAAATCGTAAGCCTGCCGCTTACGGATGTTACCTCTAAACATGCAGTCTGCTTATCTGTTAAAGCAAGCTACTTTATGTCCGTTTCCACGATCCTCAAGTGACGGACACTCCTGTGCACAACGCTCTGTCGCATACGGACATCTGGTACGGAATGCGCAACCGGACGGCATATGCAGCGGACTCGGGATCTCTCCCTGAAGAATGATACGCTGCTTGGACTTTGCGATCTTCGGATCCGGGATCGGCACTGCACTAAGCAAAGATTCCGAATACGGATGCATCGGATGATCATACAGTTCATCCGCATCAGCGATCTCAACGATCTTCCCCAGATACATTACCGCGATACGATTGGAAATATGATGAACCACGAGCAGGTCATGTGCGATAAACAGATACGCAACACCCAGCTTTTCCTGCAGTTCTTCAAACATATTAATCACCTGTGCCTGAATGGAAACATCCAATGCGGAAACAGGCTCATCACAAACGATAAATTTCGGATCTACGGCCAACGCTCTCGCAATACCGATACGCTGTCTCTGACCGCCGGAGAATTCATGCGCATAACGTGTTGCATGCTCTGCGTTCAGACCAACCGTTTCCATTAACGAAAGAATCTTTTCACGGCGATCTGCTTTGGTCGTATATAAGTGGTGAACATCCAGCGGTTCACCGATGATATCTTCTACTGTCATTCTCGGATTCAGAGATGAATACGGATCCTGGAATACCATCTGCATCTCTTTACGAAGTTCCGGCATATTCTTTTCGGTCACCAGTTCTCCGTTAAATCTAAACTCACCGGAAGTCGGCTTATACAGATGTAACAGGGTACGACCTACTGTTGTCTTACCGCATCCGGACTCTCCTACCAGACCAAGTGTCTCTCCCGGCTTAATGTCAAAAGATACACCATCTACAGCTTTTAAAGTCAAAGACTTTCCAAAGCCGCCCTTTACGGGAAAGTATTCTTTTAAATCCTTGACTTCCACAAGGTTCTTTACTTCAGACATTTTAAACCTCTCCAGCAGCACTCAGCTGTTTCTTTACATTCATCCAGCAGGAAGCATAATGGCCTTCACCAACAAGTTCTTCCTGCGGCTTTTCTTCCAAACAGATCTTTAACGCCTCATCACAGCGTGTGCAGAAGGCACATCCTGCAGGCATATTCAGCAGATTGATCGGTGTTCCGCCGATCGGGATCAGCTTTTCTTTCATGTTGGAAGCATTCGGGATGGACCGAAGCAATCCCTTGGTATATTCATGCGCCGGATGATAGAAAATATCCTCTGCATTGCCTCTCTCGCATACACGACCACCGTACATGACGATGATCTCATCGCACATACCTGCGATAACACCCAGATCATGTGTAACCAGAATGATCGCCATACCGAGCTTTTTCTGCAGATCCTGCATTAATTCCAGAATCTGTGCCTGAATGGTAACATCCAGCGCAGTTGTCGGTTCATCTGCGATCAGAATATCCGGTTCGGAAGCAAGCGCCATGGCGATCATGACACGCTGACGCATACCGCCTGATAATTCATGCGGATACTGTTTTAAACGCTTCTCCGGCTCATTCACGCCAACCAGCTCCAGCATTTCTTTGGCACGATCAAAAGCCTGTTCTTTATTACGATCCGTATGAAGCAGAATTGCTTCCATCAACTGATTGCCGATCGTGAACGTCGGATTCAGACTGGTCATCGGATCCTGGAAAATGATACTGCAGCATTTTCCACGGAAGCCACGCATCTGCGCAGCATTGTAATTCAAAATATTTTCGCCCTTATACAGGATCTCACCGTCGATGACCTTACCGGAGCCTGCCAGGATCTGCATAATGGAATATGCCGTAACGGATTTACCGGAACCGGATTCACCAACGATACCAAGGATCTTACCTGCTTCCAGGTTAAAGGAAACACCGTTGACGGCTTTCACTTCACCGGAATCGGTAAAAAATGATGTATGTAAATTTTTTACTTCTAGAATTTTCTCACTCATGTTTCTGATACCCTTCGCGTCTTAGGATGATAACTGTTTCTTCCTATTATTTCTTCAGCTTCGGATCAAGTGCATCACGCAAACCGTCACCAAGCAGATTCAATGCCAATACGATCAGGCAGATCATCA
Organism: Lachnospiraceae bacterium; assembly: GCA_024699355.1. GTDB lineage: Bacteria > Bacillota > Clostridia > Lachnospirales > Lachnospiraceae > SIG336. The sequence continues at coordinate 30,593 of JAILPR010000009.1, forward strand.
TTGCCGGGAATAACAGTTTGTACGGATAGCTCTGCAGACCCTGTCTTGCATTATTTGCCAAAGAACCAAGCGATGGCATCGGCGCTGCAACACCAAGACCGATGAAGCTCAGGAAACTCTCGGTAAAGATAGCGCTCGGAATCTGAAGTGCTGTTGTGATAATGATAACGCTCAGGCAGTTCGGTAAAATATGCTTCCAGATGATTCGTTTCGGCTTTGCGCCAATGGACTTTGCAGCCAATACGTATTCGTTCTCTTTTACGGAGAGGATCTGACCACGTACCAGACGTGCCATACCAACCCAGTATAACAGACCGAATACAATGAAAATGGAAACCATATTGGTACCAAGCTTTGCAATGATACCTGTTGAATCATTCAATAACTCTTTGAGTACAACGGAAAGCAAAATAATAACCAGCATATCCGGGAGGGAATAAATAATATCGACGATACGCATCATGATCAGGTCCGTTCGTCCGCCTGCATAACCGGAAATACTACCATATAACACACCAATGACCAAAACGATCAGACTGGCGAATAAACCAACGGAAAGAGAAACTCTGGTTCCGTAGATCACACGGATAAAATAGTCACGGCTCAGCTCATCGGTTCCCATGATATGCGGGAACAGCTTAATGCCGGTCTCTTCCATAAACGCAAGCTCGTTCTCCGAATACTGGAACGGTCCAAGATTCATGGCGGTCTTATCCCTCATCCCGTTTACCTTCAGGATTTCGGAATAACCGTACGGAACGACAAGCGGTCCGATCGTAATCAATAAAATAATAAGTACAAGTACAACAATACTGAAAACTGCCAACGGATTCTTAAAGAGCTTCTTCATACTGTCCTTAAAAAAGGTCGTTGATTCGCTCATGACATCCTGCTGCTTCTTTTCCTCATCAGTTGCCTTTTCAAATTTGGAAAGGTCAATCTGCATGCTCAGCGGATTCTTCTTTGGCATCATATCTACATCACTCATTTTAAAAAGTTCTCCTTAGTCAAACGTAATTCTCGGATCTACCATCTTATAGATCAGGTCACTGATGAGGTTCATGGTTACCATCAGGACTGCAAGGAAGATGGTCGTACCCATGATCATCGGATAATCTCTGTTGTTAATACCGGTAACGAATTTAGATCCCAATCCGCCGACTGTGAAGATACTCTCTACTACCATGGAACCGGTCAAAATGGATGCAAGCATCGGTCCGACATAAGTGATAACAGGAATCAGCGCATTACGAAGTGCATGCTTAAAGATCACTTTTGTGGGAGCAACACCCTTTGCCTTGGCAGTACGGACATAATCCTGTCCCAGTACCTCAAGCATACTGGTCTTGGTCAGACGGGTAATGTATGCCATCGGATACATAGACAATGCCAGTACCGGCAACAGATAGTTGCTGTTCTCTGTGGACCAGACCTGAATCCAGCCAAGTTTGATACAGAATACATATAATAATAAAGTAGCCAATACGAAACTCGGCACCGCCGTCATCAATGTGGAAATAAACACGATGAATCGATCTGCCCAGGTGTTTCTGTATAACGCTGCGATCGATCCCAGAACAATACCTGTCAGGATCGCCAGTGCAGCTGCCATACCACCGATGGTTGCCGAAACTTTGAACGAGCCAAAAATAGTCTCTGCAATATCACGACCGGTCTTGGTCGAAATACCCATATCACCATGAACTAAACCCTTCACATAAATAATGTACTGTTCCGGAAGCGGCTTATCCAGGTTATAACGCTTCTCCAACGCTGCTTTTACTTCCGGAGAAGAAGCTTTTTCCGAGTTGAACGGACCACCCGGAACCGCATTCATGGTAAAGAATGTGATGATCGTAATGATCACGATCGTGAAAAATGCTAACAGAACTCTTTTGACAACATATCTGCCCATACTACTTTGCTCCTGTACTACGAATATTTTGAAGCGTTACGCTTCGATGATCCATAACCAACCACGGATCAATTACTGCATCTTATAACCGTAAATTATATCGCTTTAAATCACTAAAGCATAAAAAAAATGAGATGAACGAACCGTCACCCCATCGTGCCTGCAAAATTATGCGATTAACAAGTAACAGCATGAAATGTATTCTAATAATTTTACGGGCAACTGTCAAGGCACGTTTCACGTTGATTTTTCGCGCTTTATGCAGTATTTATTCACACTTTATTCAGCTAAAATTGCATAACAAAGGGAAACCGATGTGTTTTTATACAGTTTCCATGCATAAAAATTGATATTTATTCATTTTTAAAAATTATCAATTTTTACGCAATTCTTCCCATTAGATCAAATTATTGCTCTTAAATACGATGATAAGTGCATTTATTTCAATCATGCTTAAATATTCTCGATCTGCCAATCGATCGGAGTCTCTCCGTGAGCGATTAAAAATTCATTTGCTTTACTAAAATGCTGACATCCGAAAAATCCGCGACTGGCCGATAACGGACTGGGATGAGGTGCCGTCAGGATCAGATGCTTCGGATTATTCAGCATCTCCATCTTGCTTTGCGCCGGCTTTCCCCACAGGAAAAATACGATCGGACGATCCTGCGCGTTCACCGCGGTAATGATCGCGTCGGTAAACTGCTCCCACCCGTGCTTTTGATGTGAAAATGCCTGATGTGCCCGCACCGTCAGTACCGTATTTAACAAAAGTACCCCCTGATCGGCCCATTTTTTCAAATACCCGTTATTCGGAATACTGCACCCCAAATCGCTATGCAGTTCTTTATAAATATTCTTTAAGGAAGGCGGAATATCTTCGCCCGGCAAAACCGAAAAGCTAAGGCCATGTGCCTGATGCACATTATGATACGGATCCTGCCCCAAAAGTACCACCTTAACCTTGGATAACGGCGTAAAATGAAAGGCATTAAAAATATCATCCGCCGGAGGATATACCACCGTAGTCTGATATTCTTTTGAGACAAAGGTATACAGTTCCTTATAATAAGGCTTCTTTGTCTCCGTTACCACAACATCTTTCCAGTCATTTTCAATCATTCCCATGACCAATCCCCTTTACGTTCAGATAAAGCATACTGTCCGTGCAAACATTCCCGCAGCCTATTCCAGGCGAACGGATACACCTTTTTGACGTAAATACTCTTTGACTTCCCTGATTTCCAGTTCTTTGTAATGAAATAATGAAGCCGCAAGAGCTGCTTCCGCCTTGCCTTCGGTCAGTGCTTCATAAAAATGCGACAACTCACCGGCACCGCCCGATGCGATGACCGGGATCGATACCGTCTCCGCGATCTGTCGTGTCAGCTCCAGATCATATCCGGCCTTGGTCCCGTCACAATCCATACTGGTCAAAAGGATCTCGCCTGCCCCAAGCTCTTCTACTCTGGCTGCCCATTCGATCGCATCGATACCGACATCAATCCTGCCGCCGTTTTTGTAAATATTCCATCCGCTGCCATCTTCTCTTTTCTTGGCATCGATGGCTACAACCACACACTGACTGCCGAATTTATCCGCAGCATCAGAGATCAGCCGCGGTGTATTGATCGCGGAAGAATTAATGGAAATCTTGTCCGCGCCTTCACGAAGCAGCATCTTAAAATCATCCGTGGTACGGATACCGCCGCCTACCGTAAACGGGATAAAGACACGCTCGGCAACACGACGGACCATATCCACCACCGTAGCTCTGGCATCACTTGATGCCGTGATATCCAAAAAAACCACCTCATCCGCACCGGCCTTATCATAAGCAGCCGCGATCTCCACCGGATCTCCGGCATCCTTTAAATCCACGAAATTCACGCCCTTCACGACGCGTCCGTTATTCACATCCAAACAGGGAATAATTCTTTTAGTATGCATAATCTACGATATCTCTTTCTCTATAGAATCAATTACGAAATCTTCAAAAAGTTTTCCAGGATCTGCAGTCCCGTATCCGAGCTCTTTTCCGGATGAAACTGACACGCAAAGACATTTCCCTGCTCAACAGATGCCTGAATTTTCACACCGTAATCACAGGTCGCCGTCACGATCTTTTGATCCGATGCTTCCAAATAATACGAATGCACGAAATAAACAAACCTGCCTTCCGGGATTCCCGCAAAAAGGCGCCCGGGATTCGGATAATCCAGCGAATTCCAACCGATATGCGGGATCTTTAATCCGGTATCCTGCGGAATACGGCAGATCTTTCCTTTGCAGATTCCAAGTCCCTCTGCCTCAGGAGATTCCTCACTGCTTTCAAAAAACAGCTGCAGCCCCAAGCAGATTCCCAAAAGCGGCGTATTGCGGTCAGCCACTTGTCGGATCACCTCAACCAACTGATATTCGCGAAGCTTTTGCATCGCATCTCCAAACGCTCCAACGCCCGGTAAGATCACATGATCCGCCTGCAAAATCAGCGCCGGATCTCTGGTCACGCACACCTCTGCGCCCAAATGGATCAGCGCCTTCTCCACGCTCTTGATATTACCGGCATCATAATCTATTATTGCAACCACAACAGCTCCTCACTTTCACATATTAACGTACTAGAATATTTTCCTTTACTATCTTATCTTATGCGCCCGTATGATACAAGTTAAAAAGCTCCGAACATCTCAGGTAACCCTGAAATATTCGGAGCTTCGTTGTTCCAAATGATCACTGTATCAATACATTATTCCTCAGGAGGTGACGGATTCGAAGAATCCTCCATTGGCTGATCAGAAGAATCCTGTATCGGTACATCCTCAAGACTCATTTCCTCATTTTCCGCAGGTAAGGTATCTACCAGCGGCAAACGGATGGTCTCTGTTGAAGTATCTTCACTCTCCGAGGTCGCAGCATTCTCTGCTTCCTCTTTTGCCGCAAACTCTTCGGCTACCTCAGCCTCGATCTTCTCATACGGATCCTCGTATTCCGTACCGTTGACCACAGCCTCGATCCGAAGTGTATACGTATAATCGTCATCATCTTCCGCAATGATCTTCGCATCTCCCTCCGTCAAATGATATTCCGACGAAAGAATACTTAAGATCTGCTGATAGATGCGTTCCAGTTCATCCGTGATCAGACTGAATGCCGAAAACTTCTGATCCTCTTCATAAAGAGCGACACCTTCGATCAGGTCATTTAATGCCTTGACCTCTTCACCGAGTGCCTTATGATTTTCATAAGAATCGACCTTATTCTGCATTGCGAGTGTTGCAACCGCACGCTGATAAATAATCGAGTCACTCTCATTCAGCTTCTTACCCTGGTAAAGCATATATGCTTCCTGATAATCACCCTTTCGGTAGGCTCTGCGTGCACTCTGCGTCTCCAGGATCGGAAGAATGATGTTGTTAAAGAGAAGTAACAGAACGACCAGCGTGATCGCTACGAGCACAACCGCAAAAACACGCTTCTTGCCGATCTTTTTAGAGGCCTCTTCCGGTGTCGGTTCCGGCTTTTCCTTCTTGGGCTTTTTCTCTTTCTTTTTCTTGCCCTTCTTGCCGCCTTCGCCTTCTTCTCCGTCTTCGCCGTCCTCGCCTTCGGCACCTTCGCCCTTTTTGCCTTTCTTGCCTTTCTTTTTCTTCTCTTTCTTTTTCTTTCCTTTTTTACCGCCTTCAGCTTCTTCGCCTTCGCCGCCTTCGCCGGCTTCACCCTCGGCACCTTCCGCACCCTCAGCACCTTCCGCAGTACCTTCGCCCTCGACTGCTTCTTCCTCGTCAGGCTCATTTTCTTCAAAAAGCGCCTCAATGATCCTGCCTAAAAGCCCTTTCTTCTTTGGCTCTGCCTCCTCTGCTTCCGCAAGAAGTTCCGCAGGTGCTGTACTCTCATCGATTTCAAGAGACGCCGGCTCTTCCGGTGCCTCTCCTTCGGAAAGATCCGGAATGTCCTCTAATCCTGCGATCGGCTCCTCGAATAAATCTGCCGCCCCGATCGGATTATCGAGCATATCCATAAAATCAGGCTCACCGCCACCAATCTCTTCGGTCACAGGTCCATCAAATTCGCCACCGTTGAATGCTTCACCGCGCTCCTTAGCCTGTGCATTCTGCTCTGCAGCAGCAGCCATCAGATCATCCATCATTCCGGGTTCTTCGAAATTCTGGGCAAGATCTCCAGCCTCGACAAAATCCTCATCCGGGATTAATTTTTTGACATCCGCCTCTGTAATCTCACGACGTGCATACGGATGATCATTCGTCACGCCTGCTTCACTGATGCTATCCGGATCCAGATCAAAACCGCCCAGAGCACTCGCTACCGAAGCAGCATCATTGGAAATATCATCAAGTACATCTGCCCCTGCTTCTCCTGCGGCCATACCGGCATCGGCTACTGCGCCGGTCGCGCCTGCAACTGCTCCGGCTGCACCTGCTGTGCCTGCAGCTGCATCATCTGCCGCTTTCTTTTTCCCTCTGCCAAACAGTTTGGAAAAGAAGCCCTGCTTTTCTTCTCCGGTAGATTCTCCGGAATCAGACTGCTCCTGATCCTTTTTATTTTTTCTGCGTTTCTTTTCTTTCTTCTTTTTCTTCTTCGGATTCTCCTCCGCTTCAGCTGGCACCGCCTCTGAAGGAGATTCCTCACCGTAATAATCCGCTTCCTCGAGAATCTCATGATTATCTGACATCTGAAGAAGGGATTCAATATCAGACATAACCCCTTGCGCGTCATCAGCCCCGTCATTTTCCGGTAGATCAAACTCCGGATCCAGATCGGCGCCTTCCTTACTTGCCTTAAGCATCCGGTCGATCTGTTCTTCCGTCAGATTCTGGATATCTTCGGCCATCACCTTATCGCCGGTAGACATCTCTGATTCCGCAAAATCATCTTCAGCCATCAGATCATCCATTACCGGAAGATCATCGATTGGCGAAGCATCCTCAATGATCGGGACATCCTCAATGATCGGGACATCCTCGATCGGTGGAATATCATCCATCACCGGCAGATCCTCGATTTCCGGAGTTTCATCCATCGCCGGCAGATCATCGATTGCCGGGACTTCATCCATCGCCGGCAGATCATCGATTACCGGGGCTTCATCCACCGCCGGCAGATCCTCGATTACCGGAACATCATCCACCGCCGGCAGATCCTCGATTGCCGGGGCTTCATCCATCACCGGCAGATCCTCGATTGCAGCCTCCTCTGATGGAATCAAATCATCTTGCGGTTCCGCAACATCCCCTGTAACTGCAGTCGGCTCTGGAATATCTGCCTCCGGAACATCTTCCTCTGCCGCATCTTTCGGTGCAACGGGTACTGTTTCTCTAACAGGTGCTACATGAATCGGTGCATTCTGA
>JAILPR010000031.1 GCA_024699355.1 Lachnospiraceae bacterium
ACCGTGGTGAAAGCTTCGGAAGGATACGAAAACGATACCGTTGGCCTTGGATACTACACCATTGATGGCAGTGAAACGAGTGCAGAAACCTATGAAGAAAGCCTGCGTGAGAGTATCCTGCAGAAATTGCGGGATGGAAAAGCGGCTCCGGAAGCCTTTGCCGATCTTACCGAAGACGCCGCTGCGTTACATGTTTCAAAACTGGAGCATATTTACCTGGATGGCAAAGAGATGCTCTATGATGAAAATGACAGTGAGTATGCGTATTACGGTCTGATCACCGATGAGTATAAGTATGCATACTATGACTACGATGCGGATAGCTATATGATGTTTATGGATTGTGGTCTGGTTGCGGATTACACCGGCTCTCCGGTGCTGGTCAATGCAGAGTATGTCCATGCGCTTGGCGGGACGTATGAGATCATGACGATGCCGCAGGAAGAGCGCAGCCTTGACCTTCGCTCCGGCTGGGTGATCGGGGATCATACGTGGGAAGTGACCGGCCATTATGAAAGCGGTACCTATCAGAACCTTAAAGTGACCAGGGACGGAACCGATCTTCAGATCACGGCCTATGAAGGCGAGAACTATAAAGTCATTTCTGTGACGGCAGCAGATTTCTGCAAACTCTTTGACCTGACCTATACCGTGGATGAAGAGGAGAAAGCGATTTATTTTACCTCGCAGCAGGCGGCTGCCGATCTGTAAAAACAGGGCAGATCCCAAAAGCCGATCCGTATGGAACGGTGTCGAATCAAAAAAATCATCAAAAGTTCACATATTTGTATTTACTAACCTAAACTAATTGAGTATAATCTAAAAGTACTTGATTAGTTTGACAGCGACAACATATCACCCGGGGACTTCTCTGGGTGATTTTTTTGTATCAAAAAAGGAGGCTGCATGAGCAACAAAAAGGTAGCAACAATAAGCGCCGTGCTATTCACGGCGGGGATGATGCTCAGCGCATGTGCAGGTGCGGACACTACGGAAACAACGGTGTCTTCTGCTGTGGCGGTATCATCCGGATATGATTATACGACAGCACCCAAACCGGAGAAGATCACGATGATGGTCGACGGAACCGTCGTAACACAGGAAAACGGTCGGGATGAGTTTGAAGCCCGGTGGGAAGAGCTGACCGGCATCGAGTTGGAGATCATCCAGCCGGAACATGATGTGTACTATGACGAAGTCACTGCAACATTTGAAACCACTGAGTTACCGGATGTCATTTTGCTGAGTTCTACGTATTATACGACCTATGCCGCAAAAGATCTTCTGGCAGACATCAGTGCGTACTATGACGGATCACCGTTAGAGGCTTCGATCGAGGCGGCAGGAAATGCGTCGCTGATCGACGGTATCCGCATCAACGGGAAATTGTTTGGAATTTCTCCGACCAGAGGCAACGGCTGTATTACTTATATTAAGAAAGCCTGGCTGGACAACGTGGGAATGGATGTACCGACGACCTACGATGAATACATGGCGATGCTGAAAGCCTTTACGGAAGGAGATCCGGACGGCGATGGCATCGAAGGAAATACCTACGGCGTTTCCGCGGCCGGCATCATCAATAATGAAGCACCGTATGTCAATTATCTGCCGGAGTTTTATCAGGATGCGTATCCGTCGTTTTATGAGATGGAAGATGGCACCTGGGCAGATGGGTTTATGCAGGAGCCGATGAAGCAGGCACTGCTGCGCCTTCGGGATGCCTATGAAAAAGGCTACATGGATCAGAACATCGCAGAGAACAGTACGGGAGACTGCCGCGATAAGTATTATGCCAATGAATACGGTGTCTTCACTTACTGGGCGGGAAACTGGGCAAAGACCCTTTCCGGCAAACTGGTGGAAGCCGGTGTGGACGGAGAATTGGTGGCAATGGCTCCGCTAGCGGAAACAGGGCAGTACTTAGAGCGTGTGGCGCCGGTCTGGGCGATCACTTCGGCATGCAAGAACCCGGCAGGCGTGTACAAATATTTCCTGGAGACGATGCTCGATGGCGGAGAGATGGAAGAACTTTGGACGTATTCTCCGATCTCCGACAGCTATGCAAAGAACCACATCGATCACATGCTGGCTGTGGTACCGCTGGCAAATGATCCGGGTGCGGGCAGCATTACGGAAAAGCAGACGGAAGCTTTAAATCTCTTTAATGACAACAGCCGGATGGCGGATCTGCCGTACAGTACGGATGCGTATTCGACCTACAATGATGAGCTGATGGCTTTAAAGAAAGAACTGATCCATAAGGTGGTCATTGACGGCGCGGATGTCGAAACTGCTTATGCTGAGTTTACCGCCGCAAACGGCGCATATATGTCACAGGCAATCGTAGATTCGCTGAATGCGGAATGAGATTAGGAGGAACACATGAAAGACAAACGAGGTATGAGATTCAGCATTAAACTGCAGATTCTCTTAGGTAGCGTATTTGTAAATATTTTGATCTGCGTGGTCATGGGAATCATGATCTATCGTTATGTATCCGGCAGTTATATCCAGACAGCATCGGAAAATACCATGGCGATCAGTAAGGTCGCAGCCAACCAGTTAAACGGAAACCTGTTAAATCTGCTGGTCGAAGGCGCAGATGACAGCTATGCCAATACTGTTATGTTAAATGATATGCAGTCGGTTGTGGATTCGGCCAACGTCAATGCGATCTATACACTGGCAGAGCGGAACGGCTCGATCGTATATCTCTCCACGATGACCGGTGAAGCGATCCCGATCGGTACCGCAGTGGATGCTTCGATCGCAGAATATGTAAAGACTGCGATGAGCAGTGACGGTTATGTCGTCAAAGAAGTGGCAACCGATGCAAACGGCACCAGCTATATCACGGCGTATGCACCGATCTATGATAATGCGGGGCAGATCGTCGGTGCGCTCGGTATCGATTATATCGTAAATGAACTGATGACTTCCCTGAATGCGATCGTTGAGACCATCGCCGGTATCGGGGTGATCCTTGCCATCTTCTCCGCGATCGTATCGATCCTGTTGGCAAACGGGATCACCAGAGGCCTTTCTCTGGTAGATAAGAAGATCAGTGATCTGGTCAGCAACAACGGTGATCTGACACAGAAGATCGAAATGAAGGGGAATAATGAAGTATCCGATATTGCTGATAGTATCAACGAACTTCTTGAGTACATTCGCGGCGTTGTCAGCTCGATCTTTGCAAGCTCCAACAAACTTTCCGGCTCTGTAGATACCGCGCTGACCAATACGGTAAAGACCAATGATCAGCTGGATGGCGTCTCTGCAACGATGGAAGAGATGAGTGCGGCAATGGAAGAGACCTCCGCATCCCTGATGCAGGTACGCGGTACGACCGGCGAGATCAAAGAAGAAGTGCAGGAAATGTATCAGAGCGTAAAGGTCGGAACCGACTATGCGAGTGAAATGGAGAGACGTGCGGAAGAAATGAGAGCGCACGCCGAAGAGGAAACCCGCGGTGCACAGGAAGCAACCGATCAGATGACCGACAACTTAAATGAGAAGATCGAGAAGTCCAAGGCAGTAGAGGGCATCAGCGGTCTGACCGAGACCATTCTGGAAATTGCGGATCAGACCAATCTGTTGTCTCTGAATGCAAGTATCGAGGCAGCCAGAGCCGGGGAACACGGGAAAGGCTTTGCGGTAGTAGCGGGAGAGATCAGTACGCTAGCAACCAACTCCGCCGAGACGGCAAAGAAGATCCAGATCATCAGCCGTGAGGTTATTGACAACGTAAGGGAACTTGCGGAAGAATCCACAAAGATGGTTGAGTTTGTGAAGGAAAAGACCATTGGCGGTTATCAGCAGCTGATGGAGACCGGTGTGCAGTATCAGGAAGATGCACAGAAACTTTCCGAGATGCTGCAGAACGTCGATCATGCATCAATGAATATCGAGAATTCCATCTCTATCGTATCCGATGCCATGGATGCGGTATCGACAGCAGTGGAAGAGAGTGCAAGAGGTATCAGCGATGTCGCGGGTGCGGTAACGGATATGTCCGATCATATGAAAGAAAACAAAGCGGTAGCCAACGAAAACGCGGATATCGCACAGCAGCTTGACGGTGAAGTTCACAAGTTCAAGTTCTAAGGTATTTGGAAAGATCCGGCGCGGGCGCAGGAGCGTTTTGCCGGAGACCGAAAAAGCAGAAAAGGTAAGCAAATAGCATATCTGAGAATTGAAGTGCGGCCGCATTCCCTGTAAAGTAAAGACAGGGTGTGCGGCCGCTTTCGGTGTCAACTCATATTTTGCGCACGATATTCCGAGGGCGTCATGCCCAGGTATTTTTTAAACTGCCGCATGAAATGAAAGTCATTTTCATAGCCGCAAAAATCCGAGATCTCTTTGACTGTCATCGTACTGCCGGTGAGGTAGAAGCGTGCGAGCTTTAAGCGGGCATTGATGATGTCGCGGCTGCAGGAGCAACCGAAGAATTTTTTGTACAGATGCTGGAAATAGGAGATGCTCAGCAGCATGCTTTCCGCAAGCTGCGGAATGGTGCGCTCGGCAGCAGGATCGTTGTAGATCTGCGAGCGAAGGAGGGCGAGCTCCGCATAGTATTTGGCATCCCCTTCCGGCGGGAGCATTTCTAACTTATCCTGCAGATCCATGAGGAATCCGCGCATGAGGACATCGATGATCTGCTGCCGGTTGTTGCCGGTTCCGTGAAAGGTATCCGAGAGCAGCAGGACATATTGCGAGAGTCTGAAAAAATCATGCGGATAGAGCGGGGTCTCCATGGGGAGCGATAAGTCTTCCAAAAAAGAGCATGCCTCCGCTTCCGGATGGAAGTGGATCCAGTCATCGTTATAGCCGGCCTGATCCCGTCCGTAGTGAATGTAACTTTCCGGCGGAAAGAGAATGATCATATTCGGGCGTGTGTGGATCTTTTGCCCGTGGATCTCAAACCAGGCATCCTGCTTGACGAGCAGGACCAGATAGTCCGGCAGATTTCGTTGATGTTCGATGTTACAGGGCTTGGGATGATGAGAATCATGTCCACAGGCAGTTACGTGAATCATAGCAGGCTCCTTATAGCAGAATAGATCAGTTATCATCATAGTGACATATTCAGGAATAAAAAACAATTTGAATACTGTTTCCTGACAGAAAAGGTACATGAAAGAGCAGAAAAAGTGAGTTGGAGGAAATCAAATGAAGGCAAGCTATCAGATCGATACCGCGGAAAACAAAGCCTATGTCGCACAACTGGCAGAGGAACTGTTGCAGTTTGGCACACGATTCCCGTCGCCCTGCGGCGCTTCTTTTTACCTGGGAGATGACGGAACGCCCTGGAAAGAGCGGCCGGTGGAAACCTGGATCACCTGCCGTATGGCACATGTTTACAGCATCGGAGCAATGCTGCATGGCGCAGATGAGGCCGGCGTGTTGTATCGCAAACTCGCGGCAGAAGCGATCCGCGGGCTCCTCGGAGATCTCAAAGATACCGTCAACGGCGGCTGGTATCCGGGACTTACGGCAGATGGCACGATCCTGCCGGAGAAGCAGTGCTATGCGCATGCGTTTGTGATCCTTGCGGCATCATCGGGCAAACTGGCAGGGATCC
>JAILPR010000074.1 GCA_024699355.1 Lachnospiraceae bacterium
ACCCCTTAAAGACGATAAGGTAGATAGGACGAAGGTGGAAGTGCAGAGATGCATGTAGCTGATCGTTACTAATCGGTCGAAGACCTGATCTGAAGGTCGTTGGAAGAAGGATGATTCAGTGTTCGGTTTTGAAGGAACAATTTTTTGTATTCCTCGATAGCTCAATGGTAGAGCGCACGGCTGTTAACCGTGATGTTGTAGGTTCGAGCCCTACTCGGGGAGCTCATCTTCATGGTTCGACAGGAAGAGATATGGCTCCGTGGTCAAGCGGTTAAGACATCGCCCTTTCACGGCGGTAACACGGGTTCGATTCCCGTCGGAGTCACTGATTGCTTGCATTTGCGTAAGCGAAACAGTATAATAATTTTCATTAAGGCGTGATAGCCAAGTGGTAAGGCACCGGTCTGCAACACCGTTATCACCAGTTCGAATCTGGTTCGCGCCTCTTTTAACCAAGTACACTGTACTTGGTTTTTTTATGCCCTTTGGTAGCTCCGTTCCCGGCCTGTGTTATAATGGTCTGAAAGGGACTATTAACCGACCACACATAAGAGATTGAGAAAGGAGAACGTATGACAGAAGAAGTATTACAACTGAAAAAATGGATAGATGAGTCTGATAATATTGTCTTTTTTGGCGGCGCCGGAGTTTCTACGGAAAGCGGGATACCGGATTTTCGAAGCGTGGACGGGCTGTATCATCAAAAGTATGATTACCCGCCGGAAACGATCCTGAGTCATACGTTTTTCAGATCAAAAACCGCTGAATTTTATAAGTTTTACCGGGATAAGATGCTTTGTCTCGATGCTGAGCCGAATGCAGCACATAAGAAGCTGGCAGAGTGGGAAGCACAGGGAAAACTTCGCGCGGTGGTAACACAAAACATTGATGGTTTGCACCAAAAGGCCGGAAATAAGACGGTTCTGGAATTGCATGGATCGGTGCTTCGCAATTATTGTGAGAAGTGCCATAAATTCTATGATGTGTATGCGATCAAAAATTCGGAAGGGATCCCGACCTGCAGCTGCGGCGGAACGATCAAGCCGGACGTTGTCCTTTATGAGGAAGGATTGAATAATAAGACCATCGAAGATGCGGTTCGTTATATCAGTGAGGCAGACGTTCTGATCATTGGCGGAACTTCTCTTGCGGTGTATCCGGCCGCAGGGCTGATTGATTATTATCGCGGTGACAAACTGGTCCTGGTCAACCGGACACCGACACCGAAGGATCGCATGGCGGATCTGGTGGTAACGGGCAGTATCGGAGAGATTTTCTCGCAATTATAAGATCAGGCTTCCGGCGGGGCACCGGAGTGCGTTGGGAATTATGCACGCAGCGGGACGCCGGAGTGCGTTTGGAATTATGCGCGCAGCGGGGCGCCGGAGTTCTTTTGGCATAGGAAGGAATGTAGGATTGGATATTCATGTTGGTGATGTGGTGACATTTAAAAAGCCGCATCCTTGCGGAAGCAAGGAGTGGGAAGTGCTTCGTATCGGTGCGGATTTTCGTCTGCAATGTAAGGGATGCGGACACCAGATGATGATCGCGAGAGCGAAAGCGGAAAAGAACATTAAATCTGTGCAAAGTCCTTGCAATTAAAATGGTTTGATGGTAAAATTCTACTTTGTGATATATTAATTCCTTGCTCTCATGAAAGATGAGGGCCAGAGACCAAAAGGAGGAAACTAACATGACTAAATATGAATTAGCCGTTGTTGTTAGCGCAAACATCGAAGATGAGAAAAGAGCTGAAGTACTTGATAAGGTAAAAGCTCTGGTTGAAAGATTCGGTGGAAAGATCACAGACGTGGATGATTGGGGCAAGAAGAAACTTGCTTACGAAATCCAGAAGATGAAGGAAGGCTTCTACTATTTCATTCATTTCGAAGCAGAGACCTCTGCTCCGGCTGAAATCGAGAGCCGTATCCGCATCATGGACGGTGTGATCAGATATTTATGCGTGAAACAAGACGAGAAATAAACTCAAATAGGAGAACGTATGAATAAAGTTATACTTATGGGTCGCTTAACGAGAGATCCTGAAGTGAGATATTCCCAGAACGGGGATACCTCCAGAGCAATTGCAAGATATACCTTAGCTGTAGATCGCAGATTCACCAGCCGTAATGGCGGAGACAATCAGCAGAACGCTGATTTCATCAGCATTGTTGCTTTTGGAAAGAGCGGAGAGTTTGCTGAGAAGTATTTCCACAAGGGAATCAAGGTCGTTGTCACCGGACGTATTCAGACCGGTAGCTACGTAAATAAAGACGGTCAGACGGTATATACCACAGAGGTAGTTGCTGAGGATCAGGAGTTTGCGGAAAGCAAGAACAGCAATGCCGGCTACGAAGGGGGCTTCTCCGGCAATGCACCGGCGCAGTCAGGTCAGCCATCCGGCGCAGTTGAAGGTTTTATGAATCTTCCTGACAACGGATCTGATGATGAACTGCCATTCTAATGTGACACTGACTTAGAGTTTAGATAGGAGGCATACAAATGGCTTTTAACAGAACAGACAGATCCGACTCTCCGATGAAGAGAAGAGGCGGTCTTCGTAGAAGAAAGAAAGTTTGTGTATTCTGCGGTAAGGAAAACACAATTGATTACAAGGATGTTGCTAAGTTAAAGAGATACGTATCTGAGAGAGGTAAGATCCTTCCGAGAAGAATTACCGGTAACTGCGCAAAGCATCAGAGAGCTCTTACTGTAGCAGTAAAGAGAGCAAGACAGCTTGCACTGATGGCTTACACAGAGAACTAAATTTCACGAATATTGTGAATTGAGAAAAGAAGCACGCGAAAGCGCGCTTCTTTTGTTTTATGGTAAAATCTGATATACTGATTCTGATTAGTTCGGGGTGAGGGGCTGGCAGAACAAATACGCAAAATATCGCACACCATAGAACTTGCGGCGAATTCTTCCGCAACGGATCAATCGAGGTAGACATGAGAAAAAATGTTCATATGAAAGGCGGCCTGAATTTCTATTTTATTGCAGCCTTCTATATCGGAATTCTATTTATTGCAGCAGATATATGGCTTTTTACGCAGGATGCACATGCAGCAATGGTATTGCTGGCAGCAACGCTTCTGTACTATTTACTGTATCTTTTGCTGTATCTTCGTATCAAAGCGGTGTTCTCCACCGAAATGATCAGTTTTGCAACCGAATACGGTCAGATTCAAAAGACACTTCTGCGGGATCTCGATCTTCCGAATGCCCTACTGGATGAGGAAGGTAAGATCCTTTGGACGAATGCTGCATTTGAAGAAGTAACGCATAAGGAAAAAGGGTATCGCAAATCGATTACGACACTGTTTCCGGGAATTACCAGAGACAAGCTGCCAAACGAAGAAGAACTGATCGCAGAGATCGATCTGCAGTTTGAGAATAAAGATTTTCATGCAAAGATCCGCCGGATCTCCTTAAGTGAAGTCGCCAACAACAGCAGACAGCTTTCGGCTCAAGGCTACATGTATGCCATTTATTTGTTTGATCAGACAGCGCTTCATATTGCTTTGCGCGAGATTGACAATCAGTCGCTGGCGATCGGTTTGATCTACCTGGATAACTATGATGAAGCACTGGAAAGCGTCGAAGAGGTCCGCAGATCGCTTCTGATCGCACTGATCGACCGAAAGGTCAACAAATATATTGCAGGCCTGGATGGCATTGCCAAGAAGATCGAGAAGGATAAGTATCTGGTGATCCTGCGTAAGAGCGCGGTAAATCAGATGAAGGAAGCGCGTTTCGACCTTCTGGAGGATGTGAAGACCGTGAATATCGGTAATGAGATGGCGGTAACGCTGAGTATCGGTATCGGTGTGGATGGTCTGACCTATGCGCAAAACTATGATTTTGCGCGTCATGCGATCGATCTGGCACTGGGACGTGGCGGCGATCAGGCAGTCATGAAGAATTCCGAAAATGTCTTCTACTTCGGCGGCAAGAGCCAGCAGGTTGAGAAGAATACCAAGGTCAAGGCACGTGTGAAAGCACAGGCGCTGCGTGAGATCATCAGCAACAAAGACAGTGTTATGATCATGGGACACCGCCTTGGGGATGTCGACAGCTTTGGTGCGGCGATCGGTATTTACCGTATTGCCAAAACGCTTGAGAAGCCGGCACATATCATCATCAATGAGATCACAACATCCGTACAGCCGATGATCCAGATGTTTCAGGATAATCCGGACTATGAGGATGACATGTTTGTTAACAGCGCAACGGCGATCGAGATCGCACAGCCGAACTCGGTGCTGATCGTTGTCGATGTCGATAAGCCGAGTATTACAGAATGTCCGGAACTGCTTCGTACGGTGAAATCGATCGTAGTACTTGATCATCACCGCAGAGGTTCTGAGACGATCGAAAATGCGACCTTATCTTATGTAGAGGCGTATGCCTCATCCACTTGCGAGATGGTATCCGAGATCCTGCAGTATATCGGGGATCAGATCAAGATCAAGTCGGATGAAGCAGACTGCATGTATGCGGGTATTATGATCGATACCAACAACTTCCTGATGAAGACCGGTGTGCGTACGTTTGAGGCGGCAGCGTTCCTGCGCCGCAACGGAGCGGATGTCACCCGTGTCAGAAAGCTGTTCCGCGAGAATGCCAATGAATATAAGGCTCGTGCGGATGCAGTCAGCCAGGCAGAGATCTATCGTCATTCTTATGCGATTTCGGTCTGCACAAGTGATGATCTGCAAAGCCCGACGGTGGTCGGTGCACAGGCGGCCAACGAGCTGCTCAATATTAAGGGAATCAAGGCAAGCTTTGTCTTAACAGACTATCAGAATCAGATCTATGTCAGCGCACGTTCCATTGATGAAGTCAATGTGCAGCTGGTCATGGAACGTCTCGGCGGCGGCGGTCATATGAATATCGCCGGCTGTCAGATGGAGAATGTCACGGTAGCGGAAGCAATCGCTGTCATCAAGAATACGCTTGATACCATGATTCAGGAGGGAGAAATCTCATGAAAGTAATACTGACGGAAGATGTGAAGAAGCTCGGAAAAAAAGGTGAGATCGTCAACGTGAATGACGGTTATGCCAGAAATTTCATTCTGCCACAGAAAAAAGGCCTCGAAGCAACTGCGGCAAATTTAAATGATCTGAAGCTTCAGAAAAATAAAGAACAGAAGATCGCGCAGCAGGTGCTCGAAGAAGCACAGCAGCTGGCACAGGAGATGTCGACCAAGGAGATCACCGTGAAGGTGAAAGCCGGAGATAATGGTAAGCTGTTCGGTGCCGTATCCTCCAAGGAAATTGCGGAAGAAGCCAAAAAACAGTGCGATCTGACGATCGACAAAAAGAAGATTCAGCTGGATGACGCGATCAAGGCATTCGGCGTATATGAAGTAAAGGTAAAGCTGCATCCGCAGGTACAGGGAAGCTTGAAGGTACATGTGGTAGAGGCATAGAAGGTCTGAAGGAACATGGCAGAAGAAGCAGTAATCAAAAGAACAATGCCGCATAGCCTGGAAGCTGAGCAATCCGTCATCGGTGCCATGATGATGAACAGGGAAGCGATCATGAGGGCTGCGGAAATCCTGACGCAGGAAGATTTTTACAATCAGCAATACGGCATCGTATTTCAGGCGATGGTGGAACTGAATGATGAAGGTACTGCGGTCGATATCGTGACACTGCAGAACCGTTTGAAAGAAAAGGATCTGCCGCCGGAAGTCAGCAGTCTGGAATTTGTCAGAAATCTGATCACGGCAGTGCCGACTTCCGCAAATATCAAGCATTATGCGGGTATCGTACATGAGAAGGCAATTAAGAGAAAACTGATCAGAGCCTGTGAAGAAGCGGCGGAAAGCTGCTACGCAGAGCATGAGGATCTGAACATGATCATGGAGAATACGGAGAAGTCCGTCATGAACATCGTTCAGAAAAGAGATACCCAAGACTTTGTACCGATCCAGGACGTCGTTGTAGAGGCGATGAGCCGGATCGAGATGGCATCGAAAACAGCAGGTACCATTACCGGTATTCCGACCGGCTTTATCGATCTGGATTATCGTACTGCCGGTCTGCAACCATCGGACTTTATCCTGCTGGCGGCCAGACCGTCTATGGGTAAAACGGCGCTTGCCTTAAATATCGCACAGTATGTCGCATTTCATGAAAAAGAATGTGTTGCGATCTTCAGTCTCGAGATGAGTAAGGTTCAGCTGGTCAACCGTCTCTTTTCGTTGGAATCCCGTGTGGATTCGCAGCATATCAGGACCGGTGAACTTTCGGACCATGAGTGGGAAGATCTGATCGCGGGATCTTCGGTTGTCGGCAGTTCCAAGCTGATCATCGATGATACACCTGGTATCAGCCTGCCGGAAATGCGTGCGAAATGCCGTAAATTCAAGCAGGAATTTGACTTAAAGCTGATCATCATCGACTACCTGCAGTTGATGTCGGGAAGTGGCAGAAGCGATTCCAGACAGCAGGAAGTATCCGATATTTCCCGTGCGCTGAAGGGACTTGCGCGTGAACTGAATGTTCCGATCATTTCCCTGTCACAGCTCTCCCGTGCGGTAGAGCAACGTCCGGATCACAGGCCGATGATGTCTGACCTTCGTGAGTCCGGTGCGATCGAGCAGGATGCCGATGTGGTTATGTTTATCTATCGTGATGACTACTATAATCACGATACAGATAAAAAGAACGTCGCAGAAGTCATTATTGCAAAACAAAGAAACGGCCCGATCGGTACGATCGAACTTGCATGGTTGCCGAATTATACGAAATTTGCAAATCTGCAAAAGAACTCAGACGGAACCAACCGCCTGCCGGAGTAGAAACAAATAGAACACTAAAAAAGCTCGCCGCTTGGCGAGCTTTTTGTTTTGCGGATAAACCGCGGATTGTGCATTGGTAAGTGCGACTTTGGGATTAGCCCTCAGAGATTGCACTAACAGGACACTGTGCTGCGCAGGAACCGCAAGAGATGCACTTATCCGGATCGATTTCATACTTGCCATCGCCAGGAGCGATTGCTTCTACAGGACACTGTGCTGCGCAAGAACCACAAGATACACATCCATCGTTAATTACATATGCCATAATAACACCTCCTAATATTTATGATTTTAGTGACAATACGTCTTTTCCACATTTTATGCTAAAAATGACTGTAAAACAAGTAAAAAAAGCGTGAAAAAAGTTAGGTTAGGCTTGCCAAACCGCGCAATTTGGGGAAGGACGGTGCTACACTCTGCATAAATACAACAGACAGAATTTTCTGAAGTTAGTGTTAGATTACTCGAATTAATTTATGATACTGCCGACTTTTTATGATTTTTTTGCGAGAGGCGGAAACTCTGACGAATGTCAATATAAACTTGCACATTTTGAAGGAAAGTAATATACTAAATCAACTAGGAGGTAAGGTCATGACAGAAATTACAAAAGATATGACAATCGGTGAGATCATTTGCGCGAACCCGAATATCATGACAGTACTGATGAACGTCGGAATGCATTGTATCGGATGTCCGTCCGCACAGGGTGAGACATTAGAGCAGGCTGCCATGGTTCACGGTCTGGATGTAGACGAGATCATGGAAGTGATCCATGCAATGAACAACTAATTCAAATATAAAAAGTGCCATGTGAAGTCACATGGCACTTTTTTAATGTTGCACCCGGCGGTGCACATTCTTATACACGAGCAAGTGTCTCAAGTGCGTCTGACCCGATCACAACATCGAAGTGTTCTGTCAGGTAAGACGGTGAGAGCACATTTAACCGAACCGGCTCACCGAATTCGGTAATGGTATTGCTAAGCTTTGACAATTCAACCTTATCATTGGTTGACTGATGAATTAAGAGAAGATAAGTGTTACTTTTCGGCTCTTTGTAGAGCGCATTCGGACCAAGCGCATAGTTCTCAAGAATATGAGATAGCGTGATCAGGTCATTCATGGAACGGAAGGAGTAGAGTCTGGTGATGGTCACCGGAGTCTCTTCCGGGGTCGTGACATTCTGGTCGAGACGAGGAATTTCTGCGGTTTGTTCTGCAGCAGAGAGATGATGTACCGCGTCTGATAACTTCTGCATAAAACCGGAGTCTTCTGCGGTGGTATCATCGTCCTCATCGGATTCTTCTTCCACTTCTTCGTGGATGGAAGGTGCAAATTTGGAAAAGCGTGTGTCTAATTCTTCCGGATCATCAACTTTGGTGACGATCAAGACGATACAATCTGAATTTAATGGAACAGCTTCTATCATCAGCGGGATATCCTCCGCTTCAAAACCAAATTCGTGAGATGCCTGTTGCATCATCTCACGGAACAGATCCTTGGCCTTGTCAGTACCATATGCCAGTTCACTGATTTTAAGTTCGCGATTTGCCAAATCTTCTCTTGTCAAAGTACAGCGTATCTGATGCTCATTAACCTTTTCAATCTTCATAGATCATCACATCCCTTCTGTACACAATAGATCTGTGCTTTTTAGTTACCAAATTTTATCCTTTACAATCGTCAGTGTCAATAGGTTGCACCTTCTATTTATAAAATATTTATCGGCTGTTTGAAAAGATAAAATGAGGTGTGATTATAAAATAATTATTGCATTGTGATAAAAAATGTGATAACCTCATCTTCGTGTGATGCCTCGGGCAATCCGTATCGGAGAGGAGGCAGGCGTGTTTATTACACATCAGAGTCGTTTCGCCACAGTCTGTGAACGGAACTGTACTCTATCATCTTAATCAACATTCCGGGAAACAGATTTCCTGTTTCCGAAGAGAATGAATTGTCTTTCAGACCGTGTGTCTGATCCTAAGAATTCCATGAGAACAAACAAAGGAACGAAGACTTTATCTTAAATAACAATCCGATTCAACAAGAAGTAATTTATTTTGAAGAAGATACACGTCCGGCATTACATCGGTGCAAGAATGAATTAATATGTCACAAAAACCTTTTGGAAATGAGCACCGCGTTAATCGTCATTTGTAAGGCCTCCGGGTCTGAATGCGTAAACAAAAGGGAAGCAGGATCCCACATTAGGATCAAGCTCTGCAAAGCAACGGAAGAAAAGCCCCCAAGCAATTTTACAGGTAGTGCAGAGCGAAAAAAAGGAATGCCGACTGATCGGAAAATCCCCTGATTTCTTCGACAATAGTCCGGAAGTCTATGGTATAATAGGTCGATTGAAAGGAGTTATTGAATGAAACGTTTGATACCCGTATTAATTGCTTTCGTCCTGATTGTTCTGGTCGTCGGCATTAATTTTGTTCCGAAGATCATTGAGAAATATTCGTATTCTCAGGAACGAGCAGATTTGAATGCATATTATGGCGTGAATACAGAGAACGAAGCAGCAGTGATCCTGCAGGATGAGATCCTGGAGGATCATGCATTGATCAGAGACGGGAAACCGTATATTTCCTATGATATGGTCAGCTCCTATTTCGTATCCTCACGCTTTTACGTAAATGAGGCAGAAAATACCATCCGCTATGTGCTTCCGGATCGGATCCTGGAGTGTCCGATCGGGGAGAGTTACTATCTGGATGGATCGACGCCGATCGATACAGGCGCGGCAGTAGCCTTTTCGGAGAACGGAAAGCTGTACCTGGCGCTTGATTTTGTCAGAAATTTTACCGTATTTGATTATACGCTTTACCCGGCACCGATGAGGGTGCAGATCTATGTGACGTATGAAGAGCGTCAGCAGGCAGTCATCGCGGCAGATACGCAGGTGCGTGTGCGCGGCGGGATCAAGAGTGAGATCCTGGAAGACGTCGGCAAGGGGGATGTGGTCTATGTGCTCGAAGCCATGGATGAGTGGTCCAAGGTAAAGACGGCAGACAGCGTCATGGGCTATGTCGAGAATAAACGGCTGGAAGATTACAGTACCGTGACACCGACTTTTGCGGATACTACCTCGACTTACGGGGATCTGGAGTATACTTCGCAAAGCAGAGATGGCAAGATCGTGCTGGGATGGCATCAGGTCGGCGGCAGTGCGGGAAATGATACTCTGGTAGCGGCAGTTTCTTCGGCAGAGGCATTGACGGTGATTGCACCGACATGGTTCCATTTGAGTGGTGATCAGGGAGATGTCGTCAGCTATGCCAGCTCCTCGTATGTGAATGAAGCACATGCCAGAGGACTGGAGGTATGGGCACTTTGCGATGACTTTACGGAGACGGTGGATGATTATGCGCTGTTTTCTTCCTCGTCGATCAGAGCACATATCATCGAGCAGCTGGTCACACAGGCGCTCAATTACGGAATCGATGGATTGAACATTGATTTTGAAAAAGTATCTTCCGAAGCAGGACCGCATTACGTGGAATTCATGCGTGAATTGTCGGTGGCCTGCAGACAGAATAATATCGTGCTTTCCGTGGATCTTTACCCGCCATCGGGAGGGACAACGTGGTATAATAGATCGGAACAGGGCGTGTACTGCGATTATGTATGCGTCATGGGCTATGACGAGCATTATGCGGGCTGTGCAACGGCCGGTTCGGTGGCAAGCATCGGCTATGTGGAAGCCGGGATTCAGGATACACTGGCATGTGATGTGCCGGCATCCAAACTGATCAACGGTATCCCGTTCTATACCAGGATCTGGAGCACGGCGGGCACTTCGCTTTCGAGTGAAGCAGTCGGCATGGATACGGCGGCAAGCTATATCGCAAACCACAACCTGGAAGCGGTGTGGGATGAAGAATGCTGTCAGTATTATGCGGAATATATGAATAACGATACGTATGTACAGCTTTGGCTGGAGGATGTTTCTTCGATCCAGGCCAAGCTGGATGTGATGCAGGCGAACGGGATCGCCGGTGTGGCATGCTGGAAGCTGACGCTTGAGAGCAGCGATGTATGGCCGGTGATCGCAGAATACGCGGCGAAGTAAGTTAGAAAGAAGTCAGTATGGAAACAACAGTGTTCAGATTGCGGGAAGAAGATCTGCAGTCTGCGACAGGAAAAGAAATGATCGGAAAAGCCGGCGAGATCCTTCGTGCCGGCGGACTGGTGGCATTTCCGACAGAGACCGTTTACGGACTGGGCGGAGATGCATTAAATGCACAGTCCTCCCAAAAAATTTATGCGGCAAAAGGACGTCCTTCGGACAATCCGCTGATCGTACATATTTACCGGATGGAGGACCTGGCACCGATCGTCAGGGAGATCCCGCAGAAGGCAGAGGCGCTGGCAAAAGCGTTTTGGCCGGGACCGTTGACCATGATCTTTGAAAAATCAGAGCGTGTACCGCTGACCACAACGGGGGGACTGACCACCGTAGCGGTCAGAATGCCGAGCGATGCGATCGCGGCAGCAATGATCAAGGCAGCCGGCGGCTATGTCGCGGCACCGAGTGCAAATACTTCGGGGCGCCCGAGTCCGACGGTGGCAAAGTATGTCGAAGAAGATTTAAGCGGCAAGATCGAAATGATCCTGGACGGCGGACAGGTGTGCATCGGCCTGGAATCGACGATCGTGGATCTGACGGTGGATCCGCCGATGATCCTGCGTCCCGGTGCGATCACCAAAGAGATGCTTAGCGAGGTGGTCGGAGAAGTCAGTGTGGATCAGACGATCCTGCGTAGTGATTCCGGACAGGCACCGAAAGCACCCGGAATGAAATACCGTCACTATGCGCCCAAAGGAGATCTGACGATCATCGAAGGTGACCGTGGCAAGGTCTGTGCGCGGATCGAAGCACTGAGCAAAGAGGCGATGGAGCGTGGCCTGAAGGTCGGCATCATCGGGACCGATGAGACGGTGGGCAACTATCATGCCACCTCGGTCAAAAGTGCGGGAAATCGCGCGGATGAATCGACGATCGCGAAGGAACTGTATCGGATCCTTCGGGAATTCGATGACGAGGGCATGGATGTGATGTATTCCGAATCCTTTGATGATGGCGGGATCGGGGCGGCGATCATGAATCGTCTGCTGAAGGCCGCAGGACATCATATCGAACGACTTTAACGTGTCAAAAACGCAGCTTTGATACCGGCCCTGCAGGCGGCATCGGGCGCGGATAAGTTATAGAGGAGAAAATTATGAAATTATCGATTGCGTCAGATCATGGCGGATTTGCTTTGAAAGAAGCGGTAAAGAAACATTTACGGGAGCAGGGACATGAGGTACAGGACTTCGGGACGAATGACCTTTCTTCCTGCGATTATCCGGATTTTGCAAAGCCGGCGGCACAGGCTGTTGCGGATGGGGTTTGCGATAAGGGAATCGTCATCTGTACGACAGGAATCGGCGTATCCATTTGCGCCAACAAGGTAAAGGGTGTGCGCTGTGCACTGTGCCATGAAACCAGTACCGCGAGACTGACCAGACTGCACAATGATGCCAATGTCCTTGCGATGGGCGCCGGAATGACCGGAGAGCTTTTGGCAATGGAGATCGTGGATACATTTTTGGGAACAGAATTTTCCGGTGAAGAACGTCATATGAGACGTATTCAAAAAATTGAAGGGTAATGAACGCAGCTTTTTGCTGTAACAAAAGGAGGACGATATGGGTAAAGTATTTGTAATGGACCATCCACTGATTCAGCATAAGATTGGTTATATCCGCAGAATTGATACGGGTACGAAGGATTTTCGTGATACGATCGCGGAGATCGCCATGCTGCTGACCTATGAAGCAACCAGAGAATTACAATTAAAAGATGTAGAGATCGAGACACCGATCTGCAAGACAACAGTAAAGGAACTGAAGGGCAAGAAGATGGCGATCGTGCCGATCCTCAGAGCCGGTCTTGGTATGGTAGACGGTGTATTAAATATGATCCCGGCTGCACGTGTGGGCCATATCGGTCTGTATCGTGATCCGAAGACACATGAGCCGGTAGAATATTATTGCAAGCTTCCGGCAGAGTGCGGCGAGCGTGAGATCTTTGTGCTTGATCCGATGCTGGCAACCGGCGGCAGTGCGTCCGCAGCGATCCAGATGCTGAAGGATCGAGGATGTAAGAATATCCACTTTATGTGTATCATCGCGGCTCCGGAAGGAATCGAGCGACTGAGCACAGATCATCCGGATGTTGATATTTACATCGGTGCAAAGGATGACAAATTAAATGAAAATGCGTACATTGTTCCGGGTCTTGGTGATGCGGGAGATCGTATTTTCGGTACAAAATAAGAATAAGGCTTCTTCGCAGGTTGCGGGGAGGCCGATTTCCGTATAATGAGGAGGATGGAGGGATATGAAACGAGCGGATTATATCAGCTGGGATGAGTACTTTATGGGTGTTGCAAAGCTTGCCGGTATGCGGTCGAAAGATCCGAGTACGCAAGTGGGCTCCTGTATTGTGAGCCGGGCACATAAGATTCTGTCGATCGGATATAACGGTTTGCCCGCAGGGTGTTCTGATGATGAGTTCCCGTGGGAGAGAGCAGCGGATGATGAGCTGCAGACGAAGTATCCCTATGTCACACACAGTGAGCTGAACGCGATCTTAAACTATCGCGGCGGCAGCCTGGAAAATACCACGCTGTATGTGTCACTCTTCCCCTGCAATGAGTGTGCCAAGGCAATCATTCAGGCCGGGATCAAAGAAGTCATTTACGGAAGTGATAAATATGCCGGGACACCATCCAACGTCGCATCCAAAAAGCTGTTTGATGCGGCAGGTGTCATCTATACGCCGTATGAAGCGACCGGCAGAAAAATCGAATTGGAATTATAAGCGGAGAGGCATGAGAAAACGTTTCGGGGCAATCATTTTGATAGGAGCACTGGTACTGGGCGCAGTCCCGGTTACTTCGTATGCCCTGACGACGCAGGAAAAGATCAATCAGGCGGAGCAGGAAAAGTCGGAGACGGAAGGAAAACTGTCCGATACGCAGGATAACATCGATTCGCTTGAGAATACGCAGAGCGGCTTGCAGAGTGAGCTGAAGAATTTAAATACACAGTTGACCGAGGTCAGTGATCGTCTGGCGAGTCTGGAGGATCAGATCAGCGAAAAGGAAAGCCAGATCGAGACCACACAGGCAGAACTGGAAGATGCACAGAATACGGCGGATGCGCAGTACGAAGCAATGAAAAAGCGAATCCAGTATATGTATGAGAGCAGTGATTTTATGGTGCTGGAAATGCTGTTGCAGGCGCAAAGCATGGGTGAGTACTTAAACTACCTGGATTATGTGGAAGCACTCTCTGCGTATGATCGTCAGATGCTGGAAGATTATCAGGCAACGGTTGCACTGGTCACAGAGAAAAAAGCAGAGCTGGAGCAGGAACAGGCAGATCTGGCAACGGCAAAGGTCGAGCAGGAAGCAGAGCAGTCCCGTGTCAGCGGACTGGTGAGCTCCACCGCTAATAATATTGCGGATTATGCGGATCAGATCTCGGATGCGGAGGCGCAGGCGGAAGCATACGAAGCACAGCTCAAAGAACAGGAATCAAATATTGCGGCACTCAAAGCGCAACTGGCACAGGAAATCGCAATGTCGCAGCTGGCTGCACAGTCGGCCAAACGGGATATTTCGCAGGTGACGTTTGCTGAGGGCGACAGATATCTGCTTGCCAATCTGATCTATTGTGAAGCCGGCGGAGAGCCATATGCGGGACAACTTGCAGTTGGTGCGGTCGTGATCAACAGATTGCTTAGCTCGGTATATCCGGATACGATCACCGGTGTCATTTATCAAAGAAAACAGTTCTCTCCGGTCGGAAGCGGCCGTTTGGAACTGGCACTTGCGGCAAACAAAGCAACAGCCTCCTGTTACCAGGCGGCTGATGAGGCGATGAGCGGTGTCTCCAATGTCGGAGACTGCGTATATTTCCGTACGCCGATCGAAGGCCTGACCGGCATCCAGATCGGTGGACATATTTTTTATTAAGCAGCAAAGGCACTTAGAACAGGTCAAGCATGTGCTCGGTATACTGGTCAAAATTATTCGCGTAGATATCCGTGAGCAGGTGATTGGCGCGGCGAAGCGCCTCCTTTAAGAGGTCGGAAGAAATCAAATGCTTTTCTTCGGCTTCGGCAAGCTCATCTAAGTCCAGTACTTTTAATTTGCCATCGGGATAAATCAGGATATCGATCAGCAGATCGGTAGAAATCATTTCGGTACGGTCGGCATTCCAGTCGTAGGTGACAATGTCGCAATACCAGTAGATCAGGGAATTATCGGCACGCAGAAATTTGCTGACTTTAATTCCTTTTTTTAAGAAACAGCAGGAATAGCCGTGGTGAAGATCTTTCTTCGGCTTCAGGGTATTCCATTTGGTTAAGATGTAATCTTCGTTTGCCTCAAGGATGATATCATCCTTCAGCGGGGTACATTCCATCGGGATCAGACGTCTACGGTAGAGTAAAATCGGATTCATCGGGTGGCCCTCCATCTTTTCTCTATAGTACAACCGGGAGAAAAGAGAAGTCAACGAAATCAGGCAGGTGAAATCGTTTTTGAAAAAGACAGCAGCAAAAATCATATTTTTCATCGTGGCGCTTTTTGGCGCTTTATTTCTTTTGGAATCCCTGATGAATCAGGGAAATACGGATATGACGGCGGAGATGGCTCCGGCAGAGTATCCGTTACTTTACGTGACCATTGATGACATTCGCGTCAATTGTATGCACGGATATGCCGATGAAATGGAGACGGCCTACCTTAGAGATACGATCACGCCGATCGGTACATCACGCCGGGTGAATATTGAACTGGATAAATACGGGCAGACCATCGAGGAGATCAGCTATGAGGTGCGCTCTGTCGAGGGTGGCAGACTGATCGAAAATGCAGTGCTGGAAGATACCAGCGATGGCACCGATACGGTCTATGCATCTTTTGTGGTCAAGGATCTGATCGAGCAGGAAAAAGAATATACCCTATCCTTTATCGTGACGCTTGGCAGCGGTGAGAAGGTCTTTTATTATACCAGGCTCTTAGAGCAGGAAGACTATTATGTCTCCGAGAAACTGAAATTCGTACAGGAATTCCAGCAGACGACCTTTGATCCGGAGTTGGCGGCGACCACATTGGTAACATATCTCGAGCCGAATGCGGAAGGAAACAATACGACCTACCAGAGAGTAACGATCCACAGCAGTCTTGACCAGGTGACCTGGGGGGATCTGAATCCGACACAGGTGGGAGAGACACAGATCCTGATCAAAGAAATGATGCAGGAGACCGCCTGCCTGCAGACGTATTTCTTTGTAACGACGGGCAAAGGAAAATCACAGAAATTATATCAGGTGACAGAATACTATCGGATCCGTTACGGTACGGAACGTATTTATCTCCTGGATTATGAGCGTGAGATGAATCAGGTCTTTGACGAGTCCGCGGAAGTATACGGAGAACAAACGGTGATGCTGGGGATCACCGATCCGGAGAAGATCCAACTGACAGAATGCGATGGTGGCGGAATCTTTGCTTTTGTAGTCGGCAATCGACTCTTTTCCTATAGCGAAGCGGACGGTGAGCTGGCACTGCTCTTTAGCTTTGAAGAGCAGGTGGAGGCGGATCGGATCGACCTTAGAGAGACACTGGATGCGCATAAGATCAAGATCCTGAATGTCGAGGAGTCGGGAAGCGTTCAGTTCGCAGTCTACGGCTATATGAACCGCGGGCGTCATGAGGGTGAGGTCGGGATCCAGATCAATGAATATCACAGTACGGAAAATACGATCGAGGAACAGGTCTTCATCAAGTATACGAAATCGCCGGAGATGCTGATCGCAAACTTATCACAGCTCCTGTATGCGGATCGCAATGAGAAGCTTTACCTCTATCTGGAAGAAAACGTCTACTGTGTCAACTTGGAAACACACAGTACAAGCGTGGTGGCGGCCAATTTGAAAGAAGGAAATTATTACGCATCGGAGAGCAATCAGATGTTTGTATGGTTGGACGGAGGCGATGACGAGGGAGCGGACAGTATGAATGTCTTGAACCTCTCGAGCGGCGTTAAGAGCGTGGTCGATGCGTCCGCCGGTGAATTTATCAAACCGCTGGGCTTTATCGGAAATGACCTGATCTATGGTCTGATCCGGAAAAGTGATGTTCGGACGGATCGTTACGGACAGATCATTTGGCCGATGTATCGTCTGATCATTCGGGATGATAGCGGGAATACACTCAAAGAGTATGGGGAAGACGGATACTTTGTCATCGGCGTCGAGGTCGGTGAGACACAGATCCTGCTGAGCCGCATACAGTGGGATGCAGAGAGCGAAAGTTATGTGGAAGCTGCCGGGGATCAGATCCTCAGCAGTGAGGCAGTCGTGAGCGGGCGTAATACGGTGATCTCGGTTGTAACAGAGCAGTATGAGACGATCGCAGAGATCTCGTTAAAAAGCAGTCTTGATAAATCGGATATTAAGATCCTGACGCCGAAGGAAGTTCTCTTTGAGGGCGCGAACGAGGCGATCCTGCCAGCGGATGAAGAAAAGGATGCGCAGTTCTTTGTATATGACATGCATGGCCTGCAACTGGTGACCAGCAATCCGTCACGCGCGGTGCAACTGGCGTCCGATGAAGCCGGTGTGGTCATGAATGACTATGGAGAATACATCTGGTATCGAGGAAATCTGGCGAGCAGAAATCAGATCATGAAGATCGAGGCAGACATTGCGACGGATACCAAGAGTGCGCTGGCGGTGTGTCTGGATACGATCCTGCGCTTTGAAGATGTCACCAGAAGTTCGCAATATATGCTGACACGTGGTGAGAGTGCGACACAGATTCTGGAAGAGTGCATCGAGGATATTCAGGTGTTGGATCTGACGGGATGTACGCTGGATCAGGTACTGTTTTATTTAAATCAGGATATTCCGATCCTGATGGTCTCCGGAGAAGGAGATGCAGTGATGCTGACCGGATTTAATGATACCGAAGTGGTGGTCCTGGATCCGAATGCAGGGACACTGGCCAAACAGAAGAAGACCGCAGTGACGGAAACGTATGTCGATGCGGGGTATGGATTTATCACGTATATCCGGATCGCGGATTGATGAGGGAATCAAAAAAGGGCCTCACACTAATAACTTAGTGCGAGGCCCTTTTTGCGACCTTAATGATGCAATGTCTATTTTTGCAAAGAAAAGATGCCGATACGTTTTGGCATCAGGGCATTTAACAGAATCTGACCTAAGATAAAGCAGGAGATGACTTCTCCGATCCCAACCGTCAGCATAAAGTACGGGATGGTCCCATCCAGCTGATAAACGAAGGCCAGAACAAGCGGCACGATGATCGTGTTGGCGATGATCGGCGGAAGCGGGCAAAGCCACTTACGAAGTGCATTGTGATGCATCTCGCTGAAGTTCTCGATGACCATGGCATCTTTCATAGACGCAAAGCCATGTCCGATCAAATAGGTACCGAAAGCACCGATCAGTGTCGCCAGAGAGCCAAATACCGTATCGAGCGGAAGGCAGGCGGTTAAGATATTACTTACGATACATCCTACGAACAAGCCGGGAATTGCGGCCGGGGTGAAAAACGGAAGGATTGTTAAAGCTTCCGAGAAGCGAACCTGGATGGCATAGTTCGCAAGACCGAGTGCATTGGCCAGAAGGGTCAGCACGACATAAAGAGCTGCGATGATCGCAGCCTGAGCCAGAAATAAAACTTTGTTACTACGCATATACAATTGTCTCCTTTAGTTTTGTTTTACGTCAGGAAGGTCTCGAACTGACGCATAGATAAATGCATAAAGAAAGTCATGCCTCTCAGCATGACTTCCAAGCGACTGGCGGGAATCGAACCCGTCTCTCGAGCTTGGGAAGCTCGCATTCTACCGATGAACTACAGTCGCATA
Source organism: Lachnospiraceae bacterium (assembly GCA_024699355.1). GTDB lineage: Bacteria > Bacillota > Clostridia > Lachnospirales > Lachnospiraceae > SIG336. Next base: position 18,785 of record JAILPR010000074.1, read on the forward strand.
TTCTGTCGCCCATAAAAGAGCGACAGCATCTTTACTTAGTTTAACTCACCATTCTTATATCTTGCAACTATATTTGTAATTCTTTCGCTCGGATCTAACAGATCGCTGACGGAAGAGTCATGATTTAAGGTATCGATCAGGTACGCAACGTACTTGCTCATGTCGCAAGAGATGTACCAGTCACGGGAGAGCAGCTCCGGTGTCTGATAGATCAGGTTGGTGGTCAGGACACGATCGATGACGCCGTTGCGATATGCTTCATCGAAGCGCTCCAGTCCGTTGGTGAAGAGTCCAAAGGTACAGAACAGGAAGATCCTTCCTGCTTTGCGCTTCTTTAACAGCGCCGCAACTTCGATCGCGGAATCACCGGAAGAGATCATATCATCGATGATGATCATATCTTTGCCTTCGACATCCGTACCGAGGAATTCGTGTGCAACGATCGGGTTACGCCCATTGACGATCTGCGTATAATCGCGTCTCTTGTAGAACATACCGACATCTAATCCCAGGACGTTTGCCAGATAGATTGCTCTGGACATACCGCCTTCATCCGGGCTGATGATCATCATGTGATCGGAATCGATCGTCAGGCCTTTTACGTGATTTAACAGCCCCTTCATGAACTGATAATGCGGTCTGACTGTTTCAAAACCATGCAGTGGGATCGCGTTTTGCACACGCGGATCATGTGCATCGAAGGTGATGATGTTATCAACACCCATCTTTACCAGTTCCTGCAGTGCAATCGCACAATCCAGGGATTCTCTGGCAGTTCTCTTATGCTGACGGCTTTCATATAAAAACGGCATAATGACCGTGATACGGCGGGCCTTACCGCCAATCGCGGAGATGATACGCTTTAAGTTCTGATAGTGATCATCCGGAGACATGTGATTCTCTCTGCCGCAGAGGGAATATGTCATATTGAAATTGCAAACATCCACAAGGATGAAAAGATCATCGCCTCGTACGGACTCGTTGATGACGCCCTTGGCTTCGCCTGAACCGAAACGCGGAACTTTGGTATCGAGCAGATACGTTTCTCTCTGGTATCCGGAGAACGCGAGGGAATCTTTGTGCTCGCTTTCACGTTCAGTACGCCATTTTACCAGGTAATAATCCACCTTTTCACCGAGCGGGCGGCATCCGTCGACACAGATAATGCCCAAAGAACCCACCGGGATGGTGTTCAGGTTACGCTTTTCTTCTCTTGTTTTGTTGACCATGAAATCCTCCATACCGCTCACGCGGCAATTCGCAAATAACGCGCATATCTTACAGGGAATCCCTGTTCTATCCGAATTCAGTTCCTGCTGCGCTTTTGGATGCGCAGGTCCTGACCCTTCAATACGATCGGTTCAAAGATGCTGACGATTCGTGAGCAGGTACGCTCCGAATATCGTTCGCTGATTTCGTTCAAAGAAAGATTGGTGGAAATGATCGTGGACTTACGACGAATCTGCCGCTCGTTAAGGAACGAGAAGAAATAGGAGCCGACAAAGGAGTTGGTCAGTTCTGTTCCCAGATCATCCACGATTACCAAATCACAATTATAAAGGTCATCGTAAAAACTGTAAAGTCCGTCTTTGGATTTATCAAATACATTTTTGGACAAGGTGTCAAAAAAGTCGACGGAACTGAAATAAATGACAGAATGCGCTGAGTCAATCAGGGATTTCGCAATACAATGAGATAAAAATGTCTTGCCGGTGCCGACAGTTCCGGTAAATAACAGACTGCGTCCCGGATTCCGGTCGAAATTCTCTGCGAAATCTTTGCAAAGCTGCACGGTCTTTTCATAATGCGAAAGTGCATCTGCCGGATAATAGTCATAGGTCAGGGTATCAAAATTCTCAGCTTCCAATACATCACGGATACGGGATTGATCATAGAGGCGGGAAATCTCACGCTCCCGGAAACAATGACATTTCTGCGCACCGATAAATCCGGTATCTTTGCAATCCGGGCAATGATAATGGATCTGCAGATAGTCTGCCGGAAAACCGTAACGCTCCAGCAGGGCGCTCTTCTTTGCGGAAAGCGTCTCAAGCTCGTTGTGCAGTGCTTCACGGGCACCCGGTTCATTGTTCATCAAACGTTTTAAATAAGAAACGGAGAGAGAGGCGGTCTGCGCTTCCAGCTCACGATATTCGGGGAGCTTCTCCTGCACAATAGCCTGTCTGTCGTTTAACGCCTGTCGTTCGTAGTCCTGAATGGCATTGTATTCGCGAATGATCGCTTCGTATTGCATATTGGTAAGTGCCATAATGATCCTCCGGGCAAGAATAGAACAGAACCTCCGTAAGGAGCCTCTGTTCCATCATAACATACTTTAATTGATTCTGATCTGCTCTAAGAGCTGATCATAGTTATAAGAGTTTTGCTGAAATGAATTGAACTGATTGGAAGATGCGCTTTTACGGGAAGCTTCCGGCTTCGTATCTTTGGTGCGCACATCATTTAAGGAATGGTAGTGATTCTCGTACCAGCTTTTCAAAATGCCTTCCGTATATTTGAAGCGATTCTTATCCGTAGCCAGGACAGCACGTCCGCATGCTTCCAGGATCATCTCCTGAGAAAAGCCGTATTCATCGCTCCAGCGTCTGATAAAATCGATCTCTTTGGGCGCCGGATCCCCCTTCATGCCAAGTTCTTTCATAATAGAATAGACTTTCTTGTCATGTCTGCGGATGGAAGCGGCAGCTTCTTTGGCGGTCGTAATGCCTTCTTCGGTCCAGTTGCAGGCAACCTTCTCGATATAATGGAAGTCCTTCTTGCCGCGCTCTACGCAGTACTGAATCAGATAATCGATCAGATCCTTACTCATATGGAGGGCGTCGGTCATAAAGAAGATCGAACGCATCTCGGTAGGGCTCAGCGGCTTGCCGATATACTGCTCTACGATAAAGAGCAGTTCGGAAGTTTCCTTACGGTTCTTAAACTCGCGAAGCTGGTCTGCGGTGATCGTACGCTTAAAATTCTGCTCATCGGGAAGCGTAGTCTGATCTTCCTGCACTTCCTCTATCCGCTCCGGAGTAAGGGATGCGCTGCGCATCGGGATGATCTCCGATGTGGACAGGCAGGCTTCCGTTGCTGCCATGGCCTGAGAATTGCTCTGCAGGATCGGCAGAGAAACCGGCATAGACAAAATATTGACCGGTTGCGCGTCGAGATCTTCCAGACGAATACCGATCAATTTCTTATCTTCACTATATAATAAAGAAATGACATGTAGCTTATCCCAATATTTCAAAGCACGCATGACATCTTGCTCGGTATGGTTGAATTTATCGGCCAGATCTGCAATCCCCGCCGGGAGAGAAGTCCCTGCGGCACGCAGCAGATAAAGATAGATCTTGATCTGCGCGTCGTTAGCGTCCTTCATATAATCATCGATAAAACGGTTGGAAACAGATGTCTTCCCTGATCTTGTTCCCTGTGTGATCGTTACTGCACTCATATGCCCCTCGTTATCCCCTGTAATTTGTCTTAAGTGTTGCAGAATGACATCATGAGGGTGATGCCGTTCTGCAATACCGAAGACTTTTCCGGCCGGTGAAGAAGCAGGTCTCACCGGTCCGAACAGTTCGTATTGTAGCATAGGTTTTAAAAGAGTGAATATAGGCAAAACGACAAAAAAAGAACGTTCGGAAACGGCGGGAAAAAGCGCGGTGAAAATGTGGATAATGTGGATAATGAGGACAACTTCAAAGAGCGAAGAGGAAAGGAGCGGAAATTCGCATCTTGCAGGTGTGGGAAAGATGGAACCCGGGGTGGGGATATCCGATAAAAATATCCACATCCCCGTCAAACGAAATCGTTCTTGGAAGAATGTGGATATGTGGACAAGTTATTTTCCGAGGAGGTTTTCCCCGATTTTATAGACATCACCGGCACCCATAGTTATCAACAGATCGCCGGGTGTGCAATTTTCCAAAAGGAAATTTTCAATTTCATCAAACGTCGGAAGATAGTGACAATCTCCCCCGAGCTTTACGATCTCTTCCTGCAGGGTACGGGAGGAGATGCCAAGGGTATCGGTCTCGCGGGCAGCATAGATATCCGCCAGGACGACGTGATCCGCCAGAGACAGTGCTTTGGCAAAGTCCGTCATAAGCGCCTTGGTACGGGAATAGGTATGCGGCTGGAAGACGCACCAGATCTGCTGATGCGGATAGTTTTGCGCGGCATGAAGAGTCGCACTGATCTCCGTCGGGTGATGCGCGTAGTCGTCGATCACGGTAACCTTACCGATGGTGCCCTTGTATTCAAAGCGTCTGTCGGTACCGCCGAAGTGTGCGAGTGCACGTACGGTCTCTTCCTGCGGGATCTCAAGCAGATCGGCAGCTGCGATGGCAGAGAGAGCGTTGTAAATGTTGTGTTCGCCCGGCACATGGAGCGTTACCTGCATGGTAGAACCATCCGGTCTGCGACAGGTAAACGATGCGTGCGCATAATCATCATAGGTAATGTCTTCTGCCGTATAATCGGAGGAAGGATCCTTGCCGAAGGTGATGATCCGGCAGGGCAGATCCTTTGTGATCTCCTGCAGATCCGGAATATCACTGCTGATGATCAGCGTGCCGTCTGCGGGCAGGATCTGAGCAAACTTCCGGAAAGAGGCGCGAATATCATCCAGATCCTTAAAGAAATCCAGATGATCGGCATCGATGTTTAAGATGATGCTGATCTTCGGGAAGAAGCTTAAGAAACTGTTGGTATATTCACAGGCTTCGAAGACAAAATATTTGTCACCGCCGATGCGGTAATTCCCGCCAATGGACTTTAAGATACCGCCAATGGAGAGTGTCGGATCGGTGTCGGCCTGCAGCAGGATCTCGGAGAGCATGGACGTCGTTGTGGTCTTGCCGTGCGTACCGCTGACGGCGATCGGAAGCTGATAAAACTTCATGATCTGACCAAGAAGTTCGGCTCTGGTCATCATCGGAAGCTGATGCTCTTTGGCTGCGACAAATTCCGGATTGTCCGGATGAATCGCAGCGGTATAAACGACCAGATCGATGTCGTCGGTGATATTGGCTGCGCGCTGTCCGATCCGGACGATTGCCCCTTTCTGTTCCAGCAAATCGGTCAGTTCGGAAGCACGTGCATCCGAACCGGAAATGGTAAATCCTTTGGAGAGCAGCAGCTCTGCAAGGGAACTCATACTGATACCGCCGATCCCCATAAAATGAACATGGATCGGTTGTTTTAAATTTATTTCCATCATAAGAAACTCCGTCGTTAAAGAATTCTTTCTTATTATAGTTGAACTTTACCAAAAGTAAAATGCCAAAAAATTTGGTAAAAAGATATATTTTTTCAGAAAAAACGGAGTAAATTTTATGCAAAATCATTTTATTGTGGGATTTCTTGTGATATACTTAAACAAATAGAAGACTGAGGGGCGATTACTAGTTACAAAAGCGGTCGCGAGAGCGACCGCTTTTGTGACTATTTGGCATCTTTTTTTCACAATCTCTCTCCGCAGGATTCTATCGGACAAAACTCTCATGACAACACAATACGAGGTGACATTATGGTAAAGAAAGAGATGATTGCCATGCTTCTGGCAGGTGGCCAGGGCAGCCGCCTTGGAATCCTAACGTCCAAGGTAGCCAAACCGGCAGTTGCGTTCGGCGGAAAATATCGTATTATCGACTTCCCGCTCAGTAACTGCATTAATTCCGGAATTGATACGGTGGGTGTTCTTACCCAGTATCAGCCACTGAAACTGAATACACATATCGGTATCGGTATTTCCTGGGATTTGGACCGTAATATCGGTGGCGTCACTGTTCTTCCTCCATATGAGAAGAGTGAAAATTCGGAGTGGTATACCGGTACCGCGAATGCGATCTTCCAGAACATTGATTACATGGACAGTTTTAATCCGGATTATATCCTGATCCTGTCCGGTGATCATATTTACAAAATGGATTACGAAGCAATGCTTGATTTCCACAAGCAGAACGGCGCGGAGGTAACCATTGCCGTCATGCCTGTTCCGTGGGAAGAAGCCAGCCGCTTCGGCATCATGGTCACCGATGAACAGCGCAAGATCATTGATTTCCAGGAAAAACCGGCCAATCCGGTCAGCAACCTGGCTTCCATGGGAATCTATATCTTTAGCTGGAAGACTTTAAAGGAAGCACTGCTTGCCAACAAAGAGCAGCCGAATCTGGACTTCGGTATGCATGTGATCCCATATTGCAGAGAGAAGAATTATCCTCTTTATGCCTATGAATTCAACGGCTACTGGAAAGATGTCGGGACCCTGAACTCCTATTGGGAAGCCAATATGGAGCTGGTGGACATTGTTCCGGAGTTTAACCTGTACGAAGAATACTGGAAGATTTATACCAATTCCAAGGCGATGCCGCCGCAGTATCTCTCCGAAGAGAGCGAGATCGAAAAGAGCATCATTGCCGGCGGATCGGAGATCTACGGTAAAGTATATAATTCCGTCATCGGCGGAAACGTACGCATCGGTAAAAATACCGTCGTGCGTAACTCCATCATCATGGATGATACGGTGGTCGGCGAAAATTGTACCATCGAGAAAGCAATCATTGCCGAGGCGGTAACGATCGGCGATGATGTACAGCTTGGTGTCGGTGAAGAAGTTGATAACGAGACCAACGCCAACATCTATAACCACGGACTGGTAACCATCGGAGAAAAAACAGTGATCCCGAATCAGGTAACGATCGGGAAAAACGTTTGCATCGGCGGTCTGACCGACAAGGCAGACTATCCGAACGGAGAACTTCCAAGCGGCAAGACGTTAATCAAAGCCATGGACGATTTGACCTAATGACCAGCAAGACTCGATGAAAGAATGGAGGATTTCACGTGAAAGCAATCGGAATTATCTTGGCCGGTGGTAACAACCATGGCCTGGGTGCATTATCAGAGAAACGAGCAGTCGGTGCAATGCCGGTCGCAGGAAGCTATCGCGCCATCGACTTTTGCTTGAGTAATATGACCAATTCCAAGATTCAGAAGGTCGGCGTACTGACACAGTACAATGCCGGCAGCTTAAACAAGCACTTAAGCTCCGCAAAATGGTGGAACTTCGGTAGAAAACAGGGCGGTCTGTATGTATTTACACCGACCATTACCGCAGATAACGGCTTTTGGTATCGCGGTACGGCAGATGCCATCTATCAGAATCTGGAATTCCTGAAAGACAGCCATGAACCGTATGTCATCATTGCATCGGCAGACTGTATTTACAAACTTGATTACAATAAAGTGCTGGAATATCACATCGCAAAGAAAGCGGATATCACGGTCGTCTGCAAAGAGATGCCCAAGGGCGAGAATGTCGAGCGCTTCGGTATCATGAAGATGAACGAAGATTATCGCATCGAGGAGTTTGAGGAAAAGCCACTGGTGGCCAAATCCAATACCATTTCCTGCGGTATCTACATCATCCGCCGTCATCAGCTGATCGACATGATCGAGCGATGCGCAAAGGAAGAACGTTATGATTTCGTACGCGATATCCTGATCCGGTACAAAGACGTCAAACATATCTATGGATATAAGATCAAAGATTACTGGAGCAATATTTCAACGGTGGAGGCATATTATCAGACCAACATGGACTTCTTAAAGCCTGAGGTCAGAGACTATTTCTTCAGACAGTATCCGGAAGTATACTCCAAAGTTGCGGATATCCCGCCGGCAAAATACAACGTCGGTGCCAAGGTGCGCAATTCGCTGGTAGCCAGCGGCTGTATCATCAACGGGGAAGTTGAGAATTCAGTGGTCTTCAGAGAAGCTTATATAGGTAACAATTGTGTGATCAAGAACTCGATCATATTAAATGACGTGTATATCGGAGACAATACACACATTGAAAATTGTATTGTGGAAAGCCGCGGCACGATGCGTGCAAATTCCGAGTACATTGGCGAGAACGGCATACGCGTCGTCGTAGAGAAAAACGAAAGATACGTACTGTAAGTTCAGAGCGGGAGGGGTAAAATGCAGATTACAGATGTACGGGTCAGAAAGATTACCAAGGAAGGACGGATGAAAGCGATCGTTTCCATCACGTTAGACCAGGAATTCGTAGTTCATGACATCAAGGTGATCGAAGGAGAAAAAGGGTTGTTCATCGCTATGCCGAGTAAAAAGGCGGTAGACGGTGAATACAGAGACATTGCACATCCGATCAATTCGGAGACCAGAGACCGTGTGCAGAAGCTGATTCTCGAAGCATACGAGAAGGCACTTACTGAGCCGGTCGCAACAGAAGCATAAGGTGTAAAAGGCCCGCGGCAGTTTGTCGCGGGCTTTGCTCTGCCATCCTGCGCGACCTTGCAGTCGGCCTGCCGTTTCATGTAAAATAAGGAGAAAAAGTGCGGGGATCGCAGGTAAGGACAAGACATGTACATTATTGCAGGGCTCGGCAATCCCGAGCGGAAATATGAAAATACGAGACACAACATCGGGTTCGATGTGATCGATTATATCGCGTATTATGCACACATCAACGTATCGGAGATGAAGCATAAGGCACTGATCGGAAAGGGCGTGATTGACGGCGAAAAGGTTTTGCTGGTCAAGCCCTTAACGTATATGAACAACAGCGGTGAGAGCCTTAGGGAGATCGTGGACTACTACAAGGTGGATCCGGAGAGCGAGCTGATCGTGATCCTGGATGACATCGCCCTGGAAGAGGGGATGATCCGTGTGCGCAAAAAAGGCAGTGCGGGCGGACACAATGGCTTAAAGAGCATCATCGCCCATTTGGGAACGGAGAATTTCAGCAGGATCCGCATGGGCGTTGGCGAGAAGCCGTCCTATATGGATCTGGCGGATTATGTCCTTGGACATTTTTCGCCGGAGAGCCGCAAGATCATGGATGGGGGATTAAAAGAAGCCGATGAGGCGGTGCATCTGATCCTGCAGGACGGGATCGAAGCCGCCATGAACCGGTTTAATAAAAAGAAACCAAAGCCGGAGACGGAAACAGAAGAGCAATAGAGGATTTATGGAAGTACTCAGAGCGCCGCTTAAGGAACTGGCGGCATATCGGGAAAGCGCAGACCTGTTAAAGAAAGAGACGCCGCAAGTGATCTCTCTGACAGGATGCGCGGACTCGCAAAAATTACATATGATTGACGGGCTGGGCGCGGAATATCCGTTCAAGCTGATCGTTACCTACAGCGATCAGCGTATTCGCGAGCTCTACGAAGACTACACGTTTTATGACAGGCGTGTCGTAAACTATCCGGCCAAGGATCTGATCTTCTTTGAAGCGGATATTCACGGCAATCAGCTGACCAGAGAGCGTATGAAGACGCTGCGTCGGCTCCTGGAGGGCGTACCGACGACGATCATCACGACCTTTAGTGCGCTGATGACGCCACAGATCCCGGTGGATGTGCTGCGCGAGCATGTGCTGCACATCGATCACAACACGATCGTGGAAGAAGCGGCACTGGCAAAGCGTCTGGTCACCCTGGGCTATGAAAAGGTGTACCAGGTCGAGACACCCGGTCAGTTCTCCGTCCGAGGCGGCATTCTGGATATTTTTGACCTGACGGAAGAAAATCCGTATCGTATCGAACTTTGGGGCGATGATATCGAATCGATCCGAAGCTTTGATGCAACCAGCCAACGATCCATTGAAAACTTAAATGCCATCGATATCTATCCCGCAACGGAACTGATCCTCTCCTCCGAACGCATGGCGGCAGGTCTGCATAAGGCGCAGATCGAGATGGAAAAGCAGGTAAAGATCCTGCGCAAAGACGGGAAAAACGAAGAAGCATCGCGCCTTGAAAAGAGCGTCAAAGAAGTGCGGGAGCAGGCACTCGAACTTGGCTTATCCGTAAACCTCGAGTCTTATATCAAGTATTTCTTTGAAGAGACGTCTTCTTTTTTGGAGTCCTTTACCCCGGGGAAGCTGCTGATCGTGATTGATGAGCCGGTACGTGTCAGAGAGCATGCACAGGCCAATGAGCTGGAGTTCCGGGAGAGCATGTCGCATCGTCTCGAAAAGGGGTATCTGCTTCCGGGACAGACGGATCTCCTCTATGGAATGAAACAGGTCGGTGCGGCGATGAGCCGGTTCCCGGTGGTGATGGTATCGGCACTGGAGATGAAAAATCCTGTGCTCAAGCCCACGGCGCACTTTGACGTGGGGGCAACGAGCATCGCCTCATATCACAACAGTTTTGCGACATTGGTGTCAGATTTAAAACGGTATAAGAAAAACGGTTACCGCGTGCTGCTGCTTTCCGGTTCGCGGACCAGAGCAAAACGCCTCGCGCAGGAACTGGTGGCGGAGGGACTGACTTCTTTTTATACCGAGGATCCGGATCGCGAGATCATGCCGGGAGAAGTGGAGACCTACTACGGTCATGCCCAGAAAGGCTTTATCTACCGCATGATCAAGTTTGTCGTGATCACGGAAGGCGACATCTTCGGCGCGGAAAAGAAGAAAAAGCGGAAACAGAAAAAATACGAAGGCCAGAAGATCCAGAACTTTGCGGATCTGAAGGTCGGCGATTATGTGGTGCATGAAAGCTTCGGTCTGGGCATTTACCAGGGCATCATCAAATTTGAAGTCGATCACGTCGTCAAGGATTATATGAAGATCGAATACCGGGACGGCGGGAATCTCTATGTCCTTGCAACCAATTTTCAGGCCATTCAGAAGTATGCATCGGCGGATGCCAAGCGGCCGAAATTAAATAAGCTCGGCACGCAGGAGTGGAATAAGACCAAGAGTAAGGTCAAGAGTGCGGTCGGTGAGGTTGCGGAGGATCTGGTGCGTCTGTATGCGAACCGGCAGCAGGAAAACGGCTATGTCTACGGCGCGGATACCGTATGGCAGCGTGAGTTTGAGGAGATGTTCCCGTTTGAAGAGACCGAAGATCAGCTGGCGGCGATCGAAGCGACCAAGGCGGATATGCAAAGTCATAAGATCATGGATCGTCTGATCTGTGGGGATGTGGGCTTCGGCAAAACGGAAGTGGCGATCCGCGCAGCCTTTAAGGCCGTGCAGGAAAATAAACAGGTGGCATTGCTTGTCCCGACGACGATCCTGGCGCAGCAGCATTTCCATACCTTTCTCCAGAGAATGAGTGCCTTTCCGGTGCGGATCGAGATGCTTTCGAGATTCCGGACGGCAGCAGAGCAAAAGAAGATCCTCCAGGATCTTGGCAAGGGCATGGTCGATATCGTGATCGGTACGCACAGGCTTTTGTCCGCAGATGTGAAGTTCAAAGATCTGGGGCTGCTCATCATTGATGAGGAGCAGCGCTTTGGCGTGACGCACAAAGAGAAGATCAAGAAACTGCGTGAAAATATCGATGTGCTGACCCTGACGGCAACGCCGATCCCGAGAACGCTCCATATGAGCCTGATCGGCATTCGCGACATGAGTGTCCTTGAGGAGGCGCCGGAAGAGCGTCTGCCGATCCAGACCTTTGTCTGCGAATATAATGAGGAACTGGTGCGGGAGGCGATCACGAGAGAACTATCCCGTGGCGGGCAGGTTTTTTACCTCTACAATCAGGTCAACAACATTGCGGATATCGCGGCGCAGATCGGCAAGCTCGTGCCGGAGGCGACCGTAGCCTTTGCGCATGGGCAGATGAAGGAACAGGAACTGGAGAAACTCATGATGGAATTCGTGGAAGGGGAGATCGATGTCCTGGTGACCACGACCATCATCGAGACCGGTCTGGATATCCCCAATACCAACACGATCATCATCCACGATTCCGATCGCATGGGACTGTCGCAGCTCTATCAGTTGCGCGGGCGCGTCGGCAGATCGAACCGGAATGCGTATGCCTTTTTCCTGTAT
>JAILPR010000081.1 GCA_024699355.1 Lachnospiraceae bacterium
TCCGCATCTTCCTGCGGGATATAGCGGTTAAAGACATTGATGTAAAAAACCGCAAGCAGATAAGCCACAAATCCAACCCCTAAATTCAGGGTGATAAAGTTCACCATAAAAATGGTCGTGACATTAAAGTAAAGTACCGCACCCAATGTCACCAGGATCAGGATGGTCTCCTTCATATTCCGAAACGGCACGAGAATGGAAAACAGGATCGTGCGCTGAATGGAATTGACGAACTTGGACTGGATCGCAAAGACATAGGATAACGAGATCGCATACAGGATCGTGATCGCGATCGCAAGTCCCCAAAGGACTTTGCTCTGTGCCCCCTGCTGATTCCAGAAGATCAGATCCGCAGCCAGAAGCGCTCCGACGGCCAGATAGATCAGCCACAGGATCGTTGCCTGTCCGAAGTTTTCTTTGAATGAATGAAAGAAATTACCGGTCGGATAGCCTTCTTCCTTATGCAGCTTCATGCAGCTGTAGATCAGCGCCGTCGTAGAGGCACCGATCGTCACGATCGGAAGCGAGCAGACCAGCCACAATATGTTCAGCCACCAGATGTAGCCGACTTTGATCATGAAACGAATGACCGGATTATCCGGATGAAACAGTCCTCTCAAATAAACCACCTGATATGACCGGCGCCTCCCCTCAATGGGTAACAGCGCCGTCTGATACTGAGAAGGGCCAAAAACCGGTTCCGAAAAACAATGTCTCCGAATGATTTTTGACCCCCTGCATCACTTTGAAACAAATCACAACGATATCAATATCAATTAACCTTTTACACCACCGGCAGAGATACCATCAACGAACTGGTTCTGTGCCGCAAAGAATACAAGAATGTTCGGCAGGATCGAAATCAGGGAAACTGCCAGAACCTTGTTCCATTCAAAGCCGGACTCTGCATCCATGGACAGACGAACAAAGATCGTTGCCGGATACTTTGCCGGGCTCTTTACATACAGTAACGGTCCAAGGAAGTCGTTGGACGACCACATGAACTTAAACAGTGCACAAGATACGATCGCCGGCATTAACATCGGAACGATGATCTTGGTCAGTGTCTGTACAACGTTACAACCATCGATCTTCGCCGCTTCTTCGAGTTCTTTCGGAATGTTACGAAGGAACTGGATGAGCATGAAGACGAAATAGGTCTCGGTCGCAAACAGTGTCGGTACGATCAGCGGCAGGTACAACGGAGAACCGATCCATCCGAACTTATTGTACAGAAGGAACTGCGGTACGTTTAATACTACCTGCGGCAAAAACAGCATTGCCATCATCAGAGAGAACAACAAGTCATGTCCTTTGAATTTGAACCGGCCAAAACCATATGCGGTCAGTACGGAAGATACTACGGTGAAGATCACTTCCGGAATAACATAGGTATAGGTGTTGAGCATCGCACGCCAGATGTTGATACTTCCGCCGTAGCTGTTCATTGCACCGATATAACCTTCCATGGTCGGATTCATCGGGATCGGATTCATCGTGGAAAAGATCTCGCTGTTGGTCTTAAATGTCGCACCAACCATCCATACCAGTGGATATACCATGAAAATACCTACCAGGATCAACACGGTATAACGAATGATCAGGGAAATGATTCTTCTTCTTTCGATCGCTGCCTGTGCAGCCATCACAGATTTTGATTGTGTATTTGCTGTCATTTCAATTACCTCCCTTCATCATCCGCATAATATACCCAATGCTTCTGGCTCCAGAATGAGATTGCCGTGAAGATCATCAGGATGATGAAGAGCACCCATGCCTGTGCACTTGCTTTACCCATCTTGTAGGTACCGCCGAATGCGTTGTTGTAAACAAGCAGAGACATCAGTGTCGTGCTACCACGAGGACCACCCTTGGTGATGATGAACGGTCCGTTGAATTCCTGGAATGCCTGTACCAGCTGTGTGATCAGGTTATAGAAAATAACCGGTGTGATCAGCGGTACGGTGATGGTGAAGAACTGTCTCCACTTTCCTGCGCCGTCGATTGCTGCAGCTTCGTACAGATCGACCGGTACACCCTTTAAGGCTGCCAGGAAAATAACCATTGCAGATCCGAACTGCCATACTCTCAGCAGACAGATCATGAACAATGCCCATGTCGTATCCGTGAAGAAATGCGGTCCTTCAATGCCGAAGATCCCAAAGATCATGTGAACCAGACCTTCATCATTGAATAACGCTCTCCAAAGAACTGCAATCGCTACGGAACCGCCGAGGATGGACGGAATGTAGTATGCGGTACGGAAGAAATTCACACCCTTGATCTTGAAATTCAGGATATACGCAATGAACAGCGCCGCAACAAGCTTGAGCGGTACGGTCATAAACGCATACTTAAATGTAATGATCAGGGCTGTTCTTTCCTGCTGGTTGGTAAATACGTTAATGTAGTTCTCGAATGTGTACTTTGTAATTCCCTTAAATAAGTCATAATCCGTAAAACTGTAGTAGAACGATGACAAAAACGGGTATGCCTTAAAGATCAAAAAGCCTGCCAGCCAGGGAATGACAAAGAAAAAACCGATATTATCTCTAAAGAATTTCTGTGTTTTGCTCAAAGTTTTTTACTCCATCTTCTAAAAAAACGTCTGTCAAGTTTGAAACCTGACAGACGTTTTGCTTTGCATTTTCGTTAAACGAACTGCCGCTTAACCTTCCATTCAATTCGAACTGTCTTTACAACAATTTAATTCTTGAATTATTTTGCAGGTGCAATTGCGGTATAAGCAGTATACAGATCATATGCAGCGTCCTCAACAGAGTAAGAACCATCTCTTACACCATAGGACAGATTCTCGAACAGAGTGTTGTATACAGAAGTATCACCCTTCAGAGAAGAATCATCGAACAGCGGATTCCAGTACATCGGGTTAGAATCCATTACGCTCTTGTGTGCTTCAGCAATGATCGGATTGATTGCGCCTGCTGCCTCGCAGATTGCGTAAGCTGCTGCAGATTCCGGAACACCACGCTCTGTAGCCATCAGTGCTGCACCTTCTTCGTCATTTAAGATGAAGTTCAGGAACAGTGCTGCTTCGTGAGGATGCTCACACTTTGCAGAGATGGAGAACATCAGGGAAACCTTTGCATAAGAACCGGAACCGAATTCACCGGTATCCATTAACTCGTTACCTACTACGAAATCATCCGGGTTCGGCAGAGCGCTTACCAGAGACTTCGGTGAGGAATCCCATGTATGGCAACCAGCGTACTCGCCGTTGATCCATCTTGCGGACTTATCAATTGCTTCTGCACCTTCACCATCATAGTACTCGATGGTCGGGATGACGTGGTTCTCTTCCAGAGAAGTGATCCACTCAAGACCTTCCTTAACCTGCTCTTCGGTCAGAGTGAAGTTACCGTTCTGATCGATGATCGGTTCGCCGGTCTGTGCCTGAAGGTAGAATGCCATCAGGATTGCACGGTCATATTCTGTAGCTACTAACGGATAGTAGTTGTCGCCCAGTTTCTCTTTGAAGATCGGGCCAGCTGCCATCAGCTCTTCCATTGTGGTCGGAGTGCTCAGACCAGCTGCTTCATAAGTAGCCTTGTTCCAGTAGAATGTACGACCTGTTAAAGAAACAGGAACACCTGCCAGACCGCCGTTTACATCAACCGGCAGAGACAGTGTAGACTCGGAATACTGAGTCAGATCCAGTGTATCTGCTACAGTGTTCAGATCAAGGTAAGTTGTACCGTCTGCATCATATTTGCGGATCCAGTCAAAGTTTGTCTGCTGGATATCTGCGTTGGTGCCTGAGAGATACTCGGAAGCCTTAGCGGTCTCCCAATCAGACCATGCACCGTAGTTGTACTCGATGGTGATACCCGGGTACTTTGCTTCGAATGCTTCGATCGCTGCGATGGTAGCTTCATGTCTGGAGTCACCGCCCCACCAATCCATGGTCAGTGTGCACTCTTCGTAAGACTCAGCTGCGTCAGCATCTGCTGCTGCGGTCTCTGCTGTTGTCTCAGCTGCTGCTTCTGTTTCTGCTGCAGGCTCAGCTGCTGTCGTCTCAGCTGCCGGCTGCTCTGCTGCGCTTCCGCAACCAGCAAGCAGTGTTGTAGCCATTGCTGCTGTCAGAAGTGTTGCAATCAGTTTCTTCTTCATAAAAAAGTCCTCCTTAAAAATTGCCCTTTCGGGATACTTGTTGTCCACACAATGAAGTGTGATACAACCAACTGATAAATTTAACATAAATGATTACTTACACGAATACTACTTTTTTAACGTCATGTTTTTTTAAAAACTACTGATTTTTTGTTCTTTTTGGACTATAATCTAAAAAAAGCGTCGTATCCGACACTTTCACCGTAAAATTTTTCAAACTTGAACTTGTTTTGTGCAACATGTTATGAAATTGAACTAAAAATTTCCGATTCCGGAAATTTGCATGATTTTTTGTTCATATCATGTTCACATTCCGTTTTGTTTGCGTTCGTATTTCGAAGACCAAACTACGTTTTTTATGACAATTGTAAGTTCTTACATAGCTTATCGAAAGTTCTTACATCAAGTCATCGCAGGTTCTTACATTACAGGACCGTCAGTTCTTACATCAAGGAGGAGTCTCATGCGTGTATCCGACATGAACATCGATCGTATCTATGTCAATCAGCTGATGCGAAAAGCCAACTACCAGATCATTGAAAACCACTTTCATTATTACTATGAATTCTTTTATGTCCGTCAGGGCAAATGCCGGTTCTTTATCAACAACTCTCTCTATGACTTAAATGCAGGAGAATTCCTGATCATCCCGCCGCGTGAGGTGCATTTCAATCGTTACCTGGCGCAGACGGTCCGTACCAATATCTATTTCCGCGGCAGCGATCTTTTGGAGAACGGTTCGCTCTTTCTCCCGAATCTGGAGAAGCGCTTTTTACAGATGCAGGTCATCCATGTCCCGAGCACCTATCAGCATCTGATCAATCAGCTGATCGATTCGATGCTGCAGGAAGAAAACATCGATGACGAAACGACCGGCCCGATGCTGCAGCTCCTCTTAAAGCAGATCTTCCTCTCCTGCAATCGCTATTGCACCTTCCGCAGCGATGACATCGCATTTTCCGCGGACGGCGCAGAGGACATCCTGCAGGCGGCGCAGTACATCACCGATCACTACAGCCAGCCGATCACCTTAGAGCAGCTGGCGGAGATGGTCAATCTCTCGCCTTCTTATTTTAGTAAGAAATTCCACCAGACACTGGGGATGGGAATGAAAGAGTATCTGAATTATGAGCGCTTAAAACATGCTTCTTTAGAGCTCTTGTCCACACAGCACTCCATCACGGAAATTGCCATCAACTGTGGATTCAGCGATGGCAATTACTTTAAAGATGCATTTAAAAAGATCTACGATGTCTCCCCGCGTGCCTATCGAAAAGCCCGTGCCGAGGAGTACACCCTGGAGCAGACGATCCTCAATGAT
>JAILPR010000101.1 GCA_024699355.1 Lachnospiraceae bacterium
GTCGGCGGACTGGTATTTAAGCTGATCGGTGTTCAGGCGACCAACATCGTCGGAAGCCTTCTGATCTCTGTCATTGGTGCATGCATCTGTATCTGGGCCGGCAGAAAGTTATTTAAGTAATTCCTGTTTGATTATCAAAAGTAACGCAAAAGCTCGCCGTTTGGTTATCCAAACAGCGAGCTTTTTTTATCACAGGATCAGCTGCGCGATCAATTCGATCACGCCGCAGGATACCATCACGAGGATGGGATCTGCTTTCCATTTCCGCAGAGCAAACACACTGCCCACAAACAGCACAAACGGGCGGATCGCAAAATTGCCGTCTGCAAAGCTGACCTCTCCGGAACGAAAGATCGCCGGGATCAGAATGATCAGGCCGGCCACCAGGATCATGGAAACCACCGCCGGACGAAGCGCTGTCAGCGCATCTTTTAAGACCGGAAGATCCTTGTACTTTGTATAGAGCATCGCAAGAAGTGTGACAAAAATGCACGATGGCAATGCCACACCGATGGTCGCTACCAGTGCCCCCGGAATACCGGCAAGCTGGTTGCCCACAAAGGTCGCCGCATTGATCGCGATCGGTCCGGGTGTCATCTGCGAAATGGTGACCAGATCCGCAAAATCTTTTTCCGAAAGCCACCCATACTGATCCACAACCTGCGCACAGATCAGCGGCATCGCCGCGTAGCCGCCGCCGAAACTGAACGCTCCTACCTGCAAAAAGACGAGAAACAACTGAACATAGATCATTTCGTTTCCCTCCTTGCATACAGTGATCTGGCAATGCCGATGACCAGCGTTCCAAGAATGATCAGGACCACATTCACTTCCAGATAGTAATTGAGCACAAACGCGATGATCATGATCGCGATCAGGAGTGCATCTCTTTTCTTTACGATTCCTGCTGCCATATCCCACACAACCGAGACAATGACCGCGCTGACGCCGGATTTCATGCCAGCTAGGATTCCCTGAATATACGGATTGGTCTTAAAGAGGTTATAAAACGCGGAGATGACCGTGAGGATCACAAACGGCGGGATCACTGCGCCCAGTACCGCAAACACGATCCCCGGAATCCCGCAGATCTTATAGCCGATGACGATCGCTCCGTTCACGGCGATCGGTCCCGGCGCCGACTGTGCGATCGCCACATAGTCGAGCATCTCCTCTTCGCTGATCCACTTCAGCTCATCAACGAACTTGTTTTTGAGCAGTGAAATGATCACATAGCCTCCGCCGAAGGTGAAGGCACTTAAATATAACGTTGCAAAAAACAGCGTCTTTAATTTCTGAGCCGTGGTCTTTGTTTCCATCGGATGTTCCTACCTGTCTGATTTACCGGTGCCCTAACGCAGACACCTTGTACATCATAGTACTTGTCCGCACAGATGTAAAATCAGCCCTGATAGGTAAAAGAATGTAAAAACTTCTGCAACCGCTCGGTTCCCGGTGCATCAAAAAACGCCTCCGGCGTCCCTTCTTCCACGATCCGTCCGCCATCCAGAAAAATCATGCGGTCCGCCACGGCACGGGCAAATGACAGTTCATGCGTGACGATCACCATCGTCCTGCCCTCCGCGGCCAGATCGATCACGACCTCCAGCACCTCTCTGACCATCTCCGGATCGAGCGCCGCAGTGATCTCATCGAGCAGCAGCACCTCCGGATGCATCATCAGTGCACGCACGATCGCCACTCTCTGCTTTTGTCCGCCGGATAACTGCCGCGGATAATAGTCTCTTTTTTCGGTAAGTCCAACGCGCTCCAGCAGTGCCATGGCTTCCTGCTCGGCCGCTTTCCTGCCGATCTTTTTGACCTTCATCGGCGCCAGCGTCATGTTTTGCAGCACGGTCTTATGCGGAAAGAGTTCATAACTTTGAAAGACCATGCCGATGCGCTCTCTGACCGCATGGAGCTGTTCCTTGCAAGGATTGATCGTCTCTCCTCCGAGCACGATGTTGCCATCCTGGATCGTCTCAAAGGCGTTGATGCATCGAAGCAGTGTACTTTTCCCGCATCCGGAAGGGCCGACGATCACAACGACTTCTCCTTTGTTCACAGAGAAACTCACATGATCGAGGACCGTCAGATCCTCATATGCTTTTGTGACATTGTTGATGTGTAAGATCTCATCCATTTGAACTATCCCATTTCTTTTCCAAAGATTTCGACAACAGACTGATCGGCCAGCACGCCAGAAAATACAACAGAAAGATCGTTGCGAAGACGCCAAAGGCTGCATTCGGAGAACTTTTCCGGTTCGCCTCGATGATCTGCTGCCCTACTTTTAACACTTCCACGATACCGATCATCATAACCAGGCTGGTCGTTTTGATCATCCTCGTCACCAGATTGATGGAAAGCGGCAGCATCCGCCGAATGATCTGCGGAATGATGATATAGCGGTAGGTCTGTGAGAGCGTCATGCCGAGCGAATAGCTGCTTTCATACTGGATGCGCGGGATACTGCGAAGCGCGCCTCTGACCAGATCCGCCATCTCCGCCGTCCCCCAGAGGGAGAAGACGATGATCGAGGAAAGCTCTGCCGAGATGTTGATCCCCAGTGCCCTGGTGGTGCCGAAATACACCAGAAACAATAAGACCATCTGCGGCATGATGCGGATCAGTTCCAGATAACCTTTGCTAACGATGCGGATAAACGGCTTATCAAGCGTCATCAGGCACCCAAGGACGACCCCCAGCGCCATGCTGATCAGCACGGAGATCAGGCTGATCCGAAGTGCCACCCACAGGCCGGTCAAAAGCCGCAGCAGATTGGTTCCTTTTAATAAAACATCAAATCCCATACCTATGCTCCAAAGATGCGATCATGCGTCTTCTTCTCGATGAGATGCCCGATCAGGGACACCGGAAGGATCATGATCACGTAAAAGATCACCAGCAAAAAGAGGGCCTCCGTCGTATCGTAGTAGAGCCCGATCAGATCCTTTGCCGTAAACATCAGATCCATCAGACTGATGGCGGAAAAGACGCTGGTCTCTTTGAATAAAAAAATGACATTTGCCACGATCGAGGGAATGCTCAGTGCAAATGCTTCCGGAAAGATGACGAAGCCAAACAGTTGCCGGTTGGTCATCCCCAGCGCCAGCGCAGCTTCACTCTGCCCGATCGACACGGCATCCAGGCCGCTCCGGAAACTCTCCGCCATATAGCTTCCGCCCAGAAGCCCCAGTCCCAGTGCGCCGCATGCCTGCGCCGGGATCATAATCCCGATCCGCGGCAGACCGAAGTAGATGAAAAAAAGCTGCACCAGGAGGGGTGTGTTACGAAACAACTCGATGTAAAAGCGAAAGATCCCTGAGAGGATCGGCAGTTGAAAATGGAGCACAAAGGCGGCGACCATTCCCAAAAAGAACGCGATCAAAATCCCGATCGCACCGATTTGGACCGTCAGGCAAAAAGCCTGCAGATATCGTGGGAGATAGGAAAGGAGTACTTGCGTATCCATGATCAGTCCCCTCCCCGCTTTCTGTGATCCAGCCCGGTGGCGATCCTCATCCCCACCATCTGTATGATCTGAAAGATCACAATGAGGAGGATCACCGTGATGATCATAATGTCACTCTGCCACCGGTAATATCCGTATCTGACCGCAATGTCTCCAAGGCCTCCGCCGCCGACCGTTCCGGACATCGCTGAATACCCAAGCAGGATCCCTGTCGTGATCGTAAAGCCCGTGATGAGCGAGGTTCTGGCCTCTACCAGCAATACCTTAAAAATGATCTGGACAGTACTTGCGCCCATAGCCCTGGCGGCTTCGATCACGCCCGTATCGACCTCCTGCAGCGCTGCTTCCACCACGCGGGCGATGTAGGGTGCCGCACAGATGACAAGCGGTACGATCGTTGCGGTCGAGCCGTAGCTTTTCCCGACGATCAGTCTCGTCAGCGGGATCAACAGGATCAGCAGAATCAAAAACGGGATGCTGCGGATGATGTTGCAGATAAAATCACCGGCCCGGTAGAAGAGCGGCTGCGGATGCAGTCCCGTTTTGCCGGTCACATACAGTCCGATTCCAAACGGAAGTCCCACCGCATAGCCGATCAGCACCGAACCGATCGTCATATAGAGCGTATCCCGGATGCCTTCGAGTAGCATCATTACGACTTGTTCATTCATGTCTGTTCCTCCGTGTGCCTGAATCCATTGGCCGATAAGTACGAACTGATCTCCCCCGAGATCAGCTCTTTGGCTGCATCCGAGCGGGGCTTTGCAAAGATCTCTTTGACCCTGCCGCTCTCCGCCAGCTTCCCGCCGTCAATGATCGCTACCTTATCGCAGATCGATGTCACCACGGACATCTGGTGCGTAATGATCACGATCGTGATCCCCAGCGCTTCATGGATTTCCTTCAACAGATTCAGGATCGCCGTCGTCGTCTGCGGATCCAGGGCACTGGTCGCCTCATCGCAAAGCAGGATCCGCGGATTGGTGGCGAGCGCTCTGGCGATGGCGACGCGCTGCTTCTGTCCGCCGGAGAGCTGTGCCGGATAGGCGGTTTCTTTGTCCTGAAGCCGGACCATGGACAGAAGCTCTCGTGCCCGCTCTCTGGCTTCTTTTTTCTTTACTCCGGCCAGTTCCAGCGGAAAGCAGACATTTCCGAGAACGCTTCGCTGCTCGAGCAGATGAAAACTCTGAAAGATCATCCCGATCCGGGAACGCATCCTGCGCAGCTCCCGTTCCTTTAAGCCGGTAAGGTTCACGCCATCGATCAGGACGCTGCCTTCGGTCGGTTTCTCCAGATAGTTGATCGAGCGCACCAGCGTACTTTTTCCGGCACCGGACATCCCGATGATGCCGTAGATCTCACCCGCTTCGATGGAAAGATTGATGTCCTGCAGGGCGACCACGCTGTTTCCTTCAATTTCATATCGTTTGGTTAGGTTTTTGATTTCTATGACACTCATATGTGCTCCATCGAAAGCAGGAGAGTCAGATGACTCTCCCACCTCTGATCCTTTACTCTTCAAAAAATACGACTGCGCCGTCATAGGTCTCTTCGATAAACTTCTTGATCTCGTCCGAACGGAGCACGGTTACCAGCGCCTTGATCTTATCGGAATTCTCGTTGCCTTCCAGCACACCGATGATGTTGACATAGGTCTGCGCCGCGATCGAATCCGTGGACTCATATGCGATCGAATCCTTCCCTACGGAATAGCCTGCTTCCAGTGCATAGTTGCCGTTTAATACCACATAAGCAACTTCATCCACCACTCTGGCCACCTGTGCGGCTTCCAGTTCGACAAACTCTACCTGATACGGATTCTCTTCGATATCATTGACCGTTGCGGTAAGACCGGCACCTTCCTTTAAGGTGATGATGCCGTTGTCCTGCAGCAGAAGCAGTGCTCTTGCCTCATTGGTCGTATCATTCGGGATTGCGATGCTGTCGCCCTCTGCGATGTCCTCAAGTGATGCCTTGGTTCCCGGATATACACCGAACGGCTCATAGTGAATACCGCCCGCATTGACGATATGGGTTCCCTGCTCCTCATTGAAGCTGTTCAGATACGGCAGATGCTCCATATAGTTCGCATCGAACTCGCCGGATTCCACGACGAGGTTGGGCTGTACATAATCATCAAACTCTACGATCTTCAGTTCATAGCCATAGTCCTTCAGGATCTCTGCTGCTTTTGCAAGAATCTCTGCATGCGGCACCGGAGAAGCTGCGATGCTGATGGTCTCACCGTTGCCCGGTACGATGTCATAGGCTGCCGCATCTGCTGCCGGAGCCTGTGCGTCAGATACCTTTCCGCCTTCTACGACCAGGGTTTCTTCATAGTCTGCGCCATAGGTATCGATCAGGGTTGCTTCGTAGTCCGCATGGAAGAACTGCTCTTCGCCAAGGCTGACGATCTCTTCATTTAACCAGTCGAGCAGCGTACTGTTGCCCTTGGATACGGCCGGTGCAATGGTGTCCTGACTGCCAAGAGACGGAATACCTACGACATAACCTTCATTTTCCAGAGCATACGCGATCACTTCCGTATTATCGTTTGCCCACGCTACGCCGGTACCGTTTTCGAAGGATGTCTTCGCGGTCGCATAGGTATCGAACTTCTGCAGTTTGATGTCCGGATAGTTTTCTTCAAAATAGGTCTCTGCGGTCGTCCCGGAAATGACGATGACCTGATCGTCTGCCGTGATCTCGCTCACATCTTCGATCACGCGGTCTTCATGAGATACCACGCCGAGTGCCACATTCATGTACGGCAGTGCGAAATCCACCTTCTGTGCACGCTCATCTGTCACCGTAAAGTTTGCAAGGACGATATCCACCTTGCCGGTCTCGAGATACTCGACTCTGCTTGCCGCCTCGGTAGATACGTAGTTGATCTCCACGCCCAGATCTGCACCGAGTCGCTCCGCCAGATATACATCATATCCCTGATAGGTACCGTTCTCATCCACATACCCGAATGGATTCTTGTCAGAGAAGACGCCGATGTTGATCGTGCCGCTCTCTTTGATCTCATCCAGGGTTCTGTATACCTGATCGCCGCTTACTTCTGCTGCGCTTTCCTGTGCCGGTGTATCGTTCGAAGCCTGCACCTGACCACTTGCCGATCCGCAGCCTGTCAGTACCGAGGTCAACAGACCTGTTGTTAAAATACCTGCCAAAAATTGCTTCCATAGATTGTTTTTCATAATCGTAACTTCCTCCTTTGATTTACTCCATCAGCCTGCGCCATGTTTCCTGTCGTGTGAGAGCACCTTCATCTCCTGCAGCTTTGCGTACACTGCTTCGGCAAAGATGCGATGGCCTTCTTCGTTGAAATGCTCATCGTCCCGCTCATCCGCAGTCACATAATCCGAAGCCGCCATAAAATGAATCCCTCTTTTTCGGGCGATCTGCTCATAGATTGCTTTCAGCCCCTTGCAAACGGCCACGGATCTGCGATCAAATTCCGGATCCTTATCGGATCTCCATACGTGATCGCCCAGCAGAATAGGGGATATCAGCAGGATGTCTTCTTTGCCGATATATCTCTCAAGCGTATCCAGACATTGCTCGATCCCTCTGCCGATCTGCTCCGGGCTGACACTGTAGACTTTTTTGCAATCGTTGGTCCCAAGCATCAACACTGCGAAATCGATCGGGTACTGACTTTCCAGAATGACCGGAAGAGTATCGTTTCCGTTTCTTCCGCTCCGCATGCGATCTTCCAAAACAGTCGTTCTCCCGCACAGGCCTTCTTCAAGAACTCTCACATTCGTCAGCTTTCTCTCCAGAATTCCCGTCCATCGAATATCGTAGGAATATCTTTGGTAGGGGGACGATCCCGGAATCAGTCCCCAGGTGTTTGAATCGCCATATGCCAGCATCGACTCCATCGGATCGCCCCCTTTCATGACGTTTGCTGTCTGTGAATTCATCCTAGCATCCGTCCGGAGTCTTGAAAAATCGTTCGTTTTGATCATCAGTGATAAATAATGCTTATCGCAATTCAGGCCCTCGCCGATGTGCTCCGGCTGTCCGGCATGGCACCCGCCGGGCAAAAAAAGCACATGCCGCCCGGATCTTCTCCGGTCTGCATGTGCTCCTTTGATTTCTTATAAAGTTCTAGTACCTGACACAGTTGTCGCCTGTGCCCCGCTTACTCCAGTTCCGCCAGCATCTGTGCCAGCTCCAGATAAAATGGCTTAACATTGACTCGTTTGGTCAGACCACCCTGAAAGTACATATGATCCCCGGTCAGCGTCGGCATCACATTCCAGATCCCGGGCGTGAGCGAATTACCGTTTTCATATGCTACACCCGGTGCGCCGATCGGTGCTCCTGCGGAAATCGTATTGACCAGTCCGTCATTGGGTTGCCACAATGCGTCGATGATCACGCCACCTTTTGTCGTGCCGACATAATTGCTCATATAGGTTGCGCCTTTGAAAAACATCCCTTCCGTCAGTTCCGGATCCGGTGCGATCGTCCCATCTGCCAGCGTCATCGTCGATTCGCACGGATAGGCAAAGTAGTACACGTCTTCAAAGGTCGTGATCCTGTCATTTAGTGCGAGTGCGTTGTCGATGTGCATATCAAATGCTGCATAGTCCCAAAGCTGCCTGCCGTCATACTCCGGCGTCGAGACATTCGACATGGCTTCACTTTTTTCGATGTATTCCTCCGAAATCTCGATTGCCGAGAGATCAAAGGACGGATCTTCGTACAGATCATAGGCGGTGGTTCCGTTGGTCGGGGCAGCCAGTGTCACGACCGCAAGGAGGCCTTGCCCTTCTCCGCCCTGAAACAGCGGCGAAAGATCCTCCGGCGCCGTACCTGCACGCTCCTCTTCGGATCCGTTTCGCAAAAGCTCCGAAAAGAGCCGGATCGTCGCCCCTCCAAAAGAATGCCCGATCAGGACAAACTTCGCATCCGCAAAGTCCTCCATCAGCGGCTCCTTAGAATAGTCCCGTCCAAAGCGCGCATGCCCTGCCTCCCTGCTGTGCACCGCGCCATAGTCTACCATGGTCCCTGTCAGCTGCGCATAGAGTTCACAGGCTCTGTCCCAGGCACTGCCTTTGGGATCGACCGAGGCCGCATAACTCTCATACCCCTGCGCATTCAGATAGTGAATGACATCTCCTTTGGTCATCCCCCAATACGGGATCAGTTCATTTTGCAGATCGTAGCTGCCCCAGCCGGATAAGCCGTGGACAAAGACATACTTCACCGCTGTTTTCGCAGGCTTGCGATATCCTGCCACAAACGAAAGTGCGCCTGTTGCCAACAGCAGCAACACCATCCATACGACAGTCATCTTTACGCCAATGCTCCGGATCCGGAAAAACGGATACGGTCCATCCACGCGCTCCTTCGCATTCAGATACAGCATGATCAGCCCGTACAGAAGCGTTACCGCAACCGGAAGC
>JAILPR010000111.1 GCA_024699355.1 Lachnospiraceae bacterium
GCGGATGCTGCATTCTCTTCGGAAATCGCGGAGAGGTTGGTCATGAGATCAACCACCGTACTGCCGGCGCTTTCACAGGACTGTGCCTGACCAAGGACAGTGCGAACCGCGGTCTTGGTAAAGTCGATACCGGTCTCCACAACCCCGAACTTCTCGCTGGTCGTATCGATGCTGCCTTTCTGCCCCTGGATCATCTCGGTCACTTCTCCGATGGTCTCTACGGTCTTTGCGGACTCGGCAGAGAGCATCTGAATGATCTGATCGATGATCGCAGCGGACTGATTGGTCTGATCTGCCAGTTTGGAAATCTCTGTTGCAACAACGGCAAATCCACGACCCGCATCACCTGCTCTGGCAGCCTCGATGGAAGCGTTCAGGGACAGGAGGTTGATCTGATTTGCAACGGAAGCGATCAGGCTGACAGCTTCCTGGATCTTGCCGACGGATTCATCGGTCTTGCGAACCTGTGCCGCGATATTTTCAAAGGCATCGGTCGTCTGATCGCTGGATCTGGTCAGACCGCTCATCGTATCGGTCGCTGCCTTGCCGCTTGCGATCATTTCATCGGAACGGTCGGCCAGCTCGGTAACGCTGCCCAGGATCTGATCGATATTGCTGCGCATCTCCAGCACTTTCTGCGAAGATACTTCGATATCGCTTGCCTGCTCGCCGGCACCCTTGGAAATCTCGGCGATCGTATTGCTGACTTCTCCTGCGACCTGCTTGGTCTTGATCGCACTATCTTCCAGTGCGATTCCGGAGTCAGCCAGGACATCCGTCATTTCTTTGACTTTTTTGATCGTGCCTTCCAGCGTATCCATGAAGTTATTTAAACTCTTGGAGAACGTTGCAAATTCATCGTTGCCGGAGACACTTGCTCTGGCGGTCAGATTACCGGTCGTGATCTGCTCTAATGCGTTACGGAAGGAGGTCACGGATTTATTGATCCCGTGGCTGACGCGGGTCAGGATCGCAACGAGGATGATAATGGCAACAACCAGTACAAAAAGAATGACAGCAGTTACGGTCTTACGAAGCGAGGTCATGTTGGCAACCGCCTGGTTCTGTACGGTGGTACAAAGCTCGGATAATGCAGCGTTGATCTCCGCATTTTCTGCTTTGATGGCCAGCGTCTGGGTATCGATGGATTTGATCTGCTCAAACAGATCTTTTTTCGTGGCAAGAAGCGAAAGCGAAGCGTCTGCCAGCGAAGGATCCGTCGTATATTTCGGAATATTTGTTTCCAACTCACTGATCAGGGCTTCGATCTCGGCAAGGCTTGCAGAGACATCTTTGCCTTCTACGACCAGTCTGGAATAGGATGCCATCATATTGTCCAGCGTAGAGAGGGAACCGGCAAAGTCATAGACACCGGAAACCGCACCACCGTATTGGTAGGACTGTCCTTCGGAGGCAACCGGATCCAGGTACATCTCATAGTAGAATTCCGGATAATTCTCGATATCATATTCGGTGATCGGAAGGGTGACTGCGACTTCTTCCCAGCGCTCATTGGCAGCGTTAAATACACCGGTGATCTTTAAGGCAGGCTCTCCGCCAAAGGTCGTGATCTCGACATCGCCGAGACCATCGCCGGATTTTTCGAATTTCTCGATCAGGGATAAGTCGATCGGAAGCTCGGAAGAGCCGTCGATCAGCTTCAGATTCTTCACATAATAAACCGTCTGATAGGTAAAGGTACCGCCGAGACGGACGACGATATTATTTCGTTTTCCGGCAATCGGAAGGGTGTTGTGGTAAACGGCCATGTTATAAGATGTGCCGTCGACTTCGACACTTTCTACGCCTGCAGCCTGATTCATCCACGGAATTTCGATCCAGGAATTCTGATTGACCAGACTCTGGAAACTTTCGGAGAGCGCCGTACTGGAAGCGATAAATTCCTGATATTTACCGATGGACGGATCATATCCACGCTCGGAGTGAATCCCCAGGATCTCATTGTAGTTCTCTTTGTCTGCAGCAACATTTTCCAAAATCGCGGAAACGGATCCGGAGATGGTGGCATCTGCAGTCTTTTGAAGCGAGAGTGCCTGTTGTTCCATTTCATCTAAGTTTCCGAGCGCACTTGTCAGATAACTATCATCCACATAGTACTGATAAAGTGCGTCGTTGGCGAGGTTATTGGACTGCAATACACTGATCTGATTGACCTGTGAGACGACCTCGCTGTTCTGTGCATTTTTGCTGACGGAAGCAAGTCCGCCGATCCCGATGATCAGTGCGGCAATAATGCCGAGGATACCGATCGATACGGTTTTACCTTTGACCGACTGGAAAAAGTTTCCGCCTGTGGAAGGTTGTGTTGATTTCGCCATATCTGTTTCTCCTTTTACGTATATGCTATGTGGTTATTTTGCAAAGATCATGAGGATCCGGTCGAGATTTTCCTCGAGATGATCGTATTCCGCAACCGGGATCACCGTATAAGAGAAGATCTCGATGAATTTGTCGTAATTGCCGGTGTTAAAGGACTCGATGCTGGCTTCCAGCATTTCGCTTTGGCCGGTTCGGGTCAGGTCAAAGACGTACCCGCAGGTCAAGCAGAGTTCTCTGGTAAATTCCCGCTGTGAACGTCCGTTGCCCTCGCGGAAGGGATGCAGTGCATTCATATCCGCATAGTGCTTTGCCAGTGTTTTGACAAAAGCAGCAGGATCCTCACGGCTCTCCATACAGGATGTATAAAAATCCGAAAAGACCGATGCCGCATATTCCTCAATGAATTGTGCACGGCAGAACAGATTGTTTTTGCCGATATCGATGTTACGGGTCTGTCCGGCCCAATCATACAGATCCTGAAAGATGAACCGGTGGATTTCCTTCAGATGCGCAAAGTCGAACTTCCCCTGAATCGGGTGGAGCTGTAAATAGGCAAGGTTGCCGGCGGTGGAGAGCGCCTCGATCTCACGGAGTTTCTCTTCATCGCGACAATCAAACTTATTGATCAGGACCTTGGTACCTTCGTAAACATAATGGTCTACACTGCGCATGTGATCACCTGCCTTTGGCGTGCTACGATTGGATGCTCAGTTTCAGTATCCTACGACATGCACGAAATTCACATAAAAAATCTATGAAAAGAATGTGAAATAACGAAAAAACCCTCTTATCGGGAGACCCGATAAAGAGGGAGTCGTTGGCGGCTAAGGATTGACCTAGCCACGTGTCGTATAGTGATCTTTTAACATTGCCTGATATGCTTCGCGGGTCATATCGCCCTTTACCAGCTTGCGGATGGAATCCATCGCCTCTTCGGGAATGAAGAGATCCTCCATCGCCAGCGTCGCTTTGGTTTGAC
>JAILPR010000160.1 GCA_024699355.1 Lachnospiraceae bacterium
GTAAAAGATACCGAGCACATTTTCCGAATAGTTGGTCATCATGCCAAAGAAGGCTGTAACCCACATCCAGAAGATCGACCCCGGACCGCCGGTCGCAAGTGCTGCCGCAACGCCGGCGATGTTACCGGTACCGATCGTGGCTGCCAGTGCCGTGCAAAGGCTTTGGAACTGACTGATCTGCCGGTCATCTTTGTCGGTGTGTTCCGTGACTTTCTTATTCTTAAAAATGCCACCCAGCGTGTGTTTCATCCAATACCGGAAATGTGTCAGCTGGAAACATTTTGTCAAAACAGTCATTAAAATGCCTGTCCCGACCAGTAATACGAGCATCGGCAATCCCCAGACAAATCCGTTGACTACACCATTTACTTCAGCAATTCGATCTAACATAAAACCTCCCTACTCTGCATCTTTCCTCATTTGATGCAACGCTCACTGCAGTCCCCTGCTGCAGCCAAACCCTTGTCCACACACAAAAAGCGCACCCTGTAAGGTGCGCCTTTGCATTCCTGATTGACCAAAATCATACCATGGTTTTGTATCTTTATGCAAGCATTTCGTGATTTTTTAGCTGCGATATTTAGTTTCGAACGCGTTGACGATGATCTCGGCACACTTATCTACCGAAAATACGCCGGAATTCAGGAACAGATCATAGTTTAGCGGATCTCTCCAGTTTTTACCGCCGGTATAATATTTGTAATAATCCGCACGGTACTTATCGGTCTGAAGGATCATCTTCTCTGCCTCTGTTTCCGATACTTCCAGTCTGTTACAGATGGTGCGGATCCTCTTTTTTTGCGGCGCATTCACAAATACCTTCAGCATCGGTGTCCCGATTTCCAAAACGCTGTCCGCACATTTTCCGACCACAACATAAGACTCTTCTTTTGCCAGATCATTCAGGATCTTTCGTTGGATATTAAACAGATTATTGTCACTGGTAAACTCTTTACTCATCGGTGTGACCAGTGTGTTCTTCGGAATAGATCGCAGCTTATTTCTGATATATCCGCCGCGGAGTTTCTCATCCACTTCCGCAAACAGTGTCTCATGAATACAACTCTCTTCCGATGCCATCATGAGGATTTCTTTTTCATAACAATTGATTCCCAGAAGCTTCCCCACCGCTTCTCCGATGGATCTGCCACCACTGCCGAAGCCTCTGGCGATTGTGATTACATAATTCATAAGCAACTCCTTTCATGCTGTGGAATTTACACCGCAAACTGTAATATGATCCCGACCACGCCACTGGAAAGTACCGCAATGATCGGATGTTTTTTGATCTGTCGATGAAGCAGTGCAAGGACAACCATCAAAACCGCTGCTTTCCAATTAATTCCTGTCGTAAGATTCTCGAGCGTGAATGCCACACCTGCTTTCATCAATGCCAATTGAAAAACAGAAATACCGGCAACCAGGATCAATGCGGTCGAAACCGGACGCAGACAATAGAAAATATCCTTGACCAATGCACTTTCTTTAAAGCGATTATAAAATTTGGCAACGATCACGATAATGATGATCGATGGCGTTACCAGTCCGATCGGCGCCAGGATCCCGCCGGGCACACCGGATGATACATAACCCACATACGTTGCCATATTTACCCCGAGCGGTCCCGGTGTTGCCTCCGAAACAGCGACCAGGTTCGAAATATCATAAAGTGTAAACCATCCGGTTTTTTCAGAAAGTTCATAGATAAACGGAAGGCTTGCCAGACCGCCTCCGATCGAAAAAAGGCCGATCTTAAAGAACTCATACATCAAACGAATCAGCATGACCGATCCTCCTTTTTCATGGCATTCACCGCATGATAAATGATGCCGACAACAAATGCTGCCAGGATAAAGACATAAGTAGAAAGCGGTGTAAAAAGTGCTGCCAAAAGGACCGCTGCAAACATGCAGATCGTCAGCGCACCCTTCAATGTTTTTTTGATCATGTCATAAACCGTTGAAAGGATCAGTACAACCACACAGGCGCGGATTCCCGCAAACGCATTCTGCACAATTGCATAATCCGCAAAACCGGCAACACAGGCTGCGATCACGGAAATAATGACGATCGATGGGGCGATCACGCCAAGTGTCGCAAAGATCCCTCCCGGCACTCCCGCCTCGTTATACCCGATAAATGTTGCGGTATTCACCGCGATGATTCCCGGTGTACACTGACCGATCGCAAAATAATCCAGGATTTCTTCCTCGGTTGCCCAATGATGATGTTCCACCACTTCTTTTTTTAACATCGGCAGCATGGCATAACCGCCGCCAAACGTAAATCCGCCGATTTTTGCGAATGTAATAAACAATTCCCATAATTTTTTCATAATGACTTTCTCACCTTCCTCTGCTGTCGCTGTTTCGCATCCTGCGCTCACACACTTGCATAGCGGACGTCGCGTTTCCTAATAGCAAGCCACAGCCCCATCTGCTCTGGGCTCCGTTGCTCCGGTATAAGTGCCCCTCTCAT
The DNA here is from genome assembly GCA_024699355.1 of Lachnospiraceae bacterium. GTDB lineage: Bacteria > Bacillota > Clostridia > Lachnospirales > Lachnospiraceae > SIG336. The sequence goes on from JAILPR010000160.1 coordinate 2,479, forward strand.
CTCGCAAAATGATCTGTCCGCGACCAAATCCCGCAGCTTCTTCTACAACGACCACGTCATGCCCCCTCTCGATCAACTCCTGCTTGAGTTTCTCCGGGAAATTCGTTTCCACTTCTACCGTTTTGTCATGCCGCCACCGCCACCTCGGTGCATCCAGTGCCTGTTGTGGATTCAATGCATAATCCAGCAGATCCGTGATCACCTGCACGTGTCCCTGTGGTTGCATAAAATCACCCATCACGCCAAAAGCACCTACCGCAGTACCATCTTTCATCAAAAATCCCGGAATGATCGTATGATACGGATATTTTCCGGGTGCAAGGCAATTGCCCTTCGTCGGATCCATCGAAAAGTTGCAACCGCGATTATGAAATGCAATTCCGGTACCCGGTACCACGACTCCGGATCCAAAATCCATATAGTTGCTTTGGATCATGGACACCATATTTCCATCACGGTCTGCACTGCAAAAATACACGGTACCACCTTTTTGCGGATTTCCCGCCTTTGGATCAAGTGCCTTCTCTCCGATCAGTGCGCCGCGTGCTTTTGCATAATCGGGATCAAGCAATTCCTCTACACTGACACGCATGCACTTCGGATCCGCAATATATTCCTTGCCGTCTTCATAGGCCAGCTTCATTGCTTCAACGATCTGATGAAGGTCTTCGCCCCAACGATGTCCCTGCAAATGGAAATTCTCCAAAATATTCAGCGCCATCAGCGCCACCAGACCATGACCGTTCGGCGGCAATTCGCAGATCTCATATCCCCGATAGGAAACTTTCACAGGCTCCACCCATCTGGCTTCATACCGTTCCAGATCTTCCTTTCTGAGATACCCTCCTGTGCTTACGGAAAACTCATGGATCCGATCTGCCAGTGCTCCATGATAAAAACTTTCACACGCTGTTGCTGCAAGTTCCCGCAGAGTCCCGGCATGGTCCGGAAAACAATAGCGTTCTCCCGCTTTTGGTGTTTTCCCATCTTTCATAAACGTATCAAAAAAACTTGCAAACAATGCGCTATCCCGGTTCGGGATCGCACGCTGATAAAATTCAAAATCTTTTTTCCAGTTCTTTGCGATCACCGGAGTCACGACAAAACCATTCTCCGCATATGAGATTGCCGGTGCCAGAAGTTCCTCAAACGGTAAGGAACCAAAACGTCTCCAAAGGCTCCCCCATGCTTTCGGAATGCCCGGCACAGTCACGCTTTCCCAACCAAATCGAGGGATTTCTCCGCTTGGAACTGCTTTTCGGATTGCCTCCCGATCTAACAATGCCGGCGCAAATCCGCTGGAATTTAAGGCATATAATTTGCCATCCATCCATACCTGTGCAAATGCATCTCCGCCGAATCCGTTCGACGTCGGTTCTACCACGACAAGCATCGCTGCAGTCGCAATTGCCGCATCCACCGCATTGCCGCCTTTTTTCAATATTTCCAGCCCCGCCTGAGATGCAAGTGCCTGTGAAGAAGCAACCATACCGTTTGCCGCCAGCGTGACCATCCGTTGTGAAGTAAACGCGTATTCCGATTGAAGATTCATGTCAAAGCCCCCGATTTTCCAACCTGGCGGCTGTTATACCGTCAGATATTGTTTTATGATATTGCTGTCATTTAACTGCTCTTTGGTCAGTTCGGCGATCAGCACACCTTTATCCATGACGTAAGATTTTTGAGATACCTGTTGGATCAGCCCCATGTGCTGTTCCACCAAAAGAACTGTCAGATCAAACTCCTTACAGATCAATTCTACAATCTCACCGATCTTATGCACAATGTTCGGCTGTACACCTTCGCTTGGCTCATCAAGCAAAATGATCTTTGGTTGTCCGACCAGTACTCTAGCGATCGAGAGCATCGCCTGCTCACCGCCGCTCATCGTACCGGCGATCTGCGTTTTGCGCTCCGCCAGTCTGGGGAAATATTCATAAACCTGATCAAACCGCGCCTGGATCATTCCTTTGGAATTAATATCCATCCCCATTTTAATATTGTCTTCCACCGTCAGTGAAGAGAGGATTCCATGCCCCTGTGCGACATACCCCATCCCCAGTCTTGCTCTTTGGTGGGCCTTCATCTTAGAGACATGTTTCCCATCAAACAAAATCTCTCCGCTGTCCAGTCCGTTGAGTCCGATGATGGTTTTCATCAACGTACTTTTACCGACACCGTTGCGGCCGATGACAGAAACGATCTCTCCCGGCGCAATATGCAAGCTGACATCATGGATGATCCGGGTTTTACCATAACCGGAATTTATGTGTTCTATCTTTAGCATCGGATCCACCTCCTTACACAGAGCCCAAATAGATTTGCTTTACACCGTCATGATGGGTGATCTCCTCCACACTTCCCTGTGCAAATAATTTTCCGTAATGCATGACCGTTACCTTTTGTGCGATCTGCTTTACGAAATCCATATCATGATCGATAAACAGGATCGTCAGACCGCTCTTGTTTAATTCCTTGACCAGCTCGCCGGTAAATGCCGTCTCTTCCGGTCCCATTCCTGCTGCCGGCTCATCCAATAGCAACAGCCTTGGATTCGTAGCCAGCGCCATGGCAATTTCCAACCACTGCTGTTGACCGTGAGAGAGATTTTTGACATATCGGTTTCCCAGATCTTTGATGTGTACCAGTTCGATCAATTCATCGATCCGCTCTTCCATCTCTCTGGACCTGACGTAATTTCCGGCTGCGATCCGAAGATTTTCACGGATCGTCAGTGCTTCAAACACGCCCGGGATCTGCATTTTCATACTAATCCCGCTTTGCACGATATGATGTGCTTTCTTCCCCGATATTTCTTTTCCTTCAAACAGCACCTTGCCGGAAGTCAGAGAATATTGTCCCGTGATCATACGAAACGCCGTGGTTTTCCCCGCACCGTTTGGTCCGATCAGGCAGTGGATATCTCCCTGATCCACGCTGATACTCAAGTCTTCTACCGCCTTAATTCCGCCAAAGCTTTTGGACACATGCCTTAATTCCAACATATGATTTTTCATACGGCCACCTCCTATGCTTCTGCTTTTTGAATCAGGCCCTGCAGCTTTTGAATGATGGTTGCAAAGATTCCCTGTGGCAATACCAGAATGACCACGATCAGTAATGCCCCCAGCATCAACAGGGTATCTGCCCCGGCTGAAGTCAGATAATTGGAAAGAATGTAATACAACACCGTAAACAGGATCACCGAGATCAGGCTGCGCTTACCGCCCGCCGCTGCCAGTACCACCGGGATCGTTGAAGCCTTCAGTGACATGCTTGCCGGCGTAATGTAATATCCCCAGCAACAATACAGAACGCCTGCCAAAGCCGCGATTCCACCGCCAATGGTAAACACGATCACCTGCAGCTTTGCCGTATCATATCCAAGCAGCTCACTCCTGGTCCTGTTTTCCCGAACGGAAAGCATTGCGTAGCCGAATTTACGATGTTCCACAATTTTGATCACAATATAAAACGCTGCTACAAGGATCACCAGCAGGAAAAACAGGCTCAATTCATTGAACCGGTAATATCCGATCGTAAGCCCCGGGATATCGTTTAATCCATTATCACCGCCAAGTGCCACGCCGAGGATCTGCCACTGACTCCCGGCTGTCTGGCTCATAAACGTCTGGCAGCTGATGGTCACGCACATGGTGATCAATCCCACAAAGACATCATTGATGCCGCCGTAAAACATGAAATATCCCAGAATTGCCGCTACCGCACAGGCGATTGCGATCGCCACTGCCGCATAGAGCAAACATTTTGACGGATCATCGAAATGTTTGGAAAGGATCGCATATGCATAACCGCCGATGCCCATAAACGCTGCCTGTCCAAAACTGAAGATTCCTGCGATACCCCAAATAAAATAAATACTGATCCCCAAAATGGCACAGATCAGATAGTACGTAAATACATTGACCTGATATAGTCCCGTATAAAACGGGATCAGGAGCACTACCACCAGCGTGATCAATGCGATCGCATATTCAAATACATTGTTTTTCAATCGTTCTTTTGCATGCATCATCTCCGCCTCCTTGCTCCTGTTTTTTCAATCAATCCGGTAAATCCGGTCGGTAACACACGAATGATGATGATCGTGATGATCAGTAGGCCGATCTTACCGAAAAATGCGCTGATCGTTACAGACAATGTACTGTTGACCAATCCGAGAACGCCGCCTGAAAGGACACTCCCCAGGATCGGATTTGCACCGCCGCACATTACGGTGACAAAACTTTGTACCATGAAATTATTGCCCATCGTCGGTGTGATCGTCATGGTCGGTGCATAAAGTGCGCCGGTCAGTCCTGCAAGTGCACTACCGATGACAAACGTTTCCGAATACACCGCCTTGGTGTTGACGCCGAGACTTTCCGAAATATCACGGCTCTGCATCGTTGCCCGGGCTTTTCGACCAAATTCTGTTTTGGTAAACAACAGATAGATCAGGATCACGACCCCGATCGCCAGCAGCGTCAAAAGCAACTTATAAACCGAATATTTCGATCCATCGATGGATACCGATCCAAGCGGCATCGATACGCTTTGCATCGATGGTCCAAACAACTGCAGCATTCCTTCACTGAGCACCAGGCTGATTCCCCAGGTTGCCACGACCGAATCCAAAACGCGTTGATACAAATGCGAAATGATCAATCGATCCATGACAAATCCCAAAAGCGCTGCAGCAAGCGCGCCGCCCAGGATCCCGACCGGATACGGAAATCCCTGATTAATTATTATGGTGGTCGCATACGCGCCCACCATAATAAATTCACCTTGTGCCAGATTAATAATGCCCATCATTCCGAATATGATTGCCAGACCAAGCGCAGCCAGGATCAAAAAGGTAAAACTATCGCTGAACTGATACAAAATTCCAAATAATGACATATTATCACTTCCTATTCATCAATCGGTGTGTACTGTTTGTTCGGTGACTCTACTCTTAAATCGATTTTCAGTTCATCTCGTAACCAGTACGGTTCTACTGCATCGATTTCATTTTCTACATGTAACTCGTGATTTTCGTCACAAAGGATCAGGAAGATATCCTTGATCGCATGATGGGTTGCGCCATCGATCGTTACGGTACCTGCAGCGGATTCTACAGAAATCTCGCCGGACTCAAGTGCATCGATCACAGCTTCCACCTCTGTGGTGCCGGCTTTCTCAACAGCCTTCGCCCAGAGCATGATGCCGGTGTACTCGATCTCACCTTCCATATAGACACCGCCTTCCTCCGGATACTTCGCTCTCCACATGTCAACAAACTCTTTTGCCGCATCGGAATAATCCGCCATCTCTTCTACAAAGCCGCCGGTAACATACATATTGCCAAGCGCCGGTGCCGTAATGGTCTTATGATCATAAGACTGCACGATCTGTACGGTCGAAGCCATGGTGATATCTTCAATCCCTGACTTTAAGAACTGCTCATAAAACGACGCCTGTGCGGTTCCTACCAGCTCACACACCAGGACATCCGGATCTGCATCTTTGATCTTCTGAATGGTACTCTCAAACTGAGACGTTCCAAGCGGAATGAACTCTTCGCCTGCTACCACGCCACCATTCTCAACGACCGTCTTATCCACCCACTGGGTCATGATCTGGCCGAAGTTATAATCTGCCGCGATCGTATAAAAGCTGGTATTGCCCTGATCTAACAGTTCCTTTACCAGAACCTCGCAGTTCTGCTCCGGGATCGTACCTGTACAGAAGACGTTGTGACTTGCCACGCCGCCTTCATACTGATTGTTGTAAAACAACAATGCGTTATTTTCTTCAATATAAGGGCGGATCGCTTCACGGCAGGCACTGGACATACAGCCCATAATGACATCTACCTGATCATCCTGCACCAGTTTCTTACAGAACTCCTGATACTTTGTGGTATCTGACTGGCAGTCATATGCGACCAGCTCCACTTCTTTTCCGAGAAGTCCACCGTTTTTATTGAGTTCTTCTACTGCAAGTTCCGCAGCATGATATTTCTGAATACCGATCGTTGCATAATCTCCTGTCCAGTCTTCAAGACTACCGATCTTGATCGTATCCTTCTCTGCCGCATCCGCTGAACCACCGCCAAGCGCTGAGTTTGCAGATCCGCAACCAACCAGACTACCTGCGACCATCGAAGTAGCCAAAAGTACACCTAATAAATTTTTCCATCTCATATCGTTCTCCTCCATTGATCATTTTCTGTGATTTATGCCAGTTTCAACGTCTTCTTCGAGATCATGGCATGAATTCCTTTGACATTGTCAACCACCTGAGTGACACAATAATCCACCGATGTACTGCAAAGCATCAACGCTTCATAGAAATCGATCTTCTTTAACTCCGCAATCCATTTTGCACTCTCCTCAATTGCCTTATGCATTGCGACATTCAGATCTTCATCCAATCCGATCGCAATATAATGGGTTTCTGTCTCTGCTCTCGGTGCCGTCATCTCTTCTTTCTTATGAAGAATAAATTCAAATTTACCTTCCAGCGAGGTTTCGATCGCGGTCAGGCAAACCTCTCCGTTGCCCTGTGCCGCATGTGCATCTCCGACATAGAACAGTCCGCCTTCCACTTCTACCGGAAGATACAGTGTCGTTCCTGCAGTCAGTTCTCTCAGATCCATGTTGCCGCCGAAGCGTCCCGGAGGTGAAGTCACCTGCCCGCCGTCCGGTGTCATTGCCATGATTCCGAAAAACGGCTTAATATCGATCTCATATCCGTCATGTGTTGCAACCATGCGTTCCTTATCATATTCCCATCGATAGCTTTCTGCCTTTTTCACCAGATCCGGTACCCCACCGTATCCCGGCACGATCTTGGAATTCCCAAAATCCGTGATCAGGTTGGTCTCCAGAATCTTGATCTCGATCATATCACCGGGCATCGCTCCCTGAATGTAGATCGGTCCGGTCAAGGTATGTTCGTCTTCACCGATTCGTTCCAGGTCCTCTGTTGCGAGCATCTTTTGAATGACCGGATCCTTCTCATCAAGATGATACCGTTCCATATATTGATCAAATTCTTCCAGAATACCGATTGTGCTGACTGTTTCCACCGTAACGACATCGCCCGGACAAATCTCTGCAATCGGTGTTTTATTCGGATCAAACTTGCCTCGTATCACGTTTCCCGGCTTTGCTTCTACATAAACTTCTTTTCTCATAATGAAACACCTCGCTTTCCGAATCATAAAAAAAACGCACAATGAAATGGTTTGTTCACCTCATTGTGCGTTTTCCGGTTTGAAATTCAAAAAGAGCACGAAGTTGTGAACAAACCACTTCTTCGTGCTCTTGTTATACGTATCTTACCCAAGCGCCTCACATATGTCACTGTTCAACTGCACATTTTCACATCATTTCGAATGGTCATTTGCACATTGATCGGCATATAATATCTGCATCGCGATATAGCCCATATAAACTCTGGCACGATTTTCCCCATGTAATTCCCCGATGCATTCATATATTTTTGCAAGTCTCTGACTGAGCGTATTTCGATGAATATACAATTGCTCCGCCGTTACTTTCACATTGAAATCATTGCGAATGAACACGCCCAGTGTTTCTACTAAATTTCCGTTCTTCTCCCGGTCATACGCTTTCAGCTTTCCAAACGTCATTTGATACAGACCCTCCAGTTCCGTATCATCCAAAAACGCATAGATGATCTCCGCCATCATTTGCTTTCTTCTCTCTTCCAGCGGCGTATGCATGGTTTTATTGACTTTAAGGCTCAGCAGCGCCTTTTCATAACTTTTCCAGATGTGATCGATCCCGGTCACGCTTCCGCCGATTCCAAACTTCTGACTATCATATGCACCATACATCTTTGCGATCTGTTGAACAACTGCTTCCGCCCGCTTGATATGACAGCCCTTTTCAATATCTTGTTGTTCCCCGTAAATACAAATGATATTATCTCCGACCACACCGAGCAAAAACTGTGATTCATCGCGTCCGAAACGATTCTTCATGATACTTCTGATGCCGGTATCGATCTTTTCGTTTTGGTTTTCCCAAACGATACACAGATATGCCATGTCGGTTCGGAAGCCAAACATATCGCAACAATACAGTAGCTGTGCCAGATCGCCGTCTTCATTTCTTCGCGATAGGAGCTGACCGAGTAATTCCGCTTTCGCACGAATCGATGTGGTGTTCGTGGTTTTATATCGCATCAGTTCGATCTGTAACAGCGGAAGGATATACTCGATGGCCTTGAGGACATTCATCTGTAGATCTTCATCGTCAACATCACTGAGACAAAAATATCCGACAATGGTGTCATTGGAAATCATTTCCCATAGTTTACAGGCAATTGTCCTGGTCCCGAACACTTTTTTCTGTTTCACCATAAATTTACCGCTCCGAAAGGCATTCCGGAGTTCTTTCATCTCCCCGATATTAAACAATTTGCTCCCCTGCCCGATATGGTGCTTGTTGCTCGATGTTGCAAGCACCATTCCCGCCTCATCCAAAAATGCAACCGCATAATTCAGATATTGCTGCAGCATTTCGCATAGTTCCAGGATTCCCTCTCCGCCCAACACGAGTTGCGTAATTTTGGAATATAGATCATGCGTATAGGAAAAGTGATCATTTTGAAGGCAAAAAATCTGATACAGGATCCGATGTTCGATATCGGAAAGCGAATACTCATACGGCACTTCGAGCACCGGAAGCAGACATAGACGAGCCTCCTCGATGATCTCCTTGGGAACGGTCTTAAAATAGCGGTTGATCTTCAGCGCGATCCCACTGCATTTCTTTTTCGCCAACTCACGTACGATCTCGCGCCGCTGTTCTTCTGAAAGATTTTTCAACGAAAATCCGGTCGTCAGAACCATCTCTCCTTCTTTAAAAAAGCGCAGTGTATCCGGGTTATCCATAATATGGATCCCCTTGATCTCGTTTCCTATGCACTCTTCACCGGCCAGACAAACAATATGTTCAAACCCGGCATGGTTCATAAACCACTCAATCCGTACCGTTTCTTCCATCATCGATCCCTCAATCAAAAAAGACAAATAGGTCCGTCAGACCCATTTGTCTTCAAAAATTACAATGATTGCCGCAGGTCTGATGACCTGCCTTATGCTCCTATCATAACAGATTTTGCCACTTCGTCCAATGCAAACCGCATTCTCCTGCTATTCCTGTGCATCCCTGGTAATGTTCTTTAACCATAGATATTTCCGGTATCTTCGGATGACTGCCGGAAGTTTGACGATCTCATCGGAGTTTGCGATACAGTACACCACCGGTGCCGGCAAGTGCAGCACGAATGCCGCGATCAGCGCGCATGGCAGCGAATAGCACCACATCGTATAAATATTGGTCGTCATATCATATTTGGTATCGCCGCCGGCTGCAAAGATACCGTCGAGTACCGTATGATTGATGGACTGTGCCATCAGATTCAAC
>JAILPR010000172.1 GCA_024699355.1 Lachnospiraceae bacterium
AAACCGGCGTATAAATGCCGATAGGATGATCGTAATGGAAACGATCCGAACAAGATAGGAGGATTGCAATGCGTATTACCAATAAAATCATGCAGAACAACAGCCTGAGTAACATCAACATGACGAAAGTGAATGAGGATAGGCTCAGTTCTCAGATGACGACCGGCAAAAAGAATGTCAGACCTTCCGATGATCCGGTCACCGCAATCCGTGCACTGCGTCTGCGCAGTAACGTCACGCAGATCACACAGTACTATAAGAACAATTCCAAAGATGCCGAAGCCTGGCTGGATACCACAGCCGATGCACTTGAGCAGGAAGTGACGGTTTTGGATTCCATCATCACACAGTATACCAATGGTGTGAATCAGTATCTGACCAGTTCCGACAGACAGGTCATCCTGACAGAGCTGGAGGCGCTTCGCGATGAAGTATATGCGACCGGTGATGTGGACTATGCGGGACGTTATGTCTTTACCGGATATCGTACCGATACCTCCCTGATGTTTCGTGAAGATACGGAAAAGACGTATACAATTACCGAGCAGCTGACTGCGGATGACATCCTGACCGGATATCATGTGGATACGATCTTTACCGCCACGGGAACCGATGACGATGGCAATGCAACAACGACCGATACGGATCTGCTGGCCATGACGGAGGGAACGTATACAGCTTATACAGACGTGACGGAGCAGGAAATCACCAATTCCACGTATCACAGGATCCGTACCAGTTATAAGGATCTCGATAACGCCGGCGTAGTGATCAGCTATTCCACAGATGCAAGCACTGCAACGACCGCTTCTTTTGATGTGGAATCCCTGTCTTCGACAGTCATTCCGAGTCCTTATGATCGGATCACCACGGATGCTTATGCAGATAAGGCCATTTTCCTGGCAGATACCGGAGAAATCCTGTTGGGAAGCAACGTCTATTCGACACTTTCCACAGCGACCAATATTGATATCACCTATCAGAAAACCTCCTGGGAAGAAGGCGACCTGAGACCGGAGCATTATTTCTTCTGTGCCACCAACGGGACGAATGGGACCAATAATCTGACACTGACTGTGGGTACGACATCGACGTCGACCGGTCTGGAAGCGTTTGCAAGCTATGTACAGGCGACCAAATATACCACAACGGATACCGTTACCTTGGATACCGGAGATGATATTCTTTATAATGAAACCTATCTGTCAGCAACGGCGGACAAACAGGTCATTGAATACGATGTCGGCTTTAATCAGAGACTGCAGGTCAATACCACGGCGGATGAAGCCTTTGATCCGAGCGTGGTCAGAGAGATCGACGACATGATCAGTGCGATCAACAATCTGACAGAGATCGAAGAACTGGTCGGGACGCTGGAAGATATGATCGATGCGACCACGGATGATACCGTAAAAGCAACCCTGCAGCAGCAGCTTGATGCGGCGAACAAGGCATACGACTATGCGGCGGAAAACGTGAAGACGATGTTTGAGAGCGGCATTACCACCATGCAGAACTATCAGGAAAAGGTAACGCTTGCGGCAACCGATTGCGGTGCAAGAGGTGAGAGGCTTGAGCTGATCCAGGCTCGTCTGGTTTCTCAGAAGTCTACGTTTGAAGAATTACAGTCCGAAAATGAGGACGTGGATCTGGCAGAGACCGCGGTCAAACTGGCCAGCGCGGAACTTTCTTATGAGGCTTCGCTTCAGGCGACCAGCAAGATCATGAAGACAAACTTAATGCAGTACATTTAAATAAGGGCAGCGCAGGATGCGCAGAAAAGGAGAAACGACATGGTTGTGAAAACAAGAGCTTTTGGGGAAATCGATGTAGATGAGGAAAAGATCATTACCTTCCCGAACGGAATCGTAGGCTTCCCTGAATTACAGAAATTCACCTTATTGTACGATCTGGAAAAAGGACAGAGCGTGGGCGTAAAGTGGCTGCAATCGTTGGATGAGCCGGAGTTCGCACTTCCGGTCATGGATCCGCTTCTGGTAAAGCCGGATTATAATCCGTCCGTAGAAGATGAGCTATTGAAACCGATCGGTGAGCTGAAAGATGAGTATTTGCTGGTGCAGGTGGCCATGAATGTCCCGAGTGATCTGACCAGAATGACCGTCAATCTGCAGGCGCCGCTGATCATCAATGCAGAGACCAAGAAGGGCTGTCAGGTGATTCTCGAAAGCGGAGAATATCCGATCCGTTTTGCAATCTATGACATTTTGAAAGATAATAAGAAAAAAACGGAGGAATAATCTATGCTGGCACTGAGCAGAAAAAAGCATGAGGCCCTCGTGATCAACAACAATGTGGAGATCACGATCCTTGACATCAAGGGCGATCAGGTAAAACTCGGTATCTCGGCACCCAAGTCGGTTCCGGTATATCGTAAGGAAGTATATTTACAGATCCAGGAAGCAAATCAGGAGTCCATGAAGGAGTCTGTTGCAGCGGATCAGATCAATGAATTGAAAAATCTTTTCTGAATATCTAATGTTTTGGCAAATAGTTTCCGATAAAGGAAGTAGAACAAGTTTGTGATTCTTCCGATGGATCGGGAGTGAGGGATTGTAGACACACACGGAGGTGATGATATGTCAGCAATAGAACCATTGGGTAGCGTAATGAGCTATCAGGCGCAGAGTGCGCCGGAAACAAACACCAAACCTGTAGAGAAGGTTTCCAATGCAGAGGCAGTGGAAGTCGCAAAACCGGAGTATGTGGATCAGACGACTGCAACTGTAAATCAGGCGTCGGCACAGTATGCCGGTTCAGAGAATTCGGGCGATAACAATGCCACAACCAATGAGGAGCAGCTTGCTAAACAGAACGAAAAACTTCGCAAGGCAGTAGCGGAAGTCAATAAGCAGGCCAACACTTCGGAATTGCAGTTCGGTTACCATGAGGGCACGCACAGAGTGACTCTGAAAGTGATCGATAAAGACACGAAGGAAGTCATCAAAGAGCTTCCGCCGGAGAAGACCCTGGATATGATCGCAAAAGTATGGGAAATCGCCGGAATTATGGTAGATGAGAAGAGGTAAGGAGGATTACCATGGCAGGTATTCGAGTAAGCGGAATGTACTCCGGCCTGGATACGGAATCCATTATTTCAGAGTTGGCCAGTGCGCGTTCCGTCAAGATCCAGTCGATGGAGAAAGCGCAGACCAAACTGAGCTGGAAGATTGACGCATGGAAAGAATTAAATACAAAGATTTATGATCTGTATTCGGATACGCTCAGCAGTCTTCGTTTTACAAGTTCTTATTCCAAAAAGACCACGACCGCATCGGATTCTTCCAAGGTGTCCGTGACGACAAGTTCTGATGCAATGAATGCGGTTCAGAGTCTGCAGATCACAAATCTGGCCAAGACCGGTTATATGACCGGCGGCAAGATCAGTACGACAGACGGTACCAGCGCAACGACGTCAACGACACTTGCTGATCTGGGGATCACTTCGGACAGCATTACGTTTAATCTGGGCTTTGGCACCGATGGATCTTCGGATGTGACGGAGCTGACCTTTACGTCGGAGTCAACGATTTCGGATGTACTTTCTTCTTTGAAGGAAGCCGGCGTCAATGCGACGTTTGATGCGACCAATCAGAGATTGTTTATCTCTTCGACAGAGTCCGGTGCTTCCGCCAACTTTGTATTATCCGCTGCTGACGGATCGGAAGATGCGCTGGAACTGTTGGGGTTATCCACGACCAGTACCGATGAAGATCTGAAAGCGGTTAAGATCACCGGTGAGGATGCGACCATTATTTTAAACAATGCGACCTTTACCTCCAGTTCCAATACGTTTGAGGTAAACGGCCTGACACTGACCGTTTCTGATACGACCGATGATGATGAGACCATTACCTTAACGACGGCAAACGATACCAGTGGCATCTATGATATGATCAAGGACTTCTTATCGAAGTACAATGAACTGATCATCGAGATGGATACCCTGTATAATGCGGATGATGCATCGGATTACATGCCGCTGACTTCGGAAGAGAAGGATGCGATGTCCGATACGGAAGTCGAGGAATGGGAAACCAAGATCAAAGAATCGTTGCTTCGCAGAGATTCGACTCTTTACAGTGTTGCCAATGCAATGAAGAGTGCAATGGCAGCCGGGATCGAGATGAGCGACGGGACAACCATGTACCTGTCCGATCTTGGCATCAATAAACTGAGTTATTTCTCCGCAGAAGATAATGAGAAGTATGTGTATCACATTGACGGAGATGAGGATGACAGCGATACCAAGAACAATACCGACAAGTTACTGGCGGCGATCACATCCGATCCGGACAAAGTGACGGAGTTCTTTACATCGCTGACCAGTAGCGTGTACAGTGCGCTGACATCCAAGATGTCCTCTACGGAACTCAGCTCTGCATTTACCGTATATAACGATAAGCAGCTGAAGAGTCAGTTGGAGGACTATGCGGAAGACATCGAGGATGCACAGGATAAACTCGATGATTACATCGACAGATGGTATGACAAATTTACAGCAATGGAGACGGCGCTTGCAAAATTGCAGTCCAACTCCAGTGCGGTAAGCAGTTTACTTGGCAGCTAAATGATATTTGGCGGCGAACATTCAAATGAAGCGGGGGACAAATGACTGCAGGCATTTGTCCGGATGAAATGGATAAATAGGAACCTGACAGTAATATCGCCGGGAATTCACGGAAGAAAAGGAAGAGGAACGCTTATGACACCTATGCAACAATACCAGCAATACACAACATCCAAGATACTGACAGCATCCCCTGCTGAACTGACATTGATGTTATATGACGGGGCAATCAAATTCTGCAACATTGCACAGATGGCGATCGAAAAGAAAGACATGGCAAAGGCCCATACCTACATCGTCAAAGTGGAGCGCATCATTGATGAATTCCGCCAGACTCTGGATCCGAAGTATGAGGTATCCAAAGAGTTCGAGCGTATCTACAGTTATCTCTCCACAAGACTGATCGAAGCAAATGTGCATAAAGATGCAGAAATCCTCGAAGAAGTCAAAGGCCACCTGAAGACCACGAGAGAGACGTGGAAGAAGATCATGGAGATCAATAAAGTCGGTATGCCGCCTTCAAAGCCGGTGGCAGTCAACCAGTAAGAGGATGGCATGAATACACACATTACGATTCTGGCGGAAAGCCTGGAAAAAAAATCAGCAGTCTTACAAGAGATCATTCAGTTAAACGAAACGATGGATCAAAAGGTGAAGGAAGAAACATTTGATTTTGAAGCCTTTGACCGGGATATGGAACAAAAAGGAACACTGATCGCAAGGCTCGATCAATTGGACGAAGGTTTTGAAAGCGTCTATGAAAAAGTACGTGATGAGCTGATCGGCAATTCCGATGCACACCGGGAAGAGATTGCAAGGATCCAGGAAAGCATTCGACGTATTACGGATCAGGAAGTCAGGATCCGGGCGCAGGAGACACGCCTGAAACAGGCAGTCAAATCCAAACAACAGATGAGAAGTGCGGAACTGATGCAAAATCGTAACCGCCTTAAAGCGTCTCAGGATTACTATCGTATGATGAACAAACTGAATATCAACGGATCTCCGTTTATGGACAAAAAGCAGTAAAGCGAAACGACGGACAGCGTACCGAAAGGTACGCTGTTTTTTGGTATGCTATGCAAAATATTAAATAAATATAAATAATGCTCCGGATGCGAAAAAAAGTAAATATTTCTGAATATTTATATGATAAAATGAGATTAGTTTGCGGATTGCAAACGAATACTTGATTTTGGACAGAAAGGAACGACATTTCAGAGGAGGGGTAACAGATGTTACGAACAATCAGAGGAAAACTGACGGCGAGTATTACCGTGATCGTCATCGCAATTATTGCAATCTTAACGATAGCGGTGATCGCACTTTTGGGCGGTCAGTTGATCAAAGAAAAAACGAACGAAGTCCAGCTGCATGCGGATATTTATGCAAATGAGATCGATGCCTGGATGGAGGAAGAAAAGATGCTGGTGACCGGTGCGGCGGAAAGCATTGTCGCGGCGGGCAATGTCGATGCGGCGACACTTCAGGCGGTGGTCAACACGTATTATGAAGGCAGAGAGGAACTGCTGAATCTATACATTGGTAAGGAAGACCACAGCTTCTATCAGGGCAATCCGGAAGCAACGACGCCGGAAGGCTATGATCCGTGTGCACGTGGCTGGTATCAGAGTGCGGTTGCAGCAGGGGAAACCATTGTGACCGATCCGTACTGGGACGTTTTAACGGGACAGATGTGCGGTACGATCGCAGCACCGATCTATCTGAACGGAAATTTAGAGGGCGTTGTGGCGATCGATATGACGCTGTCTACCGTAACAGACCTGGCGAAGAGCGTCAATTATGAATCCGGTGTATATGGGATGCTGATCGATTCTTCCGGTAATATCGTGGCGCATCAGAATGATGCTTATGAGCCGACCGAGACGACGGTGACTGCAGCAACGGATGTGGTCAGTGCACTTGGCACGGTGATCGAGAATCCGGGCAGTCAGGTGATCAAGGCGGTGGATTATGATGGATTATCCACCTATTTCGCGGTAGGACTGGTTGACAGTGCAAACTGGAAATTGTGCGTGACCAATCTGGCGTCCAATTTCTCCAAGAGCCTGTTCCACATTGTTCTGATCGCGGTAGTGATCGCGATCGTAGCGATCCTGGTACTTGGCATTGTATTAAATACCATGATCCGTCGTATGCTGGCACCGATCAGTGCCTTAAAGCAGTTTGCATCAGGTGACTTTAGCGATGCGGCGGTGGATGAAGAAGCCAGCAAGGTGATCCCGAGTGAATATAAGGATGAGACAGAGCAGATCATGACAGCGACGACAACCGTGAAGCAGCAGATCCGCGACATCATCCTTTCGACCAAAGATGAATCGGCAAGTATTCAGGATATCAGCGATGAAGCACTTTCCAAGATGACGGTGCTGAATGAAAATATGGGTGAGATCAGTGCTTCGGTCAGCGAGATCGTAGAGAGCACAAAGAAAGCGTCCACCCTGACCAATAATATTTCAAGCACCGGTGATGAGCTTGGTGATGCGATCGAGTCGGTTGCACAAAAGGCAACAGAGGCGGCGGTCCAGTCCAAAGATATTATGGATCGTGCAAAGCAATTGTATGATGATTGTGTGACATCTTCTAAAGAGACCAATTCCATCTACGATACGACCAAGGTCGAACTGAAAAATGCCATTGAAGGCAGTAAGGCAGTTGACGAGATCACAGTTCTGACGGAAGAGATCCTCTCCATCAGTTCCCAGACCAACCTCCTGGCACTCAATGCCTCCATCGAGGCGGCACGTGCGGGTGAAGCCGGCAAAGGCTTTGCGGTTGTTGCGGATGAGATCCGTGTTCTTGCGGATAATACCAAGCAGGCTGTGGATAAGATCCAGACCGTAACGGCAGGGATCGTGGATTGTGTAAACAATTTGTCCGGGAATTCCGATAAGCTGTTGAAGTTCATGAATGAGAAAGTCATTGCAGACTATGAGAACATGAACCAGGTGGCGAAACAATATGAAGAAGATGCGATCTTCTACAATTCGGTATCGTCCGATCTGGGTGCATCTTCCGAAGAGATGAGTGCAAGCATGACACTGATCTTAAAGGATATCAGTGATATCGCAGAACTGACGGAAGGCATCGCAACGACCATGTCAACCATCGGTGAAGAGTCGATGGTATCCAGAGACAATTCAGATGTGGTACTGGAGCAGATGCGGAAACTGGCGCAGCTTAGCGTCAGCTTAAATGATACGGTTGCATCCTTTAAGGTGTGATCGGTACAAGATGTGATCAAAGCAACGTTTGAAAAAAGTGCCTCGTGATGAGGCACTTTTTTTGAGACTGCGGTAATGAAAGACAACGAAGGATAACGAAGATGACAAGTGAGGCTAAACAGAAAGCACAATATGAAAAGATGACCGCAACACCGATCCCAAAACTGGTGATGACGCTGGCGATTCCCAGCATCATTTCCATGCTGGTCAACAATATCTACAATCTGGTGGATACCGCCTTTGTCGGGCGGCTGGGGACCAGTGCGAGCGGGGCGGTCGGCATCGTCTTTGGCTTTATGGCGATCATACAGGCCTTTGGCTTTATGTTCGGACAGGGTGCGGGGAGCATTTTGTCCAGGGCACTTGGAAATCGAGATGAAGAACAGGCATCGCTTCATGCTTCCCTTGGGTTTGCCGCCTCATTTCTCTGCGGACTGTGCATCACCCTGCTCTGCTTTTGGAAGCTGGATCGGATCGTGATGATGCTGGGCAGTACCGAGACCATTGCGCCTTATGCCAAAACTTATATTTCGTTTATCCTGGTGGCGGCACCGTTTATGAGCAGCAGTCTGACCATGAACAATATTTTGCGCTACGAAGGAAAGGCGGCACTTGGCATGGTGGGACTGATGACCGGCGCGGTCCTGAACATGATCGGAGATCCGATTTTGATGTTCGGACTGCATCTGGGGATCACCGGTGCCGGTTTATCGACGGCGATCAGCCAGATCATCAGTTGGAGCATCCTGCTGTATATGTTTGTGTCCGGCAGGACGTCTGCCAAACTTTCTTATCGTGCACTTTCTCGCGGGACAATCCGTAACCTCGGCAACATCATGGCCACGGGGTTCCCGAGCCTTTTGCGGCAGGGACTGCACAGTTTTACCACGGTGCTGTTGAATCTGGAGTGTGCGGCGTACGGGGATGCTGCGGTTGCCGGGATGAGCATCGTCTCCAGGATCATTTTCTTTGCCTTCTCGATTGCCCTTGGCGTGGGACAGGGCTTTCAGCCGGTCTGTGCATTTAATTACGGTGCGGGCAAATATTCCAGGATCCGAAAGGGCTACCGGTTTACGGCTATGGTCGCGGAAGGGATCATCGTTGTCGGCTGCATCGTGATCTTTGCACTCTCCGATCATCTGATCGGGGTCTTCCGTGATGATCCGGCGGTCATCGAAGTCGGCAGCAGAGCACTGCGCCTGCAGGCGCTGGCACATCTGTTTCTGCCGATCTGCATGACGACCGAGATGCTGTTCCAGAGTACCGGGCGACGTCTCGGTGCAACATTGATGTCGGGACTTCGAAGCGGTGCGATCTTTATCCCGGCACTGCTGATCCTGGCGAATGTCCGGGGGCTTGCCGGAATCCAGGAAGCACAGCCTCTGTCGATGGTGCTGGCATTCCCTGTGGTGATCCCGTTTGTGATCAGCTTTTTCAGAAAGCTGCCAAGTAAGGATCTGGAAGGTTAAACTTTCGTGCGGGACATGGTATCATATCAATAGTGCATCGCGCGGGGGGCGGAGTTGCGATGAGAATGTGAGGATGTACGATGGAGACCAATTTAAAGAAGAAAAAACCGTCCGGAGAAGCATTAGTGCCTGCAATTGCGGGTGGCACTCCGGCGAGTGGCGAAGTGATCCGCTATGGTAAACAATATATTGATTATGCGGACATCAAGGCAGTATCCGATGTTCTGCGCAGCCCGTTTCTGACCTGCGGACCGCAGATCGAGGCACTGGAGAAAAAGTTATGTCAGATCACCGGTGCCAAATATGCCGTGGTGGCAGCCAATTGCACGGCGGCATTGCACATTGCATGCATGGCAGCGGGACTGGGCGAAGGCGATGAAGTGATCACAACGCCGATCACGTTTGCAGCTTCCGCAAATTGTGCAAGATATGTCGGTGCGACGGTGGTATTTGCGGATATCAATCCGGAGACCTACAATATCGATCCGGCCTCTGTGGAGGCACACATTACGGAAAAGACCAAAGCGATCATTCCGGTGCATTATACCGGACAGGCGGTAGAGCATGAGGCACTTGCCAAACTTTGCAAAGAGCATCATCTGATCATGATCCAGGATGCGGCGCATGCGATCGGTACCAGATATAACGGGATCCCGGTCGGGTCTCTTCCGGGGGCGGATATGACGTGCTTTTCATTCCATCCGGTCAAGACCGTGACTGCCGGCGAAGGCGGCGCAGTTACCACAAATGATCCGGAGCTGTACCGCAAGCTTCTGTTGGCGCGCAGTCACGGGATCACACATGAGATGGATCAGATGGAGCACCCGAGTGATGATCCGTGGTATTACGAGATGCAGGAACTGGGGTATAACTACCGCATGACGGATTTCCAGGCAGCGCTGCTATCGAGTCAGTTAAATAAACTGCAGCTCTTCTCGGAGAGACGCAAAGCGATCGTTGAAAAGTATAACAAGGCCTTTGCGAAACTGTCGGGCGTGATCGTACAAAAGGAGATCCCGCAGTCCGATACCACCAGACATCTGTATATCCTGCAGCTCGATCTTGAGAAGCTCACCTGCACCAGACGGGAATTCTTTGATGCCCTGAAAGCGGAGAATATCGTTTGCCAGGTGCACTATATTCCGGTGTACTATTTCCCGTATTACGAAAAGCTGGGCTATGAGAAGGGCCTTTGCCCGAATGCGGAGAGATTGTATGAACGGATCTTAAGCTTACCGCTGTATTATGCACTGACGGATGAACAGGTAGACGCAGTCATTCTGGCGGTGAAGAAGCTGGTGACGTATTTTGCAAAAAAGAAAAAGGGGTAATTCATGAAAAAACATCAAGTATTGGCGGTGGTTGCAGCGATGACCATGATGCTGACCGGATGCGGAAATGTGGAAGTGGAAGTCGCGCAGGAGAGCGCGCCTGCCGAGATCTGGGAGACCATTGAAGCTGCGGAAGAGACGATCGAAGTTGCGGTGGAAGAGACGGTCGTGGAAGAGGAAAATCATGACGGCATGTACCGGAGTGAGCTGACCGGAGAATGGATCGATCTTTCGTTACAGAATCAGCGTCCGATCGCCGTGATGGTCGACAACGAACTGACTGCTTTGCAGCATTACGGCTTAACGGAAGCGGATATCGTCTATGAATTGATGAACAGTACCGCAAACGGAAGGGTGACCAGATTAATGCCGATCGTCAAAGACTGGGCGGCACTGGAGCAGTTTGGCAGTATCCGAAGTGCGAGACCGACCAACTTCATGCTGGCGGCGGAATACAACGCGATTCTTTGCCATGACGGCGGACCGTTCTATATCAACGATTATGTGGCAAAGGCTTATACCAACAACATCAGTGGCGGTTTTGCACGCTTCAGCAACGGCAAATCCGCGGAATTTACCGAATATATCACGTACGAGGATTATACCAATCCGACGACGGGGAAAAGCTATCCGGGACTGGCAACACAGATCTCGAATTACAACTACAAGACCGAGTATACCGATCTGTATGAAGGCGCACATTTTATCTTCCGGACAGAAGAGTTTGATCTGAGCGATCAAAGCAATGTGCAGGCGGTCAAAGATGTGATCCTGCCGCATCCGCATAACAGTTCGGAATTGCATTATAACAGCGGGACCGCAACGTACGATTATTATGAGTACGGCGATCCGCATCTGGATGCGCTGCATGACAATGCACAGCTGACCTTTAAAAATGTGATTTTGCAGAGCACGGACTATGAAGTTTATGACGAAAACGGCTATATGATCTACGATGTGGTATCGAGCGGAGAAGGCTATTATCTGACCAACGGCAACTGTATTCCGATCACCTGGTCCAAGAG
>JAILPR010000186.1 GCA_024699355.1 Lachnospiraceae bacterium
GTACCACAGACGTCAGATCCCGCTCGTCCATTTGCATGGCTGAGCGCTCTGACTGCAGCAGCCCTTGCGGTCGTTGCAGTATATAGAAAGCGCGAAGAGTAGAATCCCGGCTCTCTTCGAGCAGGCGGTGAACCCGCCATCCCATGCCAAAGATCCTCGGTATTCTTCGATGAAGAACCGAGGATCTTTTTTGTAGTGATGCGCCCGGCGACGCACATTATGAGAGCTGCCTGGCGTCCATTATGAAAGCTGTTTGCGATATGCACTTGGCGTACAGCCAAAGGTCTTGCGAAAGAGCGATGCATAATAGCTCGAGCCGGTAAAGCCGACCAGACCGGTGATCTCTGTCATGGACAGGTCGGTTTCCGACATCAGCCTGATGCTCTGATCGAGACGGTAGCGGTTTAAATAGTCCATGGGCGTCTTGCCAAGGAAGCGGTGGAAGAGATCATAACACTTGCTGACAGAGAGGTGTCCCTCTTTGGCAATGTCTTCCACGGTGATCTTTTCCGGATAATGCCCCTCGATGAAATGCACCATATCTTTTAGCAGCGAGAACTGCCCACCCGATGCATCCGGCACGTCTGTGCGCGGCGGCATGTGGCGAAAGAGCAGATCCCAGATGCGATAAAAGCGGCTCTGGATCAGGAGTTTTTGGATCTGATCCCGGTTCTCTTCATAGAGCAGGGAAAGCTCGTGAAGGACCTGCGACGTCCAGTCGACATCACGCGTCAGTTTCTGATAGGGGAAGCCTCTGTGATGCGTCAGCGGATCGACATATGCGCGTTCGATCCCGGCGGTAATGCACAGCAGGATCGGGTGCAGGATGATGCAGACGAAGTCACAGGTTTTGCCCTGCAGGGCGCAGCCATAGTGGAAGTGCTTTGCATTGACAAAGAGTCCCTCATGTGCGGATAGGCGGATGGTCTCTGCATCGACATGGTACTCCATCTCACCGCGGATCACATAGATAAACTCCACATCCTCATGCCAGTGATTGATCGCGGAAAACTCAGGATAGACGGTAAAGCTGCCCTCGCGGATATACGCATAGAAATCCGGCTCGTTGTATTCGACTTTTTCCGAATGATCGGCACGCAGGTTTGCAGGCGTATTTGGTTGTAAGGAATCAGAATAAAAAAACATCGTACTCCCGTGTCAGATCCTTAGTTGATCTGAAATTCGTAAGCGGTATTGTAGGTCGCGACATACAGCACATCGCCTTCGAGGACGAAGTGGGACGCCGCGGAATTGATCGCGATCGTATCGGTGATCTCACCGGTGTAGCGATTGAGCAGGTAGAGATAATCCGGCTCTGCGGTAAAGCCATAGCCGCAGATGATCGTATCATCCACGATCATAAAGTTTGCGGAATTACATGTGCAGGACTGACTCTTCCATAACAGTTCATTGGTCTCAAGGTCGATCGCCAGGATGAAGTTGGCATCCGGCTCTTCATAGGCGTAGCCATTGTGCCCGATCGAGACATAAAGGATGCCGTCCTTGATCTGTGCCCAATGGATAAAGAGCTGCACATCGGCATAGGTATAGCTCTCCTCATCGGGACCGATGCAGAACGGATAGAAATCAAAGTAGTAGAGACGATCCTGCCCATCTGCCGTATAGATCTCAAGCTCCGCATACATGTAGTCATATTCCAGTGTATAGGTCGGATGATAGTAGTACTCGTCATCGCTGTATGGCATCATGGGCAGTTCAAAGCCATGCGCCGCCGCCCAGGCTTCGGTATCGAGCCAGTCGCTTTTCTGCTCATTTACCTTGGTCAGGGTATGCAGGCTCGTTGCCTGATCGGTGGCACTGTCACTTAAATATCTGTTCCAGGTCGGATTCTTGATCTGCACCGGGATCGACTCGCGCATCTCATCAAAGGCTGCCTGATCAAATGCCACATCAACCGGATCCCCTTCGACATAACCGATCATTTCATTCATATAAGAATCATCCGTGATGACATACTCCGGTTTGATCAGCTCCGGATATATCTCATAGTAGAGATCGACGGTAAAAGCACCTGTCGCATAGCTTGCCACTTCATAAGGCGAGAAATAGAGCGTCAGCCCATCCTGCCCGAGCGACCAGCTGCAGGTATCCTCCGCCAGCTTGTCATCAAAAATGTTACTGCCATCGGTCGAAAAGTAGCTGATGACATCTTCGTACACTTCCGGCTGCCATGCTTCCAGCTCATCCATCACCAGTTCCCCGAAACTGTCCGGATCCTCTAAAATGTCTCTGAGCGGCAGATTCTCCGCCTTTTGCGGCGTCAGCGTATACGCCCCGGTACTGATGTTGGGATGCGCGCCGCCGGAATAATCCTCCAGCACCGTGCGGATCGTAAACATCGTGTCATCCGCGCGTGCGATCGTGTGCGAGAGATTGTAAAAATAGCAAAATTCATCTGTCGAATCATACGCCTTGGCCCAAACGGCATAATCCGAGATCGCATCACAGACCGACTCGCGAAGATCCTCATTGGTCTCCTCGAAATACTCGACCAGCTCCGGGTACGCTGCGGCATAATCGCCGGAGAGGATCACCTCATCGTAGCAGCCGTTTGCATACACCACGCCATCTTCCTCACAGCTGACCGTATGCGAGACCACCGTGACCGGGCGCTCATAAGCACTCGGCTCCTGCGTTGCTTCTTCTGTTTCGGCTTCGCTTTCTTCTTTGGGCGTGATATCTTCAATCACGCTATCTGCCTCTTCTGTCGGCTCTGCGGTCACATTTTTCCCGCAGCCACCGGTGGCGGCCATGACAGCACTTGCAAGCAGGAGCAGTACTCCTGCGGTTTTGATATTTGTTCTGTTTCTCATCATATTTCTCCTTTATTCCCCATGAAACGATATGGTTTCATCCCTATGATAGCATACCAAAAGAAAAATCTGATAAAACAAAACAAAATATTGAAAGCCTTTTGCGCACGTCTTTTCCTATAATGAAGCTAACCTGAGAACCATGAGGGGGCAGCGTTACTTTGAAAGGAGAGAAACAGATGAAAAATCGCTATCAGATCGATTGGGAAGCCTATGCATCCTGCGCGCGGCAGGCAGCAGCGGACGGTGCGGTACTGCTGCGCAACGAGAACCATGCGCTTCCGATCACAAGCGGCAAAGTCGCTGTCTTTGGCAGAAGCCAGTTTAATTATTATAAGAGCGGCACAGGCTCCGGCGGTGCGGTCAACACCAGAACGGTAAAGAACATCATCGATGTCCTGACAGACGAGCAGGACCTGGAAGTCAATGAGCAGGTGCTGAGCGCCTATCGCACCTGGCTGGCAGGGCATCCATTCGAGAAGGGGACCGGATGGGCGAGCGAGCCGTGGAGTCAGGAAGAGATGCCGCTGAGCGCAGAGTTTGTCAAAGAGGCACACCGCACATCTGAGATCGCCATCATCATCATCGGCAGGACCGCCGGCGAAGATATGGATAATACGATCACGAAAGGCTCGTTCCTCTTAACCGATACCGAGGAAGAGATGCTGCGCCTTGTCTGCGCAGAGTTTACGTGCACGATCGTGGTCCTCAATGTCGGCAACATCATCGATATGAAATGGGTCAAGGCCTATCAGCCCTCCGCAGTGCTCTATACCTGGCAGGGCGGACAGGAAGGCGCTGCCGCAGTGGGAGATGTCCTGACGGGACGCGTCAATCCCAGCGGCAAACTGACCGATACGATCGCCTATGATATCAAGGACTATCCGTCCACAGATGATTTTGGCGGCGAGACGGAAGACCTCTACAGAGAGGACATCTACGTCGGCTATCGTTATTTTGAAACCTTTGCCAAAAAGGCCGTGCTCTATCCGTTTGGCTACGGCTTATCCTATACTACCTTTGAGATCACCTCGAACCAGACGCACTATGAAAAGGGACACCTTAGCGTCATGGCGATGGTCAGAAACACCGGCAATCGTGCGGGCCGCGAGGTCGTGCAGGTCTATGTGGAAGCGCCTCAGGGCAAGCTCGGCAAACCGGCCAGAGTCCTGGTGGGCTTCGCCAAGACACCGCTCATCGAGCCCGGCAAAGAAGCGCTCGTGAGCATCGAAGCAGGTGATGAACGCTTTGCCTCTTATGATGACAGCGGCGTGACCGGTTTTAAATCCTGCTTCCTGCTGGAAGAGGGCAGATATCATGTCTATGTAGGCAGCGATGTCAGATCCGCCGCCGTGACCTACCGGTTCGAACTGCCGGAATTAAAGATCGTCGATACCTGCAAAGAAGCTCTGGCACCGGTACAGCGCTTTACGAGATTAAAGCCTGTCGATACCGGAGATGTCGACTATCAGTCGCGCCAGGAGAGCGTGCCGATCCGCACGATCGATCTGCAGGCGCGTATCGCGGCAGAAAAACTCCCGCAGGGCACCTATGCGGGCGATGCAAGCGGCGCGGCAGCAGCCACAGACGCCGGCAGCGCAAACGGCGTGGCAGCAGCTACAGATGCCGGCGCGAACGTGGCAGCCGGCGTGCACACGCTGCGTGAAGTCCTCGATCGCGAGATCACCATGCAGACGTTCCTTAGCCAGCTGACCGATCAGGATCTTTGCTGCATCGTCAGAGGCGAGGGCATGAGCTCCCCGAAGGTAACACCGGGTACGGCAGCAGCCTTCGGCGGCGTCACGGAGAGA
>JAILPR010000200.1 GCA_024699355.1 Lachnospiraceae bacterium
GGTACCCTCCACACGGTCCGCACCGGCCAGAACACCCAGTTCCGCATCTGCGACACCGCAGCCGCGGTCATTGTGCGGATGCAGGGAAAGGACCACATTGTCACGGTATTTTAAGTTCTTGGAAATGTATTCGACCTGTGTCGCAAAAATGTGCGGCATCGCGGTCTCTACGGTTCCCGGAATATTGATGATGCATTTGCGCTTCCTGCTCGGCTCCCAGACATCCAATACCGCGTTACAAACTTCTACGGCATACTCGACTTCCGTTCCGTGGAAACTTTCCGGACTGTACTCAAACGAAAAATCACCATCGGTCTCTTCCGCCAGCTTCTTAAGCAGCTTTGCGCCGTCTACGGCCAGCTTTTTGATCTGTGCCTTATCTTTGCGGAATACCTGCTCGCGCTGTGCGACCGAGGTGGAATTATACAAATGGATGACCGCATGCGGTGCACCCTTGACTGCTTCAAAGGTCTTGCGGATGATGTGCTCTCTGGCCTGTGTCAGTACCTGTACCGTCACATCGTCCGGGATCATATTGCGCTCGATCAGTGCACGCATAAAATCAAATTCCGTCTCACTGGCCGCCGGGAATCCGACTTCGATCTCCTTAAATCCGATCTTTACCAGCATTTCGAAGAATTCCAGTTTCTCATCCAGACTCATCGGCTCGATCAGTGCCTGATTTCCGTCCCGCAGATCCACGGAGCACCAAACCGGTGGCTTTTCGATGTAATCTTTCTTTGCCCAGTCATATTCGCAGACCGGCGGAAGAAAATACTGTCTCATATACTTCTCAGCGTTTTTCATGTCGTCTCCTCATTTCTGTCATTCTCAATTGTATGAGCGACAGTTATTAAAATTTCATCAACTGAGTTGATGTATTTTCATAACTATAACACCGCTGATCCATGAAGTGAATGATTAAATTTAATCATTTCGATTGATTATTTTTATCAAAGTCGCGTGTCAGGTTGTTTAGCCACTTCCCGCTCTTATAGAACAAAAAGGCCGGAAGCAGCTTGATAAACTCATCGGTACACAGCAATGCGTACACGATGATCGGTGGCAGATGGATCACAAATGCCGCGATCAGGCCAAGCGGTACCGCATAGAGCCACATCGCACACAGATCCAGGATCATCGCAGCCCTGGACTGGCCGCCCGCACGGAAAAGCGATGCGATCAGCACGGTATTGATGATCTGCCCCATCTGATAAAAGATACTGATGATCTGCATGATCCGTAAGTAGTCTTTGGCTGTATCCGAAATGTTGACCAGATTCGGCACGATCGGCGTGATCAGCGCCAGGATAAGACCGGTGATGATCGAGACCACGATCGATAAATGCACCACGCTGGCGGCATCCCGTTTGGCAGTCTCGAGCTGATTTTCTCCGAGTTCTTTGCCCAACAGGATCGCGGAACCGGTCGCGATACTAAAGCCAACGACCGTCACCAGATTCCGGATCACCGTCACCACGGAATTGGCCGCGACAATATCCGACCCGAGACGCCCCATGATCACGGAGAACATGCTGGTCGCAAGTCCCCAGGCCGCATCTCCGACAAACGCCGGCAGGGAATATTTGATAAAATCCTGTACCAGGCCGCCGGGAATCGTAAAGACGATCCGAAGTGATAACGGGATCAGCTTCTGATGCGCCGCATCCACGAAGCAGACGATCAGCTCGATCCCTCTCGCGATACTGGTGGCCAGGGCCGCACCGAGCACGCCCATCTGCGGCGCGCCAAAGAGGCCAAAGATCAAAATCGCGTTCATGCAAACATTCAGGAGCAGGGTCGATCCGGACACTGCCATGGACAGTTTGACTCTCTCACAGCTTTTCATAATGGCCAGATAGATCTGCGAAATGCCCATAAAGAAATAGCTAAGTGCCACATCGCGCAGATATCCGGCACCGATCGTGATCAGCTCCGGATCATTGGTCCAGATCTGCATAAGATGATGCGGACAGACCAGTGCCAGCACCGAAAACGTCGTGGAGATGGTCACGGAAATGAGCAGTCCCAGACCAAAGATCTTGGAGATCGTCTCTCTGCTCCCCTTGCCCCAGTACTGACTGGCCAAGATCACCAGTGCCGAATTCATACCGAAGTAAACAATATTTAAGATAAAGGCCACCTGCCCTGCCAGACTCGATGCGGACAGTGCGCTTTGGCCGACGATACCGAGCATCATCACATCCACCGTATTGACCGCGGAACTGATCAGATTCTGGATAATGATGGGCAGCATCAGATGAAATATGGATTGATAAAACCCGGGACGGGCATTTTTGTAACGTAAGATCATTCTATCAACTCAGTGCCACCGGTGGATCCTTGCTTCTTCCACTTTGGTTTCCCCGGAGAACACCCTTTCCAACACATGATAAACATGGAAAAATGCCGGAAGCAAAAATGCATCCGCAAGTACCCATGCAATGGGGCTGGCAAATGCCACCGCTTGAAAGCCGAACGCCGGCACCAGGATAAAGCCGGCAAAAGTTCTGGCGATCATTTCAAAAACACCTGCCAAAATGGCGAACTTCGAAAATCCCATCCCCTGGATCATGAACCGCACGATATTGACCAGCGCCAGTGAGAAATAAAAGGCACCCTGCACGATCAGCACGTATCTGGCATTGGACATGATCACCGTCTCCGAGGCATCCAAAAAGATCATCAGCAGCTGATTTGCAAACAGGAACAAAATGCCAAGTGCGATCACCGAATAGATGGCCCCCAGCAGGATACACTGATATAAGCCGTCTTTGACACGCTGCAGTTTTTTGGCACCGACATTTTGACCGCCATAGGTTGCCATGGTCGAGCCCATCGCATCAAACGGACAGACGATAAAGCCGTTGATCCTGTTGGCTGCCGTCATACTGGCTACCGCATCGGAACCAAGGCCGTTGACCGCCGTTTGCAAGATCACGGAACCGATCGCCGTGATCGAATACTGCAGTCCCATCGGAATGCCCATATTACAAAGCGTCGCCGCATAGTGTTTGTCAAACTTCATCTCCCCCTGCTGCATGTGCAGGATCGGATAACGCCGGATCATAAAGATCAGGCAGCTGATCCCCGAGATCAACTGCGAAACCACCGTTGCGATCGCCGCGCCTTCCACGCCGGTATGGAACCCTGCAATAAAGAGCAGATCCAGTCCGACATTGATAAAGCTGGACATCAGCAGGAAATACACCGGTGTCTTGCTATCTCCAAGTGATCGGATGATGCCGCTGGTCAGGTTATATAAGAACGTTACCGGGATTCCCAAAAAGAGGATCAACATATACAGATATGCATCTTCGAAAATATTCTCCGGTGTACTCATCCAGATCAAAATCTGCCGTGCAAGAATGCATACCACGATCGTCGTCACAATGGCAAATCCTGCAGAGAGCCAAATACTGTTGGCCACAAAACGTCGAAGCCCCGAATCATCTTTGGCACCGAAACGCTGTGCCACCGGGATCGCAAAGCCACTGCAGATCCCCATGCAGAATCCGATGATCAAAAAGCACACCGGTCCGATCGAGCCGACCGCAGCCAGTGCATCCACGCCAATGATCTTACCGACGATCACCGTATCCACGATCGAATAAAACTGCTGAAACAGCATGCCCAATAATACCGGCAATGAAAAACCGAGGATCAGTCCGATCGGACGACCCACGGTCAAATCTTTTGTTCCTGAACTCTTTCCTATTGTCATACTCATAACCTCATGCAACGCTGTTCCGTGTCCGGTCAGCATTCTGTCATACCGTACCTGTCCCATGTCCGGTCAGCATTCTGTCATACCGCACCTGTTCCATGTCCGGTCATTGTCCCACTATATCCGGTCAATTGCAAGACTTCCCGGTTGCATTTCAAAAAGTTCTTCGATCGCAGCCTCATGAAAGGCCTCTTTCGCCGTTGCCGGGTACGTCCCCTTCGTCCCCGAGACACAAAGCACTCTGTCCGCGATCTTTTCTGCAAGATCCAGCTCATGCAGCGACATCACCACGGCAATCTGCTGTTGATCCACCAAAAAGCGAAGTGCTTTTAAAAATTCCAGTTTGTGTTTGATATCCAAAAATCCCGTCGGCTCATCGAGCACTAAGATTCGCGGCTCCTGACAGATCGCACGCGCCAACAGGATCCGCTGTCTTTGGCCGTCACTTAACGTGTGAAACGGCTGTGCGGCTAACTCTTCCGCTTTGACCAGATGCATGGATCGTTCGATCACCTCACGGTCATGATCCGTCAAAAGTCCGAGCGATCCGGTATACGGATATCTTCCTGCCGCAACGATATCATATCCGGTTGCATATTCCGGCTCCACACGCATCGTCATCATCAATGCCATGATCCTGGCCAGCTCATTTTCCTTCAGCCCGGAAAGCGGCATTTCACGCAACGCGGCACCCTGCTCTTTCTGCGCCGCGGCGGGCGCCGGATTCTCCTGCGATGGCAGCGCGTGCAGATACACCTCTCCGTCAAGCAGCGGCAACTGCCCCGTGATGCTTTTTAAAAGGGTCGATTTGCCCGCACCGTTCGGTCCGATGAGCACCAGGATCTCCCCTGCCGCAACTTCAAAAGATACCTCCCGCTGGATCACCTTATGATGATAACCGACGGTGATATGTTCTACTCTCAATACTGTATTTTTCATAGACTGTCCGGTGTCTCCTACACTCCGAATCTGACTTTGGTATCACCTACACCCCGAATCTGACTTTGGTATCACCTACACCCCGAATCTGACCTTGGAGCGTTTCATCATAATATGCAGCACGATCGGCGTCCCTAACATACTGGTCACCGAACTGATACTTAATTCCGTCGGTGCAAAAAGGCTCCGTGCGATCAGATCTGCAAACAGACAAAATCCGGCACCTCCCAAAAAGCAGGCCGGAATGATCACGATCGGCTTCGATGTTTTAAACAGGCTCTTGACCACATGCGGCACAGCAACTCCCACAAAGGAAATCGGTCCCGCAAAGGCAGTCACGATCGCTGACAAAACACTGGACAATAAGATCAGTGCCACACGGAAGGCTTTGACATTGACCCCCATGCTCCGCGCATAGGTCTCTCCCAATTGAAAAGCACCCATCGGTTTGGAAATCCAAATGCATCCTGCAAACAGCAACACGATCAGACATGCAATCCATCGTACATTGTCCCAGGAGATGCCGGAAAAACTGCCGAGCGACCAATTATGGAGATTTACGATATTGCTGTCGTTTGCAAAGGTCACCAGAAAATCGGTCACCGCAGAGCACAGATATCCGATCATCACGCCGCA
>JAILPR010000215.1 GCA_024699355.1 Lachnospiraceae bacterium
TTCCTCGTCAGCATCATCTGCCTCGTGCAAAATACGATCAAACGGTCGCAGAATATCGTCGTACTCTTCCTGGAGTGGGCGATCCTGGCTTGGCATTTGTTCTGCGGCGTGATCTATTTCCTCTATATTTATAGCGGACAGTTTTACTATAGTTTTTGATGATTGATGATGGGTGGCTAAGGGATGACAACGGATCAAACGCCACAATTGCATAATGGAAAAGATATTTTTGCGGCACGGATCGCTTTGATTGCATTGACGATCCTGTATGCGGCGAGTCTGGTCTTTCTGTTCATAAAGCAGATGCAGTGGACCGGCGGGGCAGTCTATGAGTCGGATCTGCCGGCACACATCAGCATGGTGATCGACGATGGCTGGTATTATTCGCTGACGGCGCTGATCTATCGGCTGTGTTATTTTTTGCCGTGGCCGCAAGTGGCGATCGCGATCGTGCTGACGGCATCACAGATCGCTTCGATCGTGATCGGTGCGAAGCTGCTGGGGCTGTTCTTGCAGGCGCCGGAGGTGTGTTATGCGCTGAGCATGGTGGCAAATTTTGTGATGCCGTGTTATCTGCGTGGTGTGGCGGATGGACGTTACATCGGCATGCAGTCGGCATCGATCTGGCATAACTCAACGTATATCGTGATGAAATGGCTGGCGTTGTTATCGCTTTATCTGTATGTGCAGCTGGAGCTGCGGATCCGGGAAGAACTGCCGGTACGCAGACTGGTTCTGTTTACGGTGATCCTGACGGTGACGACGGCAGTAAAGCCCAGTTTTTTATTGATCTTTGCACCGATGATGCTGATCTTTTTGATCACAGATCTGGTGCAAAAAGTCCCGTTTGCGAGGCTGTTTTGCTTTGGCTGTGCGGTATTGCCATCGCTTCTGGTGATTCTCTTACAGAATGCAGTGCTCTTCGGAGATTCGACCGGCAACAGCTGGGTGATCGCACCGGGGCAGGTACTTTCGCAGCATAGTGCGCATCCGCTAATCAGCGTGATCTTATCGCTGTTGTTTCCGCTGGTGATGCTGGAATTAAATCCGCAGATGTTCAGATCAAAAGTGTCGCTTGGTGCCTGGCTGATGGCGCTGATCGGCTTTTTACAGCTGTTTTTGTTTTCCGAGACCGGGAACCGGTCGCTGGATGGGAATTTTACCTGGGGATTCGGGTTTGCGATCCTGCCGATCTTCCTGGTGGGAATCTACTACCTGGTCACGGAATTGAGGCGCTTTGCCGAGGTGGCGCTGATGCGGCGTATCGCATTGCTGCTCGCGGGGGCAGCACTTCTTTGGCATCTGTACTGCGGTGTGTATTTTTATGTACAGCTTGTGCGCGGGGTGTCATATTTTATGTGGACGTAAGATCCTGCTTGTATCCGGTGGATGCAGGGCAGATCGTGGACGTAAGGTGAATTATGGTTTTTGTACTGCTAAACTGGCTCGTGATCCTGATCACGACCTTTGGAATTGGATATGCGGGATGGAAGGGAGCACAGCGCTTTTTGGGCGCTGAGGAACGCGTTCAAAGTGTGCTTTCTGTCTTGTTTGCGGGACTGGCACTTGCCTGTGCGTATGCGCAGTATGTGAGTATTGTGCATCGCGTGAGTATCCTGGCATTTTCAATCTTTGCAGGCGCGGCGCTTTTGTCGATCGTGCGGTGGCACAAAGAGATGCGGGATCTTCTGCAAACATCATTCCATCGTTTGGGGCGGCCTGCGATCGTGGCCGTGATCGCGCTGACGCTGCTGGTCTGCTTTTTTACTTCCAGAGGAAGTTTCATTCATGATACGAATCTGTATCATGCGCAGAGTGTGCGCTGGATCGAGGAGTATGGCGTGGTGAAAGGGCTGGGCAATATCCAGTCGCGCGCTTCCTATAATAGCGGGTTCTTTTGTCTGACGGCGCTGTATGCGATGAAATACGCGTTCGGGCAGTCGATGCATACGGTGCAGGGACTGATGGCATTGCTGCTGGCGATTGCATGTCTGCCGCTGGGAGAACTGTTTCACAGAGAACACCGCAGTCTCCGCATCGCAGACTTTGCAAGGCTTGGGGCGGTCTACTATCTGTCGCTGACGTATCGTGAGATCATGTCGCCGTCTTCGGATTTTGCGGTGATGATCATGCTGTTCTATATCGTGATCCGTTTCCTGGACCTGGCGGAGAGCGGCGTCAAAGAGGCATCGCCGTATGCGCTGCTTTGTGTGCTGGGGGCGTTTGTCTGTACGTTGAAATTGACGGTGGGACTGATCCTGCTGATCGTGATCCTGCCGGTCATCTATTTGCTGAGGGATCGGAAAGGACGCTATATTTGGCGCTATCTTCTGACCGGAACGTTACTGGTGGTGCCGTATCTGATCCGCAATGTGATCATTTCGGGGTGGCTCTTATATCCCTCCACAGCGCTGGATCTCTTTGACGTGGACTGGAAGGTGCCGAAGCTCCTTGCAGATGCGGATGCCTATCAGATCCGGATCTGGGGAAAGGGCATTCACATCTATGGGCCGGAAGAAGCGAAGATCTGGACCTGGATGCCGAACTGGTTTCAAACGGTACTGACCTCTACGGAGAAGCTTTTGGTGATCGCAGCGATGCTGGCAGTCATCGTCGTGATCGTTCGCCTGGTACGGTATGCACTTATGGACAAAGAAGCCCGAAGCGCTCAGTCACAGACGGGGGCGGTACTGCTCCTGGAGACGGCACTGATGGCATCGTTTCTGTTTTGGCTCTTTAGTGCACCGCTCACCAGATACGGGTATGCGTATATTTTGCTGTTTCCGATGGTGACCTTCGGGGAACTGTTGGTACGACATGCAGGCGAAAAGAAAGCGACGTATCTGCTGGCGCTTTCAGGCTGTCTGGTGATCTTTGGATGGAAAGGGGCGGTGTTGGCGCAGGGAGTTGCTTCATCGTATTTGCTTCCATATTATATCGTGCAGACGGATTATGATAACAATGAGGCAGAGACGAGATCCTATGAGATCAACGGCATCACGTTCTATGAGGGCGTCTCCGGCTATCATAAACTGCCCGGCGGCGGGATCTGCTTTACGATGCGCGGAGATCGCATTGAGGATGGATTTATCTTCGAAGAAAAAAATGAGACCAATATCGAGTGGAATGAATAAGCGCAGCTTCGGCTGCGCTTTTTGCGTGAGGAGATCTGACGGCAACTATTGACAGCAGGACCGATGTACGATATCTTAATTCAGTCGGCATTCTGCCGTTACATGAAGCATTCTGCGACATGTGATTCCATTTGGAAAATTTCATATCTATTTAGGAGGTCTCAATGACAAATCTGACTGATCAATCTATGATCGAAATG
>JAILPR010000071.1 GCA_024699355.1 Lachnospiraceae bacterium
TCCTTGAGGATCATGTGGATCTGATACTCTTCGCCAAAGCTTGCCTCCACGAGAAGTTCCGGCACGCCGTCTAAACCGCAGTCGATCTCCCGGTAGCCGATCTCACCGGTCTGCGTAAGCTCCATATATTCATCGACGCCCTCAAGCGCCTCCACGATCTCCGTGATGGTATAAGAAGTCCCGGCCGTCAGTGCACTGCTCATCGCCAGATACGATGTGCGATCAGCCTCGCCCGTAAAGCGCGCTACAGCTTCCCCTGCCTGAAACGCCTCATATAAACTGCTCTCCGCATCGGCCGCGCTCTCCGCATCGGCTGCGCTCTCTGCTGCCTCTCCGGTATCAGCCGTGCTCTCTGTATCCGCTGCGCTCTCTACTGCTACCGTACTCTCTGCGCCTGCCGTAGTCTCCCACATCGAATCGGCTTCGCTTTGCTGCTTGCCGCAACCTGCTGCGATAATACTGCAGGTCATGAAGATCCCTGCCAATAGATATCTGTTTCTCATTTCATAATCTCCTCAAAATCCAAATTACATCGAAAGCCAACTCTCTGTTGGTTTCATAGATTATAACACAAGATCATAAGCAATAACGCAGTCGCCTGCATCCGTTATCATGCGGCTCGCGCGCACAAAAAAACCGGGGCCTGTCTTTCGACAGTCCCCGATTACCCCCATGTTCTACATCTTATCTGTTTCTTTAGCTTAGTTTGATCTGTTCTGCGTAGTCTCCCACACAGATGTTGGCCTCCTGCAGGCTCGTTGCCCGGATGCCATCCCGCATGATGTTGCGGAATGTAATATCATGCACCCGATAGGCATCACTATACCCCTTGATCAGCGAAGGCTCCTCGCCATTACCGCTCATGACCGAGATGTTTTCAAGGAGGATCTCTCCAATCTCATGTCCCGGTGCGGGATTATAGACTTCGCTCTTGCAGATCTCGAAATGGAACAGCTGTCCATGCTCGAAAGGCTCGATGCGAAAATTCCGGTACGTGACATTTCTCACACGGTTCTGATCTCCCGCGCAGATCGCGCAGACGCCCAGGCACCCGCTTTGATACTCATGATGCTCTAAGACATCGATGTCTTCGATCACGATATCTTCGATGACATCGCCCTCATGCGCATGATCTCCGTGCGCGCCGATCAGCGTCGGATGCGCGACATCCGCCCACAGCGTGCAGTTGCGGACACGGATATGCGTTGTCGATCCGTAGTGCTCCCAGCGACTGCCGTAGATCGCGATGCAGTCATCCGAGGTGCGCAGGAAGCAGTGCTCGATCAGTACATTCCTGCAGCTCATCATATCGATGCCATCGCTCCAGCCTTCACAGCTAAACGACTTGATCCCGCGAATGGTCACATCTTTGCAGCTCCCCAGATAAATAGAATAATGCGGTGGATTGATCAGGCAGAGATCTTCGATCACGACATTGTTTGCAAAGCAAAGCCGGATCCCGTTGATGCTGCTAAAGCGTGCAAAGTCCGCCAGATACAGGATGCCCTTGCCGTAGATGTGGAGATTTCGGCCATGCTCAAAGGCAAGGCCTCCGACCAGCACCGCGCCGCCTTCCAGACAAATGTTGGTATCGGAAGGCAGATGCCAGATCGACTCGCTGATATAGTAAAAGCCCGGCTTGATGCGAAGCGTCCTGCCCTTGGGCATCTGCGAGAGCTTCGCGGAGATCGCATCTCCCGCAAAGCCGACATCACCGCGGCAGGGCTCGAGCACCAGTTCATTCGCCGGCGTGTGGCGGCCTTCGATCTTTCCCGCAAAGATATGCAGGTTGTGGAAGCGTTCTTTATTGACTTCGACCGAGATGTTCACGGGGCGATCGAGGATGAAGCGGAGCGTCTTTTGCTGAAACTCTGCTTTGATCCCGAGCGAGAGCGGGCGGATGTCCACCCGGTAGATCTCGTAGTAGCCCGGCATCGTGACCTCGACTTCCACCGCGCCGGTGAAGTCAAAATAGAGCATCGAAGATGCGCGCACATCGTGCATGTCGACGTTTACGCGGTAGGCCGAAGCCTTAGTCCATTCAGGAGCCCCGAGGGGCCGGATGCGGATCTGATAATCGTGACTGACCGGGGCCCCTTCGGGTATCGGATATGTGATGAGTTGATTGTTCTGTAAGTCCATGTTGCCTGTTCTTATTGATTATTTTTTGCGTCTAAAAATTCCTGCAGCTGCTTGATCAGTTCCTGACGAACGCTCTCAAGTCCAGCATCTTCTGCATCCTTGTGCCAGGTCTGCAGCTTCTCTACCGCCTCATCTGCTTCATATAAGGAGATGTTTAAGCGCAGCTCATTCGAGAGTGCGGAGATGTTTGCAACTTCCGTCTCGACGTTTGTTGCATCGAAGGAGAAGCCTGCCAGCGGGCTCAGCTCATAGGTCGACGGATCGTATGCATAGTCAAAATCCGCCTTCAGCTCCGGATCGTTTAAGACCAGTTCGCTGTATCTGACATAGTTCGGATTCCAGGTAAAGGAATAGCCCGGCATTACGTACTTCTCTTCATCAGAGATGTCGGTGTTCTTCATACCATCGTCGCCGATCGCTTCCCAGTCCTCGCCCTCGATACCGTACTGGAAGAGGTCATGGGCTTCCTTGGAGCCAAACATCCAGTTCAGGAAGTACATGGTGGCAAGCTGTTTTTCCGACCATTCCGGTACGACCAGCCAGTTGTTGGTTGCGATGTCACAGATGACTGCGCCCTCTTCTTTGTTGCGCTGTGCATCATCAATGACGTAGAATCTCCACTCGGATTCCGGATACTTCTCCATTGCTTCCTTGGATCTGGTCTCGAACTCGCTTAACGCGCTGTAAGAGATTGCTGCCGGCTTCTCCACCGGTGTGGTCTCGCCGCGGCTCGGGTTCAAGTACGGATTCCACTCGGTACGTTTTACGGCATATTCGGTGATGAAATCATACTGATAGCCTTCCGGCATCTTGGCAAATTCTTCTTCGCTATCGCCTGCAACGACCGCATTTAAAACGGTCTTATGATCGTCACTTAAGCCCACGTAGATACGGGTCTGGTCACCAAAGATCTCGGTAGAGTCCTGGCTGAAGACATTGTCGTGCTTGCCGGTATAGACAGGGCTGTCGAGGTAAAAGAAGTTCCAAAGATTTACGCCCATCATGTCAGGCTCGTTCTCGCAAACGGTTTTGACGAATGCCATCAGGCTGTCGCGATCCGTGATCTCATCGCAGCCGTATTTCTGACGCAGATCTTCACG
Organism: Lachnospiraceae bacterium; assembly: GCA_024699355.1. Taxonomy (GTDB): domain Bacteria; phylum Bacillota; class Clostridia; order Lachnospirales; family Lachnospiraceae; genus SIG336. The sequence goes on from JAILPR010000071.1 coordinate 3,243, forward strand.
ATACATAAAGCCACGGCTGTCTTCGAATGCAGTCGCCATGTTGATGCCGTAGATGCCTCTCTGATAAGAGCCGTCCTCCTGGCGTACATACGAAGTCATCGCATCTAAAAACTGACCGTTAAAAGCAGCCTTTAAGCCCGGGAACTCATCATTGTTAAAGTATCCGGTCAGGTCGGCAAAGTTGCCTTCCTGGATGAACTTGGAGAGGCCAAACCAGGAGCCGCAGAACATCAGATCCACATCCTCCTGTGCGGAGAGTGCCATGTTCAGCTTGTCCTTGTAGTCAGCGCCGATGACATACTCGATGTTCGGATGGATCTTGCTCATCACCGGATCATCTGCCACCATCTCTTCGTACTTTGCGATGACTTTGTCGACGTTTTTCACTTCGTTCATGATACGGATGTTGATCGTCACATCCTCGGTGATCGGGGATGCTTCAACACTCGTCTCCCCCGCTTGGGCACTGCCCTGCGCTGTCGCAGTATCATTGCCCGCTGCGCTGCTGCTCTCTGTGCTTCCGCAGGCGCTAAGACCCATGGTCATCGCCGCTGCCAGGATGAGCGCAGTCACTTTTGTTGCTACACTTCTGTTTCTCTTTTTCATAGTAACCTCCTTACATTGTTTATCTTCACCGTCGCACTGCGACGGAAGATCTCTACCCCTTGATCGCACCCACCGTCAGGCCGCTCGTAAAGTACTTCTGCGCAAACGGATACAGCAGCACGACCGGTCCGATGGCCACGACCGTCGTCGCCATGCGGAGGGAATTCTGCGGGATGTCGCCCATCGAAATACCGGTACTTCGTGCCATCTCTCGCATGGAATCGATACTGCGCAGCATGCTCATCAGCAGATATTGCAACGGATAATAATCCGACCGATCGATATAAAGCATCGCGTTAAACCACTGATTCCAGTAATTGAGTGCGTAGAACAGACTGATCGTCGCGATCCCCGGTACCGATACCGGCAGGATGATCTTTGTCAGAATCTGGATGTCGTTTGCGCCATCGATATAGGCGGACTCCGCAAGCTCTGACGGAAGTGCCGCAAAGAAATTGCGCATCAGGAACATATTCCAGGCCACAAACGCCACCGGCAGCACCAGGACGATCAGGTGATTTTTCATATGCAACGTCTTGCTGATCAGCAGATAGGTCGGCACGAGACCACCGGCGAACAGCATCGTGAAATAGACATAAAAGGTGATGACGTTGCGGTATTTGACTTTTTTGAGCGATAACGGATACGCCATCGTGATCGTCAGGAACATGCTCAGGATCGTTCCAAATACCGTCGTGCCGATGGTCACGGCGTATGCTTTAAAGATCTGCGCATCGCCAAGGACCATTTTGTAAGCTTTGGTCGTAAACTCTTTCGGGATCATCGAGAAGCCGTAGAGTGCGAAGTTGGTCTCCGTCTCGAAGCTGCTCCCGATGATGATGGCAAAGGGATAGAGGCACATGAGGCAAAACGCCGCCGCGATCAAACAGACCACGATGTCAAAGGCCTTGTCTCCCGATGTTTTCTTATGGATCACTTTCTGACTCATCTCTCCTCCTTAGAAAATCGCCGCATCCGGCTCGATCTTCTTCGTCACGGCGTTCGTGATGTAGACCATGATCAGACCGATCACGGACTGAAAGAAGCTCGTCGCGGTACTCATGCCGAGGTTATTGAGCTGTCGCAGCGCACGGTAGACGAAGGTGTCGATGACATCGGTCGTCGCATAGAGCTGCGAGTTCTCGCCGACGATCGCATAGATCATGCCGAAGTCGCCGTTAAAGATCTTGCCGATGCTCATTAAGGTCAGCATGATCGCGGTAACTTTCAGCTGCGGCAGGGTGATCTTTAGGATGATCTGGAGCCTGCTTGCGCCATCGACTTTGGCTGCCTCATAGATTTCTTTGTCCAGGCCCGTGATGACCGCGACATAGACGATCGTGCCGTAGCCGACGCCCTGCCAGATCTTTAAGATCACCAGGATGAGCGGCCACCAGAGTGCGTTGTTAAAAAACTGCGGATCCTCGCCGCCGTGCTTGATGATCCAGTGCGTCAGTGTCCCGCTGCCGCCGATGATGCCGCCTAAGAACATCGCGACCACCGTCCAGGAGACGAAGTGCGGGAAGATGGCGATCGTCTGCACAACCCTGCTGTATACTTTGTGTTTGATCTCTGCGAAGATCAGTGCGAAGAAAATTGATAAGGTGGTGACTGCAGCGATAAACAGGACATTTAAGAAGATCGTGTTAAAAAAGATCCGGCCCACGTCCTTGTACTGAAAGAGGAACTGAAAGTTCTTTAGCCCCACAAACGGGCTGCCCCAGATTCCTTTCTTATAGCTGAAGTCTTTGAATGCGATCAGTACGCCGTACATCGGTACGTAGCAAAAGACCGCGACCCAGATGATGGTCGGCACCATCATGAGATACAGAACCCTGTTCTTACCCAGTTCTGTAAAGATATTGGTAAGTCTCTTCATCATAACCCCCATGTTACGTTGAACTTATAAACTGACACAATCCATGATTACTTCGTAGCACGGCTTTCCCTTCGCCAGCGCTGCTCTCATAAGATGCACTGTTTACGTCATCTATGCTATCGAATTGACATGACAGGAACAATAGCCTATGATGTGAACAACTGACCTAATCTGCTTTCA
>JAILPR010000251.1 GCA_024699355.1 Lachnospiraceae bacterium
TCGGATGAGATGTTGCCGATCTTTTTATCGGAGGCGGCACCGATCTCTCTGATTTGGAAATCGCTGGTGATCAAGATGGTGATCGGTATCATTGCCGGATTGATCATTGATATTTTCGTGCGCAGACGTGCGGTATGGAAAGAGATGAAGCGTAAAGGCGATCCGCGGAAAAACAACCCGTTCCAGATCAAAGAACTCTGTGAGCAGGAGCAGTGCCATTGCGGTCCGTCGCATATGTGGCAGTCGGCACTGACGCATACGGTACAGGTATTTCTCTTTATCCTGCTGATCTCGCTCGCATTAAATGTGGTGATCGAACTGGTCGGCACAGAGACCTTGAAGGGCTTTATCTTAAATGATCCGGTCTGGGGCGCATTCCTGGCGGGAATCATCGGATTGATCCCGAACTGTGCGGCATCGGTTGTCTTAACGGAACTGTATCTGGAAGGTGCGATGGGCTTCGGTGCGCTGATGGCAGGTCTTCTGGTTGGCGCAGGCGTTGGCTTGCTGGTGCTTGCCAGAGTGAACAGGCATGTGAAAGAAAACTTAAAGATCATCGGACTGCTCTATGTGATCGGTGTGGGATGCGGCGTGCTGCTGGGGCTGATCGGCGTGACGGTATAACAGAAAACAGAACATTTTAGGGAAATAAATAAGGCTGCCGAGGAAGGCAGCCTTAAGTGTTTGTGTGATAACGATTATTTGAGGAGTGTTGCCACACATAACAGAGGAAAACAGTTCATCAATCGATTCACTGAGAATATCTATAGTATAGTAAATGACATGGATGAAGTAAAACGGTTTTATTTCACTTGATAGATGAATGCAGTTCATTTATTATGAAGAAAAGGATCATAATCCTGCAGGTTTTTTTGAGCCCGGCAGGAACCATGGAAGAAAAGAGGATTAGAGAGATGACATTATTGTATTGCCGTATTTTATATACGGTAGCAGAGCAGGGGAGCTTTTTAAAGGCTGCGGAATTACTGAATCTGACACCTTCGGCAGTGAGCCATTCGGTATCGAGTATGGAAGCGGAACTGGGCTTCCAGGTATTTAACCGCAACAAATCCGGCGTGACGCTGACCAGTTACGGAGAAGAGATCTATCCGATGGTGGTCAATCTCTTAAACAGTGAAGAAAACCTCAAGCAGGTCGTTGACCGCTTAAACGGATTAAAACGGGGAACCGTCAGGATCGGGGCGTTTAACAGTGTTTGCATTCAGTGGATGCCGCAGATCCTAAAGGCTTATCATGAGAAATTTCCCTACATCGATGTGGAAGTATACGAGGGTACATACGACGATGTGATCCACTGGCTGGGGACCGGGATCGTGGAAATGGGATTCCTGTCTGCATCCTGTGCGGCCGATCTGCAGCTGATGCCGTTGTATGTGGATCCGCTGGTATGCATCGCACCCAAAGGCTTTGAGACGAAAAAGCGTGGCGTGATCACGGTGGAAGAACTGCAGGATCAGCGTTTCGTCATTCAGCGGGAGTCGTGCGATGCGGATATCAAAAAGTATTTAAACGACCAGCATTTAAATATCAGAAGTTCCTGCCATGTGACGGATGATCAGTCTACCGTTGCCATGGTAGAGAGCGGTCTGGGAATCGGTTTGATGCCGGAGCTGACGAGTCGCAACCTGGCGCATAATGTGGAAGTCTTAAAACTGGAGCCGTCGGCGGATCGTACCATCGGACTGGCACTGGCCAATAAAAAGAGCCTGACACCGGCAGCCAAAGAGCTGAGCCAGGTAATCCTGGCAGAGGTTGAAAACTTTCGATAACACAGGCAATTGGATTTGATCTTATCCCGATCGGGGAGGAAGGTCGTTTGCTTCGGCGCTGATGTTGTCGCACAGGGAGGAATCATGCATGCCAAGATTACGTCCCGGGGAAGAAGAAAACTTAAAGAAGGCGGTTATAGAAAGTGCGGTCGATCTCGCGTTTGCAGAGGGGCGGCGCAGTTTTACCGTGAAGGAAATCGCCAAACGCGCCGGGGTGAGTGAAGGGTTTGTCCGGGAGCGGTTTGGCGGTCGGGATCAGTTGCGCCTAAGGGTCCTGGATGAAATCCAGCGCGCGACCAGAGAACTGCTTACATATACGGAAGAGGACTGGAAGATCCACACGGAATCGCAGTGGCAGCACCAGCTCCAAAAAATGGTGCATGCTGCAGTACAAAGCGGAAGTGCGTACGAAGAATACCTGCACCATACCCTGCTGCGTCATAATACGTATGCGGAAGAGATCCAGAAGGCCATGGAGCAGGTGCTCCTGCATTCGGGAGCATCGAGAGAGCAGTTCCGTATCGAATCGTCAAAATTTGCATATGTGATGTATTGCACTTATATCGGGATCACGGCCAGACTGGCGATGGAGTATCGCCGGGGCGGGCGGCAAGGGGAGAGCCTGATGCGTGCATTTCATTTCGTGACCAGATCTTTTTTCTTTTATAATATCGGGATGTTTGATCTGCAGGAGTCGGAGGCGGATACGGTGCGTCGGGAAAAGATGGTACGCAAGCTGATCGCCGCAGAACGGGCGGATGAAAATTTGTATGCCGAGAATGAGATTCATGGCAAGATCGTGGCGGCTACCAGGGAACTTTCCTATACCAGGACCTACCGGGAGATTACCATTGATGAAATTGCGGAAACTGCCGGAGTGGCGCTTTCGACGATCTATGATCGGGAACAGCTGAATACGGATGGGATCATCCGGTTGGTATCCGCGGATCTTTGGAACCGGATCCGCTTGCAACGTAATCGGATCTACCTGCAAAAGCGTACCAATATGCGGCGTAAGTTTGAACTGATGATCGGGCAGACCATTCGTCTGCTGCGGGATTATGCAAGTCCGGAACTGGTGCTGGGCGTAACGCTGGAGAGCAAAGAGTTTTATCGGGAGACGCATTTTATGAAGAAAGGATTGTCTTCGGTGATGCGTGAAGTAGTGGACCCGCAGGTGTGGAAAAAAGCCGGGATCAGCGGCAGGGCTGTGGAAGAAGTCATCGGATCGATGATGCTCTCGGCCATTATGGTACCTGTTGCGGATCCGCAGATGAAAATAAAGGAGCTGGATAGATATGCGGCGCTGGTCCTGGATCTGGCGTGTGCATTTGAACAAGGCATAACGTATGGAGCGAATCATAACCTATGAAATCCCGAAGGAGATGGTCGGACATAAAATATCGGAATTTCTGCATCAAAAGGGATATTCGAATCAGAACCTGGCGGTGATCAAACGGATGGATCGAAGCATTCTGATCGGTGAGGAGAGCCTGCCGCTGAAAGA
>JAILPR010000267.1 GCA_024699355.1 Lachnospiraceae bacterium
GTCTTGCACAAGACACAATTTTTATTTTTGCAATTTGTTCCATATTTGTTCCATATTTGTGATTTATTGAAATGATAGGATAAGTTGTCTTATCTTAAAGATAAGATAAGTTTTTGACGTGTAAAGCCTTATTTTTAGCAATAAAAAAGACCTTGGAATTATCTTCCAAGGTCTTAAAAGACAAGTTTTGATTATCTCTTGCTGAACTGCGGTGCACGACGAGCTGCCTTGAGACCGTATTTCTTTCTTTCTTTCATACGAGGATCTCTGGTCAGGAAGCCTGCAGACTTCAGAGTCGGTCTGTAGTCATTATCTACAGTCAGAAGTGCACGTGCAATACCATGTCTGATTGCGCCAGCCTGTCCTGTAGTACCGCCGCCCTTTACGTTAACAACGATATCAAACTTGTCAGCGGTCTCAGTTGCTACTAACGGCTGACGAACGATAACCTTTAAGGTCTCCAGACCAAAGTAGTTATCGATATCTCTCTTATTGATTGTGATGTTACCTTTACCAGGTCTTAAATAAACACGAGCAACAGATTTTTTTCTTCTGCCGGTGCCATAATAATTCTTCTCTGCCTTAGCCATTTTATTAATCTCCTTTCAGTCCTTTGGTTAGAATGTTAACACTTCCGGCTTCTGAGCCTCATGCTTGTGATCCGGACCTGCATATACATACAGCTTCTTGAACATTTCTCTACCTAAAGGTCCCTTCGGAAGCATACCCTTAACAGCGAGCTCTACAACCTCAACCGGCTTGGTAGCCAGCTTATCTCTCAGAGTGATCTCCTTCATGCCGCCAACATATGCTGAATGATGATAATAAACTTTCTGATCTAACTTCTTACCGGTTACTTTGATCTTCTCTGCATTTACGATGATTACGTTATCACCCATATCCAGGAACGGTGTAAATACCGGCTTATTCTTACCTCTTAACACCTTAGCTACTTCAGATGCAAGACGACCAAGTGTCATACCTGTAGCATCTACTACATACCATTTTCTTTCAATCGTAGATGGATCTGCGATAAATGTCTTCATGATAAATCCTCCATAGATTCTTCGTCTCATATCCCAATTGTTATCCACGCGGATGTCCGGGCCGCCTTTCATAACTGATCGGAATATTTCAAACTTTGCATGTCTTTTCATTATTTCAAAAGTCATGCTGCTATATGATCTCAACACGCTTTGCCGGGGCTTTTGGCTCAGCATGTGAAATGTCGCCACATTCAGAGATTATATGATAATCTCCGTCTATTGTCAAGATATAAATGCTTTAATTCCGCGGATATTTCGCGGTTTTTTCATTTTCCGAATATTTCTCCCGTCGAAACGATCTCATAGTTGACCAGCGTCAATCCCTGCGGTGGTGCTGTCGGTCCCGCTGCGCTTCGATCTGCCGCATCAAGCATCCGCTGCACATCCTCCGGGGACCTTAGGCCAACGCCGACATCCATCAGCGTTCCCGCAATGATGCGCACCATATTATAGAGAAAACCGCTCCCCTGCACCCGGATGATGATCTCATCCCCATGCGTTCTCACATCACATTGATATAAGGTACGTACCGTCGTCTCCGCTGTGGATCCCGCACTGCAAAAGCTGGCGAAATCATGTTCTCCGATCAGCTTTGCCGCGCCTTCCTGCATCGCTGCAACGTCCATGTTGCGGAATGTGAAGCATACATAGTTTCTACGCATCGGATCCGGCACTGCAGCACATTGGATACGATATTCGTAGGTTTTCTTCGTCTCCATGTGCCTTGGATGAAAATCTGTCGGCACCTCACGTGAGGCGATGACGCGAATGTCTGCGGGCAGGTATTTGTTGACCGCATAAAAAAATTTTTCCCCGGGGATCGGGCTCTCCGTATCAAACACCGCCAGATTGCATTTCGCATGCACTCCCGAATCGGTCCTGCTTGCGCCAATGACCTCTGTCGGAACGCCGGTCAGGCTCTCGAGCGCTTTATTCAGTTCGCCTTCGATCGTCGCCTGATGCGGTTGCACCTGCCATCCACAGTACTGCGTCCCGTCGTAGGCCACTACCAATAGTACTCGTTTCATCCGGTTTTCTTTCTCAAATATCATCTGCCTCTGACACGCAGGATGTTAAAACGGTAACGGCAGTACTCTGCCGATCAGTACACATACCACCAGATAGCCGTAGATGACCAGAAAGGCAAGATAGTCCTTCTTCTGATAGATCAGCGGTTTCATCTTGGTTCTGCCTTCGCCGCCGCGATAGCACCTTGCTTCCATCGCCATTGCCAGATCATTGGCTCTTTGGAATGCCGAAATAAATAACGGCTCTAACAATGCACCAAGGCTGACCGCCCGTTTCATCAAGCTGCCGCTTTCAAAATCGGCTCCGCGCGCCATTTGTGCTTTCATGATCTTGTCCGTTTCATCGATCAGGATCGGAATAAACCGAAGCGCGATCGACATCATCATCGCCACTTCATGCACCGGTACATGCAGTACCTTGAGCGGGTTAAAAATTTTTTCCAGTCCATCCGTCAGGTTGTTCGGTGTTGTCGTCAGTGTCATCAGTGAGGAGCCGATGATCAATAAGATGAGGCGCACCGCCATCTTAAGTGCAAGCACCAGACCTTCCCGCGATACGTGGAGCGGTCCGAACTGGACCAGAATCTCGCCCGGCGTCAAAAAGATGTTAAACGCAAATGTGATCATCAACAGGATCATAATGGATTTCAGGCCCTTGATCATGTAGCGGAACGGCACATGCGATAATTTGATCACCAGTGCCAGGAAGGCAGCCGCAACCAAATATCCGCTCACACGATTGATGAGAAAGATCGATATGATAAACCAGAACGTACCGATGATCTTGACACGGGCATCCAGGCGGTGCAGGATCGAGTCTGTCTGATAATATTGTCCTAAGGTAATATCTCGAAGCATCTGTTTCTCTTTCCGATTCAGTCATGCTACTTACATAAAGCTGCAAGCACATCCGCCGCTTCATCCACGGTTGTGATATCCTGCGGCACATCGATACCTGCATCTGCAAGGCTCTTCATCACGCTTGTCACCTGCGGTACACCAAGGCCCATTGCCTCCAGCTCCTTTGCATGCGCAAAAACATTCTTGGGTGTGTCATGATAAATGATCTTTCCCCGATCCATGACAACGATTTTATCTGCATACTCGGCGACATCATCCATACTGTGTGATACCAGCACGATCGTCATGCCGAGGTTTTTCTTTAACTCTTTGACCAGATCCAGAATCTCATCACGGCCTTTGGGGTCCAGGCCGGCGGTCGGCTCATCCAGCACCAATACTTTCGGGTGCATCGCGAGCACACCTGCAATCGCGACACGTCGCTTTTGTCCACCGGAAAGATCAAGCGGTGACTGGTCATATAATTCTTCATCCAAACCAACCGCTTCCAGCGCTTCATATGCCGCCACTTCACATTGTTCCGGCTTCATGCCCATATTCTTCGGACCGAAACAAACATCTTTAAAGACCGTCAGTTCAAACAACTGATGCTCCGGATACTGGAATACCAGTCCGACTTCTCCGCGAAGTGCTCGACGGTCAAAATCATTTTCATGGATATCTCTGCCATTAAAATAGATATGACCTGAGGTTGGTTTCAGCAACCCGTTCAGATGCTGTACCAATGTAGACTTTCCGGAACCGGTATGTCCGATCAGTCCCAGGAACTCATTGTCATCGATCACCAGTTCAATGTTATCCAGTGCTTTGACTGCCAGCTCCGTATCTGACCCGTATTCATATGTCACATGGTCTAGTATCAGCGACATTTACATACTCCATTTCAGTGTTTTAACTTAAGGAATTCTGTCACAAATTCTTCTTTGGTCAGGATCCCGTCCGGCATCGGTATGCCTCGTTTTTGAAGCTCATATGCAAGCTCCGTTACTTTCGGTACATCCAGCCTCAGTTCTTTTAATTCTTCCACACGCGAGAAAATTTCACGCGGCGTTCCCTGCATTGCGATCTTTCCCTGATCCATCACGATCACATGATCCGCATGCACAATTTCTTCCATATAGTGTGTGATCAGAATGACCGTCACACCTTCTACGTCATTTAATGCCCTTGCCGCCCGAACAACTTCCCAGCGTCCGTTTGGATCAAGCATTGCAGTCGGCTCATCCAGCACGATGCACTTCGGATGCATTGCGATGACGCCTGCGATCGATACACGCTGCTTTTGTCCGCCGGATAACTTATTGGGAGAATGCTTACGATACTCATACATCCCAACCGCTTTCAGGCTCTCTTCCACACGTGCCCAGATCTCCTCCGTCGGGACACCCATGTTTTCCGGGCCAAAGCCTACGTCTTCTTCCACTACCTGACCGATGATCTGATTATCCGGATTCTGGAATACCATACCGATCTTTTGTCGAATATCCCAAAGATGATCTCCCTTGGTGGTGTCCATTCCATCGATCCAAACAGATCCTTCCGTTGGCAACAGGATCGCATTCAAATGCTTTGCCAAAGTCGATTTTCCGGATCCGTTATGTCCCAGGATCGCAATGAACTGCCCCTGTTCCACGTTCAGGTCAACATCATCCACTGCAGCCTTCACACCGATCGGATTTCCTTCCTCATCGCGGCGAATATATTCGAATACCAAATTTTCAGTTTTTACGATATTTTCGGCATTTGTCATGCCTATTATTCTACTTCATCTACCTTGTGAATGCAAGAAATTAGTGCTACCATAACCATATGAATCGGGACATCAATCAGTTCAAAAAAATACTGCTGAAAAACATCGGAATGATCCTCGCGCTCATTCTG
>JAILPR010000271.1 GCA_024699355.1 Lachnospiraceae bacterium
TTACACTTCGGACAATGATCTTTGACATAGACCACCGGGATCTCACTTCCCGCCGCTACCGGTGCTGCACTCTCTGCGGGTTTCTGCACGGGTGCATCTTCCTGCGGCAGTTCCACCTTGATGGCCGGTCCCTTGTGCGAAAGCTTGCTGTTTAAAATATTATAAACCTTACGATCTTTATACTCCTGCGTCTTACCGTCATTCCAGTTCTGGATCGGACGATAGTAGCCGGTGATCCGGCTGTAAACTTCGGTCTTCTCTCCGCAATCCGGGCATACATATACTTCACCGGTAATGTAACCGTGATTCTTGCAGACAGAATAGGTCGGTGACATCGTATAATACGGCAGTCTGTAGTTTTCCGCGATCTTTCTGACCAGTGTTGCCGCTGCCTTCCAGTCCGGAAGCTTCTCGCCCAGGAACGCGTGGAATACGGTTCCCGATGTATACAATGTCTGCAACTGATCCTGTACATCCAGCGCCGAGAAGATATCCTCGGTATAGCCTACCGGCAGATGCGAAGAATTGGTGTAATACGGTGTGCCGTTCTCATTTGCCGTGATGATATCCGGATATTGTTCTTTATCATGCTTTGCAAAGCGATAGGTCGTGGACTCGGCCGGTGTTGCCTCCAGGTTATACAGATCACCGTACTGCTCCTGATAATCGCTGAGCTTTTCTCTCATATGGTTCAAAACATCCGCCGCAAACTCCTGTGTCTCTTTGTGCGTCAGATCTTTCTTCAGCCAGTTGGCATTTAAACCAACCTCGTTCATACCGATCAGACCGATCGTGGAGAAATGATTGTTAAAGGTGCCCAGATATCTCTTGGTATACGGATATAAGCCCGCATCCAGCAGCTTTGTAATAACCGTTCTCTTGGTCTTTAACGATCTGGCTGCGATATCCATCAGACGATCCAGTCTCTTGTAGAAATCTTCTTCGTTCTCTGCAAGGTACGCGATTCTCGGAAGATTGATCGTTACAACGCCGACAGAACCTGTCGACTCACCGCTACCGAAGTATCCGCCGGATTTCTTACGCAACTCGCGCAGATCCAAACGCAAACGGCAGCACATGCTTCGTACGTCACTCGGCTCCATGTCGGAATTGATATAGTTGGAGAAATACGGCGTACCGTATTTTGCGGTCATCTCAAAGAGCAGCTTGTTGTTCTCGGTCTCTTCCCAATTGAAATTCTTGGTAATGGAATAGGTCGGGATCGGATACTGGAATCCGCGTCCGTTGGCATCGCCCTCGATCATGATCTCGATAAACGCCTTGTTGACTCTGTCCATCTCCTCCTGGCAATCGCCATAGGTAAAGTCTACCTGCTTGCCGCCGATCCAGCACTGCTCATCTTTCATGTCCGCAGGTACGGTCCAATCCAGCGTAATGTTGGTAAACGGTGACTGTGTCCCCCATCTGGACGGGGTATTGACGCCAAAGATGAACGACTGAATGCACTGTTTGATCTCTTTATCGGAAAGATTGTCGATCTTTACAAACGGTGCCAGATACGTATCGAAGGATGAGAATGCCTGTGCTCCGGCCCACTCATTCTGCATGATTCCCAGGAAGTTTACCATCTGGTTACACAGGGTAGACAAATGTCCCGCCGGTGCGGAAGTGATCTTGCCGGTCACACCGCCAAGGCCTTCCTGGATCAGCTGCTTTAAGGACCAGCCGGCACAATATCCGGTCAGCATACTCAGATCGTGGATATGGATCGCTGCGCTTCTGTGCGCTTCGGCGATCTCATGATCATAGATCTCACTGAGCCAGTAATTGGCTGTGATCGCGCCCGAATTGGACAGGATCAGACCGCCGACACTGTAGGTCACCGTGGAGTTTTCTTTGACACGCCAATCATTGATCTGCAGATAGTTATCCACAATATCCTTGTAATTGAGCATGGTGGTTCTGACATTACGAACCTTTTCACGCTGTTTTCTATATAAAATATAAGCCTTTGCCACATCGGCATAGCCTGCTTCCGACAAAATCTTCTCAACGCTGTCCTGAATATCTTCCACAGCGATGACATTGTCCTTGATCTTGGACTCAAAATCACTGGTCACACGAAGCGCCAGCATATCGATCACACTCGGATGATACTGCTTATTGCAGCCGATAAATGCCTTCTCGATCGCTGCGCTGATCTTGGATACGTTGAATTCGACGATCACACCATCTCTTTTTAAAACTCTGTACATCTCCCTCTCCTTTGTAAACGTTCTCAGTTCCTTCCGGCAGCCTTCCCTGCTACCGCTTCTCATCCGTGATGCGTTACTCTAAGGATAGCATTAAAACACAAAAAAGGTCAATATCTAGTGAGGATAAAAAACAATTTCCACAAGATATTGTACCTTTTTGATTTTTGTCTTTTTTTATGATTTTTGTTCAAACGCCCCGAATTTCCGCCGTTTGCACGCACGGGGCGACAATGGTAAGGAAGGTTTCCATCTGCTCTCTGCTACAAGCGGAGAGTCCCTCATAGGGTACCGTATCCCGATCTACAAAGCCCTGCAGATAGTATCTCTTTGCCCCGCGGATCCATTCCCCGATCTGCCGGAACGATTCCTCATCATGAAACTGCTTCACCACAGTCGTCCGAAACTCATACTCCACCGGTCCGTGCAGCAGATACTCGATGCTTTCTCCGATCCGCACGGTCGAAAACTCCGGCAGCCCAATGGTCATCCCATATCTGTCCGGACTGTTCTTGACATCCATCGCGACGTAATCGATCAGCCCCTCTTCCACGATGTTTTTCAGTTTGTCCGGATGATTGCCGTTGGTATCGAGTTTGATCTTGAACCCCAGCTTTCGTACCTTTCGGATCACTTCCGCCAAATCGTTCCGCAACAGCGCTTCTCCGCCGGTAAATACCACCGCATCCAGCAGCCCCTTGCGCGTGTTTAAAAATGCCAGCAGTTCTTCATCATCCATGATGGCCGGCGCATTCATATCCAGCAGCTCCCAGTTATGGCAATATGGACAGCGCATATCGCAGCCGCCCAAAAACACCGTACAGGCTACCAGCCCCGGATAATCCAGCAGCGTCATTTTCATCAATCCGTGGATCTTCATGCCAAACCTCCCCTCAGATCTGATCTAATCTGATCTGACTTTATCATAGCACGATTCGGAATCTCTGCGCATAAAAAAGGTACGCGGCATCCCGCGTACCCTAAGGGAGAAAGGCCGGCAATTGCCGGCGGTGGTGCCGATCGCGCTCCGGGCGTCGGCACACAGCCGTTGTGGCTGCATCTCATTGGCGCTCCGGGCGTCGGCACACAGCCGTTACCCGACCGCTTCCTCCGATTCCGCTTTGACAACTTCTTCCTGCTCGCGCTGGATCGTCGGAAATGCCGAATACATTGGTGTAATCTCCTGTCCGCCGAATTTCCGTGCGATATAGTTTTTGGTAATGGTCGCCACCGTACCGCTTAAAGCGATGACGCCGATCAGGTTGGGGATGGCCATCAGACCGTTAAAGGTATCGGACAGATCCCATGCCAGTTCCAGATTCATCGTTGCGCCGATCGCGATAAAGACCACAAAGATCACCTTGTACCCGATCGTCGCCTTGGTACCGAAGAGATATTCAAAGGCCTTGGTACCGTAAACACTCCATCCGAGCGTTGTCGAAAATGCAAACAAAAGGATTGCGATCGCGATAAATGCGCCGCCCGCAGGGCCGAACACTTTGGAAAACGATTCCGAAACCAGTGCGGTTTTTTCTGCGGAAGAGATCATCGCGCCGGTCGATAAGTCCATAACGCCGCTGGTCAGTACCGCAAGTGCGGTCAGTGTGCAGACAACGATCGTATCCGCAAAGACTTCAAAGATTCCCCACATTCCCTGCTGTACCGGCTCTTTGACGTTGGATGCCGAATGCACCATAACGGAAGAACCAAGACCTGCTTCATTGGAGAAGACGCCTCTCTTCATACCCCAGGTAACCGCGGAACGCACGCCGGAACCAACGATACCGCCACCAACTGCCTTCATTGCAAAAGCTCCCTTAAAGATCGCCACAAATGCTGGCGCGATCCGACTGTAATTCACCGCAACGATCGCGATCGCACCGATGACATAAGCGATTGCCATAAACGGTACCAGTTTTTCGGTCACCGCAGCGATTCTCTTGATGCCGCCGACGATGACCAGACCTGCGATTACCATCAGCACGATTCCGGTCGCCAGCATCGGCATCCCGAAAACGGAGTTCATATTGACCGCGATTGAGTTGATCTGGCTCATGTTACCGATCCCAAAGGATGCGATCACACAGAAGGTTGCAAACAATGTTGCCAGTACGGCACCGATCTGCTTACAGCCTCTCTTTGCACCAAGTCCGTCTTTCAGATAATACATGGCACCGCCGGACCACTCTCCGTTTTCATTTTTACGCCGGTAAAAGATACCGAGCACATTTTCCGAATAGTTGGTCATCATGCCAAAGAAGGCTGTAACCCACATCCAGAAGATCGACCCCGGACCGCCGGTCGCAAGTGCTGCCGCAACGCCGGCGATGTTACCGGTACCGATCGTGGC
>JAILPR010000293.1 GCA_024699355.1 Lachnospiraceae bacterium
TAACAGATCATCGCCAGGTAGGCCATCGGGATCCGGATCACCAGGATCGAGATGACATTATGGAGAAAAGAGATGATCGATTTATCACAGGCACTAAAGTACCCGCTGAATACAAAGTGAATGCCTGCAAAGGCACAGTCAAATACATAGGTGCTAAAATACTGCGCTCCCAGCATCGCCACATAGGTATCTGTCGTAAAGAGCGATACGAGCGCTCCGCCAAGGACCTGTGTGAGCAATGCGATGATCAGCCCGATGCCAAAGGCCATCAGGGCGGTATCCCTTAATGCTTCCCGTGCTCTCTCCGGCTTTCCCGCGCCGATGTTCTGCGCTGCGATCGCCGATACGGTAGAGAGCGCCGAGCTCGGGATCAGGAAGATAAAGGTGATGATCTTCTCGACGATCCCCACCGCGGCCGCCATATCGACGCCACGCATGTTGGCGATCATCGTAATAATTAAGAAGGAAACCTGGATAAAGCCATCCTGTGCACAGACCGGCAGGCCGATGGAGAGCATGTCTTTCATGGTCTTTTGCTCCGGATGAAAATCTTCCTTTTGCAGCCGGATCCCCAGATGCAGCTTGCGGATCGAGCAAAGCGCAATGAGGACGCTTAGCGCCTGCGCCAGGATCGTCGCCAGCGCTGCGCCGGCGCTTCCCATCTGCATCCCTCCGATGAAGAGGTAATCCAGCGCGATATTAAAGATGCAGGCGATCGCGATAAAATACATCGGGCTTTTGGAATCGCCCATCCCGCGAAAGATCGCACTGATCACGTTATATGCCGTAATAAACGGAATCCCGATAAAGCAGATCTGCAGATAGCGGATCGTGCCATCCACTGCCTCGATGGGGGTCTGCAAGATGCTTGTGATCGGCCCGGTAAAGAGCAGCAGGACCACCGCAAGTACCACGGAGAGTCCCATAAATAAGACGATCATGTTGCCGATGGTGCGCTTTAGACTCCGATCATCTTTGGCGCCGACATAGCGCCCGATCATGATCGTACCGCCCATGGCAAGCCCCACGATCATAACGGTCACCATATGCATGATCTGTGAGCCGACCGACACGGCCGTGATCATATCGGAGCCGTTATACTGCCCCGTGATGAACAGATCCGCCATGCCATAAAGTGTTTGTAAAAAATAAGAAAGCAAAAACGGCAGCGAGAATGTCGCGATCGTCTTTACCATATTCCCCTCTGTTAAATTTCGTTCCACGTGTTCATTTCCTTTTCCCTGATATTTGTGCACCGCCTCCCCTTGGCAGTGCCGTTTGCCGCACGCTTTACAGCGCAGGCCGGTGCGCGCGGCGCAAGACAAACGTGATACAGCGCCGGTCGATGCGCGCGGCACAAGGCAAATGCGTAGCATCCTATGCTACGCATCCCCTGAATGTTAGATATGTTTTCTCGAATCTACAGCGAATCGCTGCTTTCCTGTTTCCGCACCCTGATTGTTCATACCGAAACCACTTCCCTTGGCGCTGCTGTAACGCTTTGCGCACTCGGGGCAGTAAACCCCGGATGGAATAGGCTTTCCACAGCCCTCACACTTTAAGATATAGCCTGTATTGCCTGCGACAAAGATCCGGTCCTCGCGCAGCCAACGCAGCACCTGACGCTCCGTGACCTCGCACTCCGCGGTGACGGTTGCGATATTTGCACCCGGATGGTCATAGAGATACGCTCTGACGCGGTCAAACTGCTCCTCGATCTCTCTGCGGCATTTCGGGCAGATATGGTCATCGCCAAAGACTGCTTCATATTCCATTCGACATTTCCTGCATCTGCTGATCATAGCTTCTCCTTATTCTTTTCCATCCCAGCAATACGTACAGAGTTTGCTCTTATCGATCCCGACCGCATCAAGCATGTCATCGAGACGATTGTACGCCAGTGAAGTAAAGCCGAGCTGTTTGCGAATTTCTTCGAGCATATGCGCATAGCGTGAAGAATCCGGATTCACATAGTCGTCGAGGACATCCCGTCCCACATCCTGTCCTTCTTCTTTATTAATGATCCGTCTGGCGATCAGTTCCATCTCCGAAGAGGATCTGGAAAAGTTCAAATACTTACAGCCGTACATGATCGGCGGACAAGCCGGGCGGACATGTACTTCCTTCGCCCCGCTGCGATAGAGGAACTCTGTCGTCTCCCGCAGCTGTGTCCCGCGGACAATGGAATCATCGATGAGCAGCAGCCGTTGATTTTCGATCAGTTCATGGACCGGGATCAGCTTCATACGCGCGATCAGATCACGCTTGGACTGGATCGTCGGCATAAAGGATCTGGGCCAGGTCGGCGTGTACTTGATAAACGGTCTCGAGAACGGGATCCCGGATTCATTGGCATAGCCAACCGCATGTGCCGTTCCGGAATCCGGTACGCCGGCAACGATATCCGCATCCGCCGTGGTCAGCTGATCTCTTCTTGCCATGAGCTTACCGCAGTTATACCGCATACCCTCGACAGAGACGCCTTCATAACCGGAACTCGGATATCCGTAGTAAACCCAAAGGAAGGTACAGATCCGCATCTCCTTGCCCGGTGCGACCAGCATCGTAAGGCCTTCGGGCGTCATAATGTCGATCTCTCCCGGACCCAATTCTTTATAATCCCGGTAGCCGAGATTTAAATAGGCAAATTTTTCAAACGAAGCACAGAACCCGTCATCCTTCATACCGATGGCCAGCGGTGTCCTGCCCATTTTATCTCTGGCACAATAAATGCCTTTTGCCGTCAGCAGCATCATCGTGATCGACCCGTCGATCGCATCCTGCGCATAACGGATCCCGTCGATGATGTTGTCTTTCTGATTGATCAGCGCTGCGACCAGTTCGGTTGCATTGATCTGTCCGGAGCTCATCTCCTGGAAATGAAGTCCTCCGGTTTTGAGCACTTCTTCCTCCAGTTTCTCATGATTGTTGATCTTGCCGACCGTGGTGATGGCATAGGTGCCGTGGTGTGAACGGACGATCAGCGGCTGCGGTTCGTAATCGGAGATGCAACCGATACCCATCTTTCCGCTCATTTCATGAAAATCACTCTCAAACTTGGTTCGAAACGGTGAGTTCTCAATGTTGTGAATGGCACGCTGGAACCCCTCTTGTCCGATCACGGCCATACCGGCACGCCTCGTGCCCAAATGCGAATGATAGTCTGTTCCGAAATACAGATCAAAGACACAATCATTCTTTGATGCTACTCCAAAAAATCCACCCATGTTACTGCTTTCCTCTTCCTTTCATAATGTCCCTCCTCAAAGAACATTATTGTT
>JAILPR010000294.1 GCA_024699355.1 Lachnospiraceae bacterium
GCGACCGGGGAAATTTCATCCGGGTCGCATCGCGTCCTTCCGGGAGCGGTGACAGAGCCGCAGGAAGAGCCCCGTCAGGAAACCTTACCGCAGGGAACGAAGCCTGTCAGCAAGTATGTCACGCCGCCGATCACGCTGTTAAAGAAAGGCAAGAGCGGTCCTCAGGGCGATAGTGCGCAGGAACTGAAAGCAACGGCCGCCAACCTGCAAAAGACGCTGGAGAGCTTTGGTGTCAATGCGAAGGTGACCGATATCAGCCAGGGACCTGCGGTCACCAGATATGAATTACAGCCGGAGATCGGCGTGAAAGTCAGCAGGATCGTGAATCTTGCCGATGATATCAAATTAAATCTGGCAGCGACGGATATCCGTATCGAGGCCCCCATCCCGGGGAAAGCTGCGGTCGGGATCGAAGTGCCGAATAAGTCCATCAGTATGGTGGCATTCCGTGATCTGATCGAATCCAAAGAATATCGCGCATCCGATGCCAGATTGACCTTTGCGGTCGGCAAAGACATTGCCGGACGCGTGATCGTAACAGATCTTGCCAAGATGCCGCATTTGCTGATCGCAGGTGCGACAGGTTCCGGTAAGTCTGTCTGCATCAATACGATCATCATGAGTATTCTGTATAAGGCAAAGCCGGATGAAGTCAAGCTCATCATGATCGATCCGAAGGTCGTGGAATTAAGTGTTTATAACGGTATTCCGCATTTGCTCCTGCCGGTAGTGACAGACCCCAAGAAGGCTGCGGGATCATTGCAGTGGGCTGTCAAAGAAATGACCGATCGTTATCAGAAATTTGCGGATACCGGGGTGCGTGATCTGAAGGGCTATAACCAGCATGTCGAAGAACTGCAGGCAAGCGGCGAACAGGCGCCGGAGAAGATGCCGCAGATCCTGATCATCGTCGATGAGCTTGCGGATCTGATGATGGTCGCATCCAATGAAGTGGAAGAAGCGATCTGTCGTCTGGCACAGCTGGCAAGAGCAGCAGGTATTCACCTGATCATCGCGACGCAAAGACCGTCCGTAGATGTCATTACCGGTCTGATCAAGGCCAATATGCCGAGCCGTATCGCATTTGCGGTATCGAGCGGTGTGGACTCCCGTACGATCCTCGATAGCAACGGTGCGGAAAAACTGCTCGGAAAGGGCGATATGCTCTTTGATCCGCAGGGTTATCCCAAGCCTCTTCGCGTACAGGGAGCATTTATTTCGGATGATGAAGTGGCCGGCGTTGTAGAGTTTTTAAAGGCACAGGACATCATCAATGATTACGGCAAAGAGATCGAAGCCCAGATCCAAACGGTTACATCCTCAGGGGATGCCTCATCCGCCGGTGGCGCATCCGGTAGCTCGTTTGGCAATGATGAACTCTTTACCGATGCCGGTAAATTTGTGATCGAAAAGGATAAAGCATCCATCGGCATGCTGCAGCGTGTCTTTAAGATCGGATTTAACAGAGCGGCCAGGATCATGGATCAGCTTTGTGAAGCAGGTGTCGTTTCGGAAGAGGATGGTACCAAACCGCGTAAAGTACTGATGAGCGCGGAGCAATTTGAAAATTATTTGGAAGAGTACGGAGGCTGAGACTATGAAAACTGATATCGAAATCGCACAGGAAGCGGTCATGGAACCAATTTCCCTAGTCGCAAAGCGTTGTGGCATCCCGGAAGATGCGTTGGAACTATACGGTAAGTACAAGGCAAAGATTTCCGAGGAGTTCTTACAGACCCTGGAGAACAAAGAGAACGGAAAGCTGATCCTGGTAACTGCGATCAATCCGACACCCGCCGGTGAAGGAAAGACCACAACAACCGTCGGCCTCGGTGAAGCCTTTGGAAAACTTGGCAAGAATGCGATCATCGCACTTCGCGAGCCGTCTCTTGGTCCCTGCTTCGGGATCAAAGGTGGTGCAGCCGGCGGTGGCTATGCCCAGGTTGTTCCGATGGAGGATCTGAACCTGCATTTTACGGGAGATTTTCATGCGATCACTTCTGCAAACAATCTTCTTGCAGCTCTGATCGATAATCACATTCAGCAGGGAAATGAGTTAAACATCGACACCAGACAGATCGTCTGGAAGAGATGTCTGGATATGAATGACCGTGCACTGCGCAATATCGTTGTCGGTATGGGCGCAAAGGCGGACGGTTATGTGCGTGAGGATCATTTCGTGATCACGGTTGCCTCCGAGATCATGGCTGTTCTTTGTCTGGCCAACGATCTGGAAGATCTGAAAGAACGTCTTGGCAAGATCGTGGTTGCCTATACGAGAGACAATCAGCCGGTGACCGCTGCAGATCTGCAGGCGGTCGGTGCGATGGCTGCGCTCCTTAAGGATGCGTTAAAGCCGAATCTGATCCAGACACTTGAGCATACGCCGGCACTGGTGCACGGCGGTCCGTTTGCCAATATTGCACATGGATGTAACTCGGTACGTGCGACGAGAGCAGCGCTGAAGATGGCTGACTATTGTATCACCGAGGCGGGATTCGGCGCAGACCTTGGTGCGGAGAAGTTCCTGGACATCAAGTGTCCGTCGGCAGGATTATCTCCGGATGCGATCGTACTGGTGGCAACGGTCAGAGCATTGAAGTATAACGGCGGGGTTGCCAAGAGCGATCTTTCCGTGCCGAATGTGGATGCCCTGAAAAAGGGAATCGTCAATTTAGGAAAGCATATCGAGAACCTGAAGAAATATCATGTTCCGGTGGTCGTGACCTTAAATGCGTTTGTATCCGACAGTAACGAAGAACTTGACTTTGTGAAAGCATTCTGCGAAGAAAAAGGATGCCGTTTTGCACTTTCCGAAGTCTGGGAAAAGGGTGGAGAAGGCGGACTTGAACTCGCCAATGCGGTTCTTTCAACGCTGGAGCAGGAGGAGAGCTGCTTTGCTCCGATCTATGAGAGATCTCTTTCTCTCAAAGAAAAGATTGAAACCGTTGCGCGTGAGATTTACGGTGCGGACGGCGTAGAGTTCTCGGCAGCATCGCTCAAACAGCTGGAGAGACTGACTGCACTCGGATTTGGCTCGTTCCCGGTTTGCATGGCCAAGACGCAGTATTCCTTATCGGATGATCCGACGCTTCTTGGCAGACCGGAAGGGTTTCAATTACACGTACGTGAAGCTTATGTGTCCGCAGGTGCCGGATTTGTCGTTGTGCTGACAGGGGAGATCATGACGATGCCGGGTCTGCCGAAATCACCGGCAGCACATCGGATCGATGTGGATGCAAGCGGCAGGATCACAGGCTTATTCTAAACATGATGCAGCCCTTTATTACGGGGCAGCTTTGATAGATCGCAGCGCAAGCTGCAGAAAGGGGGTTACCGATGATCTGTCCAAATTGCGGCGCCGAGATCCCGGACGGGCTTCTTCTTTGCGAGAAGTGCGGTCAGGAAATTCGGATCGTTCCGGACTTTGAGCCGGAAGTGGAAGATAGCATCACCAAGAGTTTGTCGGATGTCGCCGATGAACTGGTAGCCTCCGGGATCGATATTTCCCATATCGGAGATACCGATACGATCGATCTTGGCAGGACAGCGGAAGCGGATGAGGATGATCTGATCGCTGAGCGCCATACCAGTCTGATCCTTCGTATCGGAGGGTTTTTGATCCTTCTCATGATCGCGATGATCGTACTGATGAGCATTCATGCCTATCATGAGACTTCTTCGTATCAGCTTGGCAAGGCGGAAAGCTATGCGCGAAACGGTGATTATGCTGCCGCGATCGAGTCTCTTCGAACGACCGAAGAGAATGCGAGTGCTTCGGATTTTGCCGGGATCCGGTTTCGGATGGCCGAGTATTATCTGAAAATGGGAGATGAGACCAGCTATATCAATACCCTGCAGTCGATCATCCAGCGAAAAGGGATCTCGGTGGAAGATTCGAGAGAAGCCTACGAAGAACTGTTTGCGTATTATATTTCTGTTGAGAATTATTCTCAGATCAACAGTATCCTGCAGAATTGCAATGATACGTATCTGACGGAAAAATATGTCAGCTACATGGCAAATGCACCGCAGTTTAATTATGTCGAAGGCTCTTATAATGTGATGATCCCGTTAAAGCTTTTGGCCAATACGTCCGGAACGATCTATTACACGCTGGATGGCACCGAGCCGACCAGTCAGTCGCTTGAGTATTCTTCCCTGATCTTTCTGGAAGACGGCGATTATATCGTTACCGCCAAATTTATCAATGACTACGGGGTGGAGAGCCCGCTTTCGAGGGGGGCGTATCACATTGATGTGACGGTGCCGTTTGCTCCGGAAGTGGATGCCTATTCCGGCACCTACTATACGCCGCAGCTGCTCCATGTCGAAGCCGTGGAGGATTGTACCGTTTACTATACGATTGACGGGGAAGATCCGACGACCGATTCCACACTCTTTAACGGTTTCCTGCCGATGCCGCTTGGAGAGCACACCATTAAATTTGTCGCGGTCGATCATAACATGGTCAGCAG
>JAILPR010000051.1 GCA_024699355.1 Lachnospiraceae bacterium
GTTCAGACAGCTTTGGATCGCTCGTATCAATGCAGCAGCAAGAATGAATGGTCTTTCTTACAGCAAGTTTATGTATGGATTAAAGCTTGCTGAGGTAGATATCAACAGAAAGATGCTGGCTGAGATGGCTGTAAATGATGCAGAAGGTTTCAAGGCACTTGCAGACATCGCAAAGTCCAAGATCGCATAATCGATCAGTTTGATCAAAATGACTTCAAAGCAGAAGGAACATCCGTGTCCTTCTGCTTTTTGAGTATGGCGGGCATGCCGCCTATCTGTATGCAAAAAATCGTTGACAATGAAACAGAACAAATTATAATAAACCGTAGATATTCCTCGATAGCTCAATGGTAGAGCGCACGGCTGTTAACCGTGATGTTGTAGGTTCGAGCCCTACTCGGGGAGCTTAAGGCGTGCCGGATGGCACGCTTTTTTGATGTCAGCCGGAAAAACGGAGGCTTGCGTGCGGCCTCCGGCGTTGAAATAGGCCCCGGTGGCATAGTTGGCCCCGGCGGTATAGTTGGCCCCCAGTGGCATAGTTGGCCCCCAGTGGCATAGTTGGCCCCCGGCGGCACAGATGGCGTACGGCGGAAAGTTGGCGTTATGCAGTCCTTGGGGTATAATGCAGGTACGACATTAGATAGGAGATGAAGTTATGTCAACCATTTATGAGTTAGAACCAAAACGAGTTTTTTATTATTTCGCAGAACTTTGCAAGATTCCGCATGGTTCCGGAAATTTGGAACAGATCAGTGATTATCTGGTTTCATTTGCAAAAGAGCATCAGCTGACCTACAGACAGGATGCAGCACTGAATGTGATCATGACCAAAGAAGCTTCCGCAGGTTATGAGAACGAGCCGGGGATCATCCTGCAGGGGCATATGGATATGGTTGCGGTTTCCGATCCGGAAGCCAACATTGATATGCTGATGACACCATTACAGGTTGCGGTCGATGGGGATGAACTGTATGCGGAGCATACGAGTCTTGGCGGCGATGACGGCATTGCGGTAGCGATGGCACTGGCTATTCTGGAGGATGATTCGATCCCGCATCCGCACCTGGACGTGGTGATCACGACCAATGAAGAGACCGGAATGGATGGCGCGAGAGACATCGATATCTCAACTTTGAAGGGAACGAGACTCTTTAACCTGGATTCCGAGGATGAAGGTCATTTTCTGGCAGGCTGTGCCGGCGGTGCCCGCGTGGATCATATTTTCGAGGTAACCAAAGAGCATGTGAAAGGCACCTGCTATACCTTCCGCATCAGCGGACTGCAGGGTGGTCATTCCGGCGCGGAGATCCACAAAGAACGCGGTAATGCCAACCGTTTGATGGGAAGATTTTTATGGCGTTTGCAGCAGGCGTGTGACTTCCGCTTGACGACATTGGATGGCGGACTTGCGGACAATGCGATCCCGAGAGACTGTACGGCGATCTTTATCGTACCGGAAGAAGCGGTGCAGGAGGGTGTCGTAGAATTGGTGGCAGCAGGCTTTACCAAAGATATTAAGGTCGAATATCAGACCAAAGATCCGCAGGTAACGACCAGACTGGAATCTGCCCAAAATGTAGAGGCATCCTGTATCGATCAGGCAACCCAAAAGAGATTCCTGGCGGCGTTGGTGGCGATGCCAAACGGTGTACAGGCGATGAGTGCTGATGTTCCGGGACTTGTACAGACTTCCTTAAACAACGGCGTGATGCATATCGATATGGATCGGGTCTATTTTGTGACCTCGATCAGAAGCTCGGTAGCAAGTGAAAAGCAGGCACTGTTGACGCAGATCATGACGATCACGTCACTGGCCGGCGGAAGAAACGAAATCCGCGGAGATTATCCGGGATGGGCATATCGCAAAGAGTCTCCGTTTAGAGATCTTTGCCTGAACGTATATCGCGAGATGTATGACAAAGAGCCGATCGTGGAAGCAATTCATGCCGGTGTGGAATGCGGATTACTGCTAGAGAAGCGCCCGGATCTGGATTGTATTTCCATCGGTCCGGATATGAAGGACATTCATACGACGGGGGAGCGACTGAGCATTTCCTCCACGGCACGTGTATATGAGTATGTGAAACGTGTTCTGGCAGCCAAAAGCAAGTAACTGTAGTGCGCAGCGAGAGGAGAGCGCAGAGCGTGATCATCCAAAACGTAGCATATTTTACAGAACAAAAGACGTTTGCGATCGGCGACATCGGGATCCGAGACGGTCTGATCACAGCGCCGAATGAAGCAGTAAATGATGAGATCATTGATGGTCATGGTGCCTACCTGATCCCCGGGCTGATCGATCTACATACACATGGCTGCGTCGGCGAAGATGCCAGTGACGGTAGCGCCGAAGGCCTTCGTAAGATGGCGCGTTATCAGGCATCCAGAGGGGTGACTGGATTTTGCCCGACGACAATGAGTCTGATGCCGGATGAATTATCACAGGTTGTGCAGGTGATCGAAGAAGTTGCTTCCGCCGAGGCACAGATTTTAGGGATTCATCTGGAAGGCCCCTATCTCAATCCGAACAGGAAGGGTGCACAAAAAAGAGAAGCGCTTCGACTTCCGGATGTTAAAGAAATACGTCATCTACAGCATCTGGCCAAAGGGAAGATCTGTTATCTTGATCTGGCACCGGAACTACCGGGTGCTATGGAACTGATCCGAGCACTTTCTTCAGAGTTGATCCTGTCGCTGGCACATACCGAGGCGGATTATGCATGTGCGAAGCAGGCATTTGGGGCAGGCGTTCATCACGTGACGCATTTATTTAATGCGATGCCGGATCTGTTGCATCGGGAACCGGGACTGATCGCAGCGGCGGCGGAAGCAGACGATGTATTTGCGGAACTGATCTGTGACGGGTTACATGTGCATCCGGCGATGATCCGTTTGGCGTTTCAGTTGTTTGGAGAGGATCGCATGATCCTGATATCCGATAGCATGCGCGCGACCGGAATGCCGGATGGGATCTATACGCTTGGAGGGCAGGAAGTGATCGTCCGGGAGCAGGAAGCACGATTGACAGATGGGACACTGGCGGGGTCGGTAGCTGACCTGATGACCTGTCTGCAGAGGTGTGTGAAGGAGTTTGACATTCCACTGACCGCAGCGGTGACAGCGGCATCGATGAATCCGGCCAAAGAACTGGGGATATTTGACCGGATTGGCAGCGTGACGATCGGAAAAAGTGCGAATCTGGTGCTGCTTTCCGGGGACCTTACCGTGCAGCGGGTGATCCTGCAGAGTGCGTATTAGCCTGACGGTTGATTGTGCCGGGAGATTGATCCGTTATATAATAAAGAGGATGAGCGCGTTGTTTGCAGGGAAAATGGAGGCTGACATTGACAGAGATTAAATGCCCGCATTGCGGAAAAGTATTTAGCATTGATCCGACAGAAATGGATTCGATTTTCAAACAGATCCGGGATTCCGAATTCCGTGATGAGGTCGAGGAAAAAGTATCCGAAGTGACCAAAAATCTGCATGAGCAGCATGTTGCGCAGCAGGATGCGGCGGTCGCGAAAGCTGAAAATAAGGTCAAAGAGGCCCTGGAGAAAGAATTGCAGGTGCTTCGCGATAAACTTCAAAAAGCGGAGCAGGATAAGGCGAAGCTGGATGCGCAGATCCGGTCGGCATCGCAGGAAAAGGACCTGGCAGTATTGAAAGCCGTCAAAGAAGTGGAAGATCAAAAGAATCAGATCACGCAGGATCTGCAGGCGAAAGTAAATGAATACCGCCTGGATCTGACGGCCAAAGAGAATCAGTATCAGCTGGATCTGACGGCGAAAGAAAATGAGTACCTTCTGGATAAGAAGGCAACGGAAGAGAAGTACAAGACACTCCTTGAGGCAAGCGAAAAG
>JAILPR010000086.1 GCA_024699355.1 Lachnospiraceae bacterium
GCATCATATGAAGTATAAGAAGGACGTTGGAAAGAACAAAGATCTGATCGTGGCGGAATTAAAGCGCTGCGCGGATGAACTGGCATCCACCGATATGTCGATGCAGACCATCCGGGATATGATTCGTAAGGAGCAGTAGAAGTGAAACTATTACTTGCAGAGGATACCAAAGACTTAAATCATGTGGTGACCTCCATGCTCGAGATGAACGGCTACAGCGTGGACAGTGCCCTGGACGGGCAGGAGGCGTACGAGCTCATCATGAATAACGGTTATGACGGGATCATCCTGGATATCATGATGCCAAAGATGAGCGGGATCGAAGTGCTCAAAGCCCTTCGTGCCAAAAATATCGTGACGCCGGTTCTGATGCTGACCGCCAAAGCCGAGATCGATGACCGTGTGGAGGGCCTTGATGCCGGCGCGGATGACTATCTGACCAAGCCCTTTGCCATGAAGGAACTGTTGGCCAGAGTCAAGGCCATGACCAGAAGAGGGACGACCTATGCAGCCAAAGAACTGGCCTTTGGAGATCTGGAATTAAAGTCGGAGAGTCTGGAATTATCATCCTCCAGTACCGTCAGATTATCGGCCAAGGAGTTTGCACTGATGCAGACGCTGATGCTTCATACCGAGCATGAGCTGGACAATGCGTATCTGCTCGAGCATGTGTGGGCGGATGATGAGGAGGCGGATGAAGAAACCGTTTGGTTATACATTAATTTCCTGAAGAGCAAACTTGCCTATATCGGTTCCGGCGTGACGATCGCCGGCGAAAAGGGATCATCCTTCCGGGTGATCGGCGGAGAAAGCGTATGAGCGAACAATCCATTCAGCGACTGAAGAATAAATTTATCACAACGGCGATGCTCTCGTTCTTTATCGTGATGACGTTCATCGCCACCTGCATTTATTACTTTAACCATATCATCACCAGGCATCAGATCCGGGAGACGCTGGAATACATCGTTGATAACGAAGGTGTGCTGCCGACCAATTATGAGAATATCGAAACGCAGGAAGGCGGAGACAATGTCGGTCAGGTCCTGGAGAAGAATGAGCTGATCACACAGTTGGAAAAATTCTTCGGAGCAGAGAGTGAATACTTTTCCGAAGATTTCTATTATGCGACCAGATATTTTGCGGTGCTGTATGATGAAAACGGCGAAGTGATGCATGTCGTGACGTCGCATATGGCGGCGATCGAAAGTGAGCAGGCACTGCTCTATGCCAATACGGTCATGAACCGGTGGTTCACCTTCGGCAGCTTTGATGATTTTTACTATATGGTAGATGATTTAGAGAGCGGTGGTAAGATCGTGGTCATCCTCGACTGCGGAACGCAGATCTCCATCAGCAGACGAATCGTGCAGCTGGCCTGTATCCTGATCGGTTTTGGCATGTGTGTGTCTCTCTTTATCATTCGCTCGTGGGCATCGAGGATCGTCCAGCCGGAGATCCAAAATGCAGAACTGCAAAAATCATTCATCACCAATGCCAGTCATGAATTAAAGACCCCGCTTGCGGTCATTCGCGCCAATACCGAAATGGTGGAAATGGTCAGCGGTGAAAATGAATGGACCAAATCGACATTAGCACAGGTCGATCGACTCACCGGTCTGATCCAGAATCTGGTGATGGTCACCAGAGCCAATGAAAACGACAGTAAGGCGGATCGGACACAGATCGATTTTTCGGCAATCGCCAATGATACGCTCCATTCCTATGAAGCAGTTGCGATCCAGGAGCAAAAGACGCTGACGGGAGACATCCTGCCGGAGATCACGATCCTGGCGCATGAAGGAGATATCCGTCAGATCACGACGCTACTCATCGACAATGCGATCAAGTACTGCGATGAGCAGGGAGAGATCCGCGTGGTGCTTCGCAAGAACAGAAAGGGAAAACTGGTACAGCTTCTGGTATCCAATTCCTATGCGGGCGGAGAGGGCGTCGATTACAGCAGATTCTTTGACCGGTTCTACCGCGGGGATGAATCGCACAATGTCGATAAAGAAGGATACGGCATCGGTCTGTCCATTGCACAGGGGCTGATGAATCGTTATCATGGAGGTATCGATGTTGCCTGGAAGGATGGCATCATTACCTTTATCTGTACATTTCATGTTTCTTAAGGAGTAGTATGAGATATCCGAATGCATTACCGAATCAGGGAAAGATCGGCTTTGTGGCACCGTCATTTGGCTGTGCGATCGAGCCATACCGTACGGCGTTTGACCATGCGCTGACGCAGTTCCATCAGCAGGGATACGGGACTGTCCTTGGACCGAATACCTATGCCGACTGCGGCATCGGGATCAGTAATACACCACAGCTGTGCGCCAAAGAATTGATGGAGGCGTATCAGTCGAAGGAAAGTGATGTGCTGATCTCCTGCGGTGGCGGGGAACTGATGTGTGAGGTCGTGCCCTACCTGGATTTTCAGGCAATCCGGGATGCCGCACCGAAGTGGTATATGGGCTATTCGGATAATACGAATTTTACGTTCCTGTCAGCGACACTGGCAGATACCGCGGCGATCTACGGACCGTGTGCGGCAAGCTTTGGTATGGAACCGTGGCATGAATCCCTGCAGGATGCAATGGATGTGCTGTGCGGCAGGAGCAATCATGTCGGCGGCTATCCGCTCTGGGAGATCGAGAGCAAAAAGGATGAAACCCATCCGCTTGCCCCGTATCATCTGACGGAGCAGACACACTATGTCTATGCAGGGGAGCAGAGAGAGGCGCACATGAGCGGGCGCCTGATCGGTGGCTGTATGGACTGTCTGGTGACGCTCCTTGGCACTTCGTTTGACGGTGTCAAAGACTTCGCGGACCGCTATGCACAGGATGGGATCCTCTGGTTTCTGGAAGCCTGTGATCTGAATGTGATGGGGATCCGCCGGAGCATCTGGCAGATGAAACACGCCGGGTGGTTCCGGCATGTCAAAGGATTTTTGATCGGCAGACCGATGCACTACGGCGAGGATCTGATGGGACTGACACAGTACGAAGCGGTGACGGAGCTGCTGCGGGAATATGACGTTCCGATCGTCATGGATCTTTGCATCGGACATCTCCCGCCGATGATGCCGCTTGTGACCGGTGCCATGGCGAACGTGGATGCCGTGGGAGATGAGATCCACATCCAATATGAGTTTCGATAGAAAGAGGAAAATCAGATGACACAACGAAATACGACATATGTCGTAGGTCATAAAAATCCGGATACCGACAGTATCTGTGCGGCCATTGCGTATGCAAAGCTCAAGCAGCAACTGACCGGGGCCCCGTATGAGGCGAGACGCGCGGGGCATATCAACGAAGAAACACAGTATGTGCTTCAGAAATTCGGCGTGGAGCCGCCAAAGTATCTCGGCGATGTGCGCACGCAGGTGCGCGATATGGAGATCCGCAGACTCCCCGGAGCATCCGCGGAGATGTCGCTGAAAAAAGCATGGGAA
This sequence comes from Lachnospiraceae bacterium, assembly GCA_024699355.1. Lineage (GTDB taxonomy): Bacteria > Bacillota > Clostridia > Lachnospirales > Lachnospiraceae > SIG336. The sequence continues at coordinate 3,467 of JAILPR010000086.1, forward strand.
GAGATGCGTGAGGCAGGCGTTGTCACACTATGCGTCACGAAGGATGAGCATTTAAGCGGCGTCCTGACGACCGGAGATATCGTGCAGACCTACATGGATGTGTATGATGCCGATGTGTTAAGTACCGCGCAGACAAGCTATCGTAATATCGTCGAGACCCTGGAAGGGGAACTGTTGACCGGCGAGATCGAAGATACCCTGACCGAAGGCAAAGTCGTGATCGCGACAGCTTCCCCCGAGATGATGGAAAATCTGATCGAGCAGGGGGATGTGGTCATCCTCGGCAACCGCTATGAGACACAGCTGTGTGCCATTGAAATGAATGCGGGGTGCCTCATCGTCTGTGAGGGAGCCAAGGTCGCATCCACGATCCAGCACCAGGCAAAGGAGCACAACTGCAAGATCATTACCACACCGCATGATACCTTTACCGTGGCCAGACTGATCTATCAGTCCATGCCGGTACGCTACTTTATGAATCAGGAGAATGTCGTATCGTTCCATCTGGATGATGCGATCGATGATATCGTACAGGTCATGGCACAGCAGCGTCATCGCTATTTCCCGGTGCTCGATGAAGAAGACCGCTACGTCGGGATGATCTCCCGTCGTAATCTCTTAGGCGCACGGAAAAAGCAGGTGATCCTGGTCGACCACAATGAGAAAAATCAGGCGGTCAACGGCATTGAAGCAGCTGAGATCTTAGAGATCATCGACCACCACAGACTCGGGACGATCGCAACATCGCAGCCGGTATTTTTCCGCAATCAGCCACTTGGCTCTACATCCACGATCATTTCACTGATGTACGAAGAACATCAGATTCCGATCGATCCGACCACGGCAGGGCTCCTTGCGGCAGCGATCCTCTCGGATACGTTAATGTACCGTTCACCGACCTGTACGGCTGTGGATAAGGAGATCGCCGAGAAACTGGCAAAGATCGCCGGGATCAACACCGAAGAATTTGCACGTGAGATGTTCCGCGCAGGCTCGAACCTTGGCAGCAAGAGTGCGAATGAGATCATCCATCAGGACTTCAAGAAATTCTCCGTAGAAGAGTTGACGATCGGCATCGGCCAGATCAATTCGATGAGCGGAGAGGAGCTGAGCCAGATCTTAAAGAAGGTTCAGCCGAAACTGAAGGAAACCTGCAAAGCCGATGGCCTGGATATGCTCTTCTTTATGATGACGGATATCGTCAAAGAGCGTTCGGATGTCATCTTTGCCGGAGATAAGGCGGAGAGCATCCTTCAGAATGCATTCTTAAAGGATCCCAACGCCAAGGGCGTCGTAAGACTGCCGGGCGTGGTATCGCGTAAAAAGCAGCTCCTGCCCAACATCGTGGATGCGATCCAACAATAAAAAAACCCGGCACAGCCCGGAAGCAGCATTTGCTGTGGCACAGCCCGGAATCAAAAAACCTCTGCACAGAGTACCGCATCGCGGATAACTCATTGCAGAGGTTTTTTATGATGATTAATCATCGTCATTCGGCCCGATCGCTGCATAGAAGAAGTGATCGATGCTTGATAAGATATCATCCTTGGAAGAGGACTTCAGGATGTAGCGCACCGGATGCAGGATCACGGCAGTCTTGACACTTTCAACATCATTTTTGCCGGTCAGGAACATGACCGGGATATCACAAAGCTCCGGTGACTCCTGCAGCGTGAGCATGACTTCCGGTCCGGACATCTCCGGCATCTCATAATCCAGCAGGATCAGATCCACCTGTTGACTGCTTAAGAAGTCGAGCGCATCCTTGCCGCTGTTTACCATATAAACGTTATAGCGGTCGTTGAGCCAGACCTCCATGGTACGCAGGATGATGGCGTCATCATCGACGATCAGGATCCGGTGCTTGGAGGTGGCTGCCAGATTACGCTGCTCGAGACGCTCGAGTGTGGACGCGATGGTCTGCACATTTAACGGTCTGGTAAAGTGCCCCGCAATGTGATCCTTGGGGATAATATCATATAAAATATCGAACTCGCGCTTCTCACCCAGAATATATAAACGGATCTCCGCATCCTGAGCGACCATGTTGCCAAGGAAGGTGAGGAGGTCTTTTTTCTCTTTTACGATCGTATCGCTCAGATAAAAGAGGATGATCCTGGGTACGTTTTCCAGATCCTGGATCTCTCTGACATCCGGCTCTACGCGGATCAAAAGGAACGGCCCGTCATTGAGTTCATTGAATACGGCGGAAACCATGAAACTGTTCTTTTCACCGATCAGCAAAACTTTCTTAACCATGAGCTTACCTCAACTATGTCGTCAAATTTAAAGGGGCAGATCAGCACCTATACACCTATCATATCATGTTTCCTATGTTGTAAAATAACCAGACTGTGAATTATTCTTAAAAGTTACTAAACCGTAGGAGCTATGGTACGATATGAATATGGATGAAAATAGAAAACCGATGAAAAAAAATACACAGAAGAAACG
>JAILPR010000131.1 GCA_024699355.1 Lachnospiraceae bacterium
GGAAAACGTGACCGGAGCGGATGGATCGCCCATGGCATATTTCAAAAGATCCGACAGCTTGGAGATGATCTCATTGACGCCGCTGGCATGCCCGAGACGTTTCTGGGCTTCAAAGTCCAGGGTCTGCAGGGTATTAAAGAGAAAGTGCGGATTGATCTGTGTCTGCAAAGCAGTCAGCTCCGCGACTTTCTTTTCATAGGCCTGCGTCTTTAACCGGGTATCGAGAAAGGTCGTATTTAAGAAGAGCTGAATGACATTGGTCAGGATGACGTCATACTCATCTTTGGCAATTTGCGTCCGGGGCTCCGGATAGATCCCTTTTTCCGCATCGGAGAATAAGTCGATCATCTCCTGGATGTGGTGAAATGAGGTCTTGGTGATCAGATACGCCACCGTGATGACGATCGAAAATTCAATGATCAGGAGCACCAGATACCAGGCAAAAGAGGTCAACAGAGTCTCGGTCAAATACGTGGATGGGATCAGCGTCAGGTAGGTTAATCCGTAGTCGCTGCCACGCAGCGCACTGACACAGTAAGTCTCTGAACCGAGCTTTAGCCACTTGGCAGAAGCGGGCTGCAGATTTTCTGCGGGAAAGGAGAGTGCAAGTTGCTGCAGGTCTTCTTCCGAAAATGCCGTATCTTCATCGGTAGAGGCGATGATATCACCATTCTCGTTGAGCATGTAAAAGAGCTCTTCATCGATCGTCTTTTGCAAATTGAGACGCTGGAGCATGCTGCTGTAACTGATGTTGACGACGATGGTACCTTTCAGGGTCGTCATACGCTGGTAGATGGTGATGATGTCCCGTTCCGGCAGGATCGAATAGAGGGAGAGCCCGCGCAGCTCCGCATACTGCGGATTCGTGTTGCTTAAGGTCTCGATGGTCTCCAGCCAGCTTTGATCGTAGTAATCGGCTTTGATGCTGATGCCGTCTTCGGAACTGAAGAACTTGTCATAACTGTCCAGTTCCAGATAGGTGCTGCTGACGTAGGGAAATGCATTTTTCAAACTGCGGATCAGCCCGGTCAGCGTATTAAAGTAGAGATAATCATCATAATAAAACGAATCGGCGCTTAAGATCTTGCGCAGGGACAGGGCCAGCTGCGGATTGCCGGCGATCAGTTCATGCTGATAGACGACATCCGAGATCATGGTATCGGTCGCCTGGGCGATACGCTGCGAAGAATTGATCGATTCGGCGTTGATGTTCCGGATGGTCGATCTCGCGGTCGATGCGATCGACCAGATGACCAGGATCAGCGTCGGGATCAGGATGGCAAGCGTATAGCGCAAGAGGCGCTTTCGAAAGAAATGCTGCATCATGATAGGGTGCCTCCGTTGCGATAATCCTGTGGTGATACACCAAAGTAATTTTTAAAGGCGCGCGTGAAACTCTTTGGGTTATCATAGCCGACCAGATCGGCGATCTGATACTGCCGGATCTCCGGATTGTGCAGGAGTTCTTTGGCTTTTTCCATACGGATCTTTTGCAGCGCATCGGAAAAGGAGATGCCCTGTTTATTATGAAAGAGTGTCGAGAGGTAGGCCGGTGTCAGATAGACCCGCTTTGCTGCCTCCGCCAACGTGCAATCGCGGTAATGTTTCTCCATGTACGCAAGGACCGCCGGGATCGGGTCATTGCCCTGCTCCGGCAACAGATCGATCGGAGAAGTCACGGAATGTTCTTCATCGAGCACCGTTTTCAAACGTTCAAAACAATCGACCAGTGCTTCATATTTGACCGGCTTTAACAGATAGTCAAAGACCTGGTTCTTTAAGGCACTCTGGGTATAGGAAAAATCTGTATAACTCGAAAAGAAGACGACGCGGATGTTGCGTGAGACCATCTGCTTCGAGAGACCGATCCCGTCTAAGACCGGCATCCGGATATCGGTCAGGATGACATCGATATCGTCATGTGCGGCAAGGTAATCGAGCACCTCCTGCCCGTTTGCGGCTTCGGCAACGATCTTGAAACCGAGCTGACTCCAGGGAAAGAGATTGACCAGACCTTCGCGGATCTTCATTTCATCATCTGCAATAATAACGTGATACAATTCAGACATAGGGACTCCCGTTGTATGAATCAGTAAAAAGTGACTGTCAACAGAACAGTACCATTATACCATGGAAAGGAAGTAACAAGATGCAACTGACATTGAAAAACCAGACCTTTAACGTCTCCTTCGAATATGAATACAAGGGGGTTCGGATCCCGATCGATACGCAGTTTGAGCAGGAGGACGGGGTCAGCTTTACCAGCCCGTACGGCGGAACGTATCAGGCAAAGATCATGAAAACGGAGGAAGATGACCGCCTGATGTTTACCCTGCGGGCAAAGGCACCGCACCCGACACAGATGCGGATGCGGATCGATCAGGAAGGAGAGCAGGGCTTTCACATCATCCCCTGCAACATCATGGGCGATAACAATGCCAGACTCGTGCGCCCGGGAGAAATGCCGGTTCTGACAAACGACCATCCGGAAGTGGAGTTTTGCTCACCGCGCTGGGAGTTTCGTGCAGACCGTGCGGCCATGCCGATCGCAGGACTATGCCTTGCAACAGGCGCGATTGCGATCGCCATCGACCCGTACAGTACGGATGGCGGACAAAGAATCCATAACGGCCTTTTTGCGGAACTTCCGAATGCAGTCGGTTGCAGCCTCGGATACCGCAATGATCCGTGTACCTTTACCAACAAACGGATCCCGAGCCCGTCGACGGCTGAGTATGTCACAGACAGTATGCTAAACGGCTCCATCTATGTGATCGAAACGGCGGCTGATCCTGCGGCGCCAAAGGACGATCATCGCGCCATCCATGCGGTGATCCGCAGAGAGTATGAAAAGAGAAGAGAACTTCCGACTTATCAAAAGACCTACAGGGAGGCGGCACTGGGGCTATTAACCAGCTTTGTCAAAGTCAACTGGAATGCCAAAGACGGCGAATACACCAACGTGAATTGTAAACCGCCCAAAAAGAGTGAGATGACACCGTGGCGCAATGTCATGGAGATCGGCTGGACCGGCGGCGGGGTCTTATCCTATCCACTGATCCTGACCAGAGACGTGCTTGGCGAAGAAGCGGATGCCCTGCTGAAAGAGGCGATGAGCGGAGAAGAAATGACCGATCGCATCACCGGTTGCTATCATCCGCAGTCCGGACTGTATCTGGATCTGATGAGCGAATTAAACGGCTCCCGTGTCAACGGCTGGTGGACCGGATTCGGCCTCGTCAAAGACTGTCACTGTGCATATACCAACGGCAGTGCGTTGCATTATATCTTAAAAACGATCGTATATCTGAAATCCAAAGGAAGGACCTACCCGGAAAACTGGCTTTCTACCGCACTGCAGGTATGTGATACGGTCATGCAGCTGCAGCGTGCGGATGGCGCCTTCGGCTATACCTATGCCGTAGATCATAAGGAAGTCCTGGACTGGGACGGTTTTGCAGGATGCTGGTTTGCACCGGCGCTGGCCTATGCATATCAGATGACCGGAACGGCAGCATATCTGGAGGCAGCCAAAAAAGCGCTGCGCTATTATCACGGGGAAGTTGCAGCGCTGACCTGCAGCGGTACGCCGATGGATACCTGGAAAGCGGTGGATGAAGAAGGTAACCTGGCTTTTATCAGAGGATGCCGGATCGTGCATGAACTGACCGGAGAACAGGAATTCCTTGATAAACTGGAAGATGGTGCCAACTACGAATTCCTGTGGAGATATGGCTACCGGACCTATCCGGATTTTGCACCGCTCTCCAAAGAAAGCGGCAACTGGAATGCCTGCGGCGGTTCCGTGACGAG
>JAILPR010000132.1 GCA_024699355.1 Lachnospiraceae bacterium
ATCAAGACGGTCTATACCGATGTGAATGATGCCAATACCGGCATCGGCAGCACGATCTTTGCGGTCAAACCGGGTGACGGTTCTGCGAGAGAGCAGGCTGCAAGCTGCCAGAAGGTACTGGGCGGCTGGGCAAATATCGCCAACGAATATGCGACCAAGAGATATCGCAGTAACCTGATTAACTGGGGTATGCTGCCGTTTATCATTAAGGAGGGTGCGCTTCCGTTCAAGAGACTGGATTACGTCTTTGTACCGGGGATTCGCAAGGCGGTAGAAGATAAGAGCGAAGTGATCAAGGCATATCAGGTAGATCCGGCAGCAGGCAAGTTGACTGAGTTTGATCTGCGCCTGGGTGATCTGACCAACGAAGAGCGCGAGATCATCTTAAAGGGGTGCCTTATCAACTACAACCGTCAGTAAAAGAGGCGGCACGAAAGGGCAATTGGCACTTTCTGTTCAAACAAATGAAAAATCGCAGGCAAAGGTTACGAAAACCGCACTGCAGGTCGATATAGTAAGTAAGGATGCATCGCATCCGCGGCATAGACACTGAGGTCTTTGCCGGAGACCGAATTTGCAGAGCGGGACAGGATGGAGCCTCTGCAACAAATGCGGACCAAACCGGGCACCAGGGAAGGTAGTACTTCTCCGGTGCCCTTTGTTGTCTGGCACCTGACATCGAGTGCCGAAGGCACGAGAGGCCGGGGCGTAAGAGGCCGGGCGTAAGAGGCCGGGCGCAAGAGGGGATCATGGTCCGGGAAAGGACAGGGAATGAAGATCGCATCTTCAAATCTGGTGATGGACAGTGCACGCACCTACAAGCAGACAAGTGCACATCGCCAAAGTGCAAGCCAAACGACGTTTTACAGCAGCGGAATCATGATGAGTGGCTTGACGGGAACGGAATCCCTGCAGTACAAAGAGCAGCAAAGCGGGAATCAGGCATTGCTGCAGGAGCCTGAAGAAGATCAGGCCATCGATTTTACGGGAAAGGAGGAGTTCGAAGCCTGGAACGAGCGTTTTTCTTTATCCACCGCGAAAGTGGCTTCGATCACGGAGAGCCGCTCGGATCACATGATGACGCTTCGACAGAAGATGATCCAGTTCATCATCGCCCTGCTGTTTGAAGTCAAAGGCGGTGACAAGACGGGAAACGATGCGTCCGATCCGCTGGAGCAGCTGACCAGAGATCTGGAGAGCAAGGGAAGTCCGATGTCGATGACGGTGGTCAGTGACACGAAAGAGCAGTCTTATTTTGCGGAATATGAGCAGACAGCCTTTGCGGTGCAGGGAACCGTGCTGACAGAAGACGGCAGATCGCTGGATGTGAACATGAATGTGCAGATGAGCAGAAGCTTTGCACAGTATTATGAGTCTCATGTACAGAGTATTTCCGAGATCGAATTGATCGATCCGCTGGTGATCCAACTGGCGACCGGTGCGACAAGTATTGCGGATCAGACTTTTTTCTTTGACCTCGATGCGGACGGCGAGAAAGAGGAAATTCACGAGCTTGCACAGGGGAGCGGCTTTTTGGCGCTGGATCGCAACGCAGACGGGACGATCAATGACGGCTCGGAACTCTTTGGAACCAAATCCGGAAACGGCTTTGCGGATCTGATGATCTATGATGAAGACGGCAACGGCTGGATCGATGAAAATGATGATATCTGGGATAAATTAAAGATCTGGACGAAGGATGAGCATGGAAAGGATGTGCTTTATACCCTGCGTCAGAGCGGTGTCGGCGCGATCTGCTTATCCAGTGCGCCAACGGAATTTACCGATACGGATGAGGAAGGAACAGTGCGCGGACAGGTCCGTCAGAGCGGATTCTTCCTGTTTGAGGATGCTACCATGGGCAGCATTCAGCAAATAGATCTTGCAACTGGAGGATGATACGCATCCGTGCTAGAATAGAAGCGTGGCAGCATATGCCACGCTTTTATTTCGTATGAGGGAATGGATTGAAGAAACAAATGAAACAGAAAATCGCATATGTGATGATCCTATCGCTATGTACCGGCAGCCTGTGCGGATGCTCTCTGCAGCTGCCTTTTTTTGATGAAGTGGAAAACACCGTGATCAGCGTGACGGAGGAAGATCCGCCGACGCTCGGCATGACACCGTCGTTTGATTATACGGTACAGGAGATAATGCCTTCGGTCCTGGTGGATCAGACAGGATATCTGCCGGACAGTGATAAGAAGGCTTATTTCCTGGGAGCGTCGGTTCCGGATGAGTTTGAAGTGATCGATATGGAACTGGGCGCATGCGTCTATCGCGGGAGGGTTAAGAGCCGTGAGAGTAACCTGCAAAGCGGGGTATATGTTGCCTACGGCGATTTTTCGGAATTGCAGGAGAGTGGAGAGTACTATATTCAGTGCAAGGAACTGGGCTATTCCTATGGCTTTACGATCTCGGAAGAAGTGTATCACTCCAGTATCACGCAGCTCTATCAAATGCTGACAACGCAGGTCAATGCGGTCTTTGAAGCGGCACATCAAAGTGATGACACCTATTTGTTTACGGAAGCACAGATGGTGTCCTTATGTGATTGCTTTCAGATCCTGCTGCAGACGATGGAATTGTTTGCAGAGGATATGAGCGGCGAGGCAGACGGCGCGCCGGATGCGGACGGCGTGATGACGGTGCTTGCCTTTGTGCGGGACAGTGTTGAAAAAATGGAGAGTGCACCCGCAGGGAGTGATCTGTCAGAGGCCTATCTGGCGGCAACGGAAGCCAAACTGGCGTATATCTATCAGAATATCAATGCATCGAGAGCCTACGGCTACGGGAAAAACGCTTCCACGCGCTGGCAAACGATCAGTAACCGGTCGGTTGGAAGTGCGGATGAGGCATTGACGGCACAGCTTCGGCTTGGGGCGGCGGAATTGTACCGGTATAACAACGGCGCGACATATCACAGTTATTTTCAGCAGAATGTCGATCCGAATCAGGCACAGGACGGGAGTATGGCAGACTTCCTGTCACGGATCACCTATCTTTCGACCACCAGAAAGGTGGATACAACGCTTTGCAGCAGCATTATTACGACACTGCTGCGCAGTACGGAAGATTTATCCAATACAGCCAAAGCATCGCCCTATCAGATCAATGCGGAGGGAGAGGGTTCACAGCAGGATAACATCCTGTGGAACATGATGATCCTGTCGGTAGTGGATTATGTGATCACCAATCATGAATATACAACGGTGCTTGAAAATCATCTGCATTATCTGACGGGATGTAATGAACTGGCCCTTGCCAAAATTCCGCTGGATCAGACCAAAAATGCGCATTACTACGCAATGCAGGCGGATACTGCGGAAATCGCCGGGTCTCTGACACAGCTCAGTCAGGCGCTGATGATGCTGCATGCGCTGGAAAGTGCAAAGAATACAGTGATTCTGGAGTCTTAGGCAGCACGATTTGCATGGCTTTTCACAGGATTTGATTTGTATTTTCGGGGGAAGCAGTGTAGGATAAAGTGCGTGAGTCGACGGGAATTCTGAAAGGACCGGATTTGAAATCATAACGGTGATTATCCGGAAACTTCGACAAAATTAAATTCAGAATTAATTATTTCAATAATGCTGCGAAAGCCTGATAAATACGGAGTTTTTGAAACGCGGAAGAGCAAAATGGTTGAACTCATAAATTGCATCTTTTGAACACACAATTTCGTGAAAAATGTGCCGGATTTGTGTGAGAAAGGCTCAAAACGCCGAAAAATCAATCGATAGGATTACTTGCAATTCACTATATGACACATATAAAAAATGCAAGAGAACATGCAGAATAACTGCTGCGCATGTAGTGGAAAATGAGCGCGAAAAACAGCGTATTTATCGCAAAAAAAAGATATCCGGCAGGAATCTGCCGGATATCTGAAACTTCCTGTGAAATCATTTAACTTAAGCGTTGATCACAAGCTGTTCATTTTTGACGTAAGTCTCTGCAATGACGTCTGCAGCCATTTTGGAAACGGAACGCTTTTCTTCGTTACTTAATTCTGCGGTAGGGATTGGCTTTCCGTACTCGATGATGACATGTGTCTTTTTGACCCAGGGGAACTGATTTTCAAAGATCTCTCTGGAATGGTTGATCGTTACCGGCAGGATCGGGCATCCGGCCTTGGTCGCGATCTTAAAGCTGCCATCGTGGAACGGCAGGAGCGGATCCTCGGTTTTATTTCGGGTACCTTCCGGGAATACAAAAATGGAAATGCCATTCTTGCAAAGGTCAATTGCCGTTAAAATGGTTTTCATACCTTCTTTGATATTCTGACGATCCAAAAACAGAGTATGCACATTGGCAATCCAGAAGTTTAACAGCGGCACTTTCTTTAATTCCTTTTTCGCAAGAAAACCGGTCAGCCCGGGCACCTGCGAATAGCAGAGCACGATATCAAAGATACTGCGGTGATTTGCAACATACAGGACTGCCTGATCTTTCGGGATATTCTCTTTGCCGATGGTGGTGATCTTTGTGCCACAGATCCATAAGATGCAGCGGAATCCCCATTGCACGATGGCCAGAGAGGATCGATCTTTGAGATCGGGGTTGAACTTTCCGATGATCCATTCGGCAATCATCAGCGGGATGGTCAGGATCAGGTATAATACCAGATACAGAAATGCTAAAAATGTACGCATAAAAAAACTCCTACTCGATATAGATTTGTTGTCTTAAATTACAGCTCTCATTATAGAGAAAAGGGCGAGAAATCGCAATCACAACAGAAAGGGGCGCAAAAGAGCGCCGATGCCGGTTTATGAATCTTACAATTGATGGATATAACATATGTTATAAAATAACGGGACAGGGCGAGAAGACCGTGGTCATCCTGCAGGGATGGGGGACGAGCTTAAGTGTGTATGACTCCGTTGCGGCCGATCTGAGCGATGGGTGCCGTGTCATTCAGTTCGATCTTCCGGGCTTTGGCGACAGCGATGAACCGAGAGAAGCGTGGAATGTCGATGCGTATGCGGATTTTTTCTGCAAGCTGATGAAAGAACTGCAGGTAGAGAAAGCAACGTTGATCGGACATTCGTATGGCGGGCGCATCATCATCAAACTGGCCAATCGTGGCAACCTGCCGTTTGAGATCGAGCGGATCGTGCTGATCGACAGCGCCGGCATTGTCGCGCCCAAGACGTTTCGGCAGAAATGCAGGATCAGGCGTTATAAGATGCTGAAGAAGCTGTTTGACCATCGGATCGTTTATGCACTGTTTCCGGAACTGGTGGATGACTGGAAGAGCCGTCAGGGCTCTGCGGATTACCGGAATGCGACGCCGATGATGCGCAAGTGCATGGTCATGGCGGTCAATGAAGATCTGACGCATCTGCTCCCGGGTATTTCGCAGGATACGCTGCTGATCTGGGGGGATCTGGATACGGCGACGCCAATCCGGGATGCGAAGATCATGGAAGAGATGATCCCGCATGCGGGGCTCGTGGTGCTGGAAGGAACCGGACATTATTCCTTTTTGGAGAAGCCCGCGCAGTTCCGTAATATCATCAGATCTTATTTTGGGATTGGAGCAGTCAAATGATTGTTAGAACGATACTCATTGCCGTAGTTTCGGCGTATGCATTATGTCTGACCCTGCGTCACAATATGCATATGTTTCAGTTAAACGGCTATAAAAACGATGAACATCTGCACTGGCTGCAGAAAAATATAAGACAGCAGTGGCTGCTGTATTTTGGCGGTGTACTTGCCATTCTCCGGTTACTGATCCCGGGTGGTCTCGGCAGTGTGATCCTGGATGTGCTGATCCTTTTGACGCTCTGGCTGGAAATTCTGGTATATCGGGCGATCCATCGTTTGAACAATAAAAAGAAACTCGTCTACACCGCCAGAGTAAAGCGGATGCTCGTAACGATCGCTCTGCTTTCGCTTTTGCTGCTTGCAGTGACGTTTATTTGCGGATCTTACACCAGACTCTCCGCAAGCTTCATGTTATTGGTATCGCTTCAGATCGTGATGACTTTTGCGGCCAATATCATCAATCATCCGATCGAAAAAGGGATCCAGAACTACTATATCAATGATGCAAAGCGCATGCTTGCGCAGCGTCCGGATCTGAAGGTCATCGGTGTGACCGGAAGCTACGGAAAGACCAGTGTCAAATTTTATCTGCAGACGTTACTGCAGGAGAAATATCAGGTACTGGTAACGCCCGGAAACTTTAATACACCGCTTGGCGTGACCAGAACGGTGCGGGATTATTTAAAGCCGACGCATCAGATCTTTATCTGCGAGATGGGCGCCAGAAGAGTGGGTGAGATCAAGGAAGTATGCGACATCGCACATCCCGATCTGGGCATCATCACCGCGGTGGGGCCGCAACACCTCGAGACGTTCTTCAGCATGGAAAATATCCAGAAGACCAAGTTCGAACTGGCGGATGCACTTCCTGCCGGCGGAATGATCTTTTTAAACGGTGACAACAGTTATATTCAGGAAAAAGCAGTGAACTATCCGAATAAAATGTTCTATTACTCGGAGCATAGCGGGGAAGGGTACTGCGCAAAAGATGTGACCGTATCGCAGCTGGGGACTGATTTTACGCTCGTCACGCCGGATGGGGAGAGCGAGCGCTTCCAGATGAAGCTGATCGGTGCGCATAATGTAATCAACGTGGTCGGTGCGATCGCGGTCGCACATCAGCTGGGCATGTCGCTGAAGGAATTACGCGTTCCGGTCAGACGGATCCAGCCGGTGGAGCACCGTATGCAGATGCGGGAGCAGGGACTTGTCACGATCATCGATGATGCGTATAATTCAAATCCGGTGGGGTCGAAAGCGGCGGTGGAGACACTGGCGATGTTTGACGGCATCCGGATCCTGATCACGCCGGGCATGGTAGAGCTTGGCGAGAAGGAAAACGACTTTAATTATCAGTTTGGGACCTACGCGGCAGACTGCTGCGATTATATCCTGCTTGTCGGAAAGAAGCATACGGCGCCGATCAGAGAAGGTGTCCTGAGCAAAGGCTTTCCGGAAGAGAAATGTTTGGTTTACGATAAGCTTGAAGAGGCGGTTTCTTATGCCTATGCGATCAAAGGTCAGGGACATAAGTACATTCTGTTGGAGAATGATCTGCCTGACAATTATTAGGAGGTAAGTACTGTGAAAACAAAAGTAGCGATGATGTTCGGCGGCAAGAGCGTTGAGCATGAGGTGTCCGTGATCTCCGGGATCCAGGCACTGCTGAGCATGGATACGGACAAATACGAAGTGATCCCCGTGTACATGACCAAGTCCAACGAAATGTATGTGGGCGAGGATATCGGGAAGATCGAATGTTATAAAGATATTCAGGGACTGCTGTCCAGATCACAGAGAGTCATCATGGTCAACGAAGGCGGAAAAGTACAGCTCGTATCGTATCCGACGAAACTGTTTGGCAAAAAGACCGCCATCGATATCGATGTGGCATTTCCGGTCGTACATGGAACCAACGTGGAAGATGGTGCCTTTCAGGGCTATTTAAAGACCATCGGGATCCCGTTTGTCGGCTGTGACGTAACGGCATCCGCCATCGGTATGGATAAGTTCATCATGAAGCAGGTGTTAAAAGAAGCGCAGGTTCCGGTCCTGGATGCAAAGCTCTATACGCTTTCGGATTATGCGGAGATCGAAACCCTGATGGATCATGTGGAGCAGGAGCTGGGCTATCCGGTCATCGTCAAGCCGGTCAATTTAGGTTCGAGTGTCGGCATCAGTGTTGCAAAAAACAGAGTGGAACTGACGAGCGCCGTGGATGATGCATTCCGTTATGCGACCAAAGTACTGGTAGAGCATGCGATCACCCGCCTTCGTGAGATCAACTGTGCAGTGCTCGGCGATGAAAATGAAGCCATCGCTTCCGAGTGTGAAGAGCCGCTGCATACCAAGGATATCTTAAGTTATGAAGATAAGTATGTCAGCAATGCCAAGGGCAGCGGATCCAAAGGAATGGCAAGCGTTTCCAGAAAGATCCCGGCCGAACTGACACCCGAAAAGCGGGAAGAAGTCAGGGAACTTGCAGTCAGATCCTTCAAAGCACTTGGCTGTAACGGTGTCTCCCGTATCGATTTTATGATCGATGAGGAAACCGATACGCTGTACTTTAATGAGATCAATACCATTCCGGGATCGTTGGCATTTTACCTCTGGGAGCCGATCGGCATTCCGTACAAGGAACTGCTGGACCGGATGATCCAACTGGCCTTAAAGAGAGAGCGGACCGAAGGAAATCTGACCTTTACCTTTGATACCAACATTTTGAATTCAGCCAGCTTTGGCGGATCCAAAGGCGCAAAACTGTAAGAGATGACGGGGCACATCGCAAATGAGCGATGTGTCCTTTTTTTACGGTGAAAATTTCAGGAACGATGCTTGTATATTGTATACAAATCCGTACAATTCAAGTACAATAGAGAGACAACCAAAGCATACGAAAAGGAGAGCGAAGATGCTCTATATCAAAAACGGAAGAGTGATCGATCCCATGAGCGGACGTGATCAAATATGCGATATCTTAACGGAAGGGACAAAGATCCTCAGGATCGGAGAACATCTGGACCGGGAAGCTTTTTTTCGGGAAATTCCAAAACAGGATGTGATTACGATCGATGCAGAAGGAGAGATCGTTGCGCCGGGACTGGTGGATGTACATTCCCATTTCCGTGACCCGGGTCAAACGGCGAAAGAAGATCTGTTGACCGGATCTGCGGCAGCGGTGGCTGGCGGCTATACGACGGTGGTGTTGATGGCCAACACGATCCCGGCGGTAGATTCTGTGGAAACCATGCAGTACCTGACGGAGAAGGCAAAGAAGTGCCCGCTGCATGTCTATTCCTGTGCTACGGTCACCAAAGGTATGGAAGGAAAAGAAACCGTGGATTTTGATGCCCTGGAAGAGGCCGGTGCGGTCGGCTTTACCGATGATGGAAGACCGATCCTGGATGAGGAGCTCATCCGCAAAGCAATGAGGGTATCTGCACAGAAACAAAAGCCGATCAGCCTGCATGAAGAAGATCCGCAGTATATCGGCGTCAGTGGCGTCAATGCCGGAGAAGTGGCAGAAAAGCTCGGATATCAGGGGGCAGATCGTAAGGCCGAGATCGTGATGGTGGCACGGGATCTGCAGATCGCTGTGGAAACAGGTGCGATCCTGGATGTGCAACATGTAAGTGCTTTGGAGAGCGTTGATCTGATCCGGGAAGCAAAAAAACAGAGCGATCGCATTCATGCGGAAGCGACGCCCCATCATTTCTCGTTGACAGAAGAGGCGGTACTTGCGCACGGTACGGCGGCGAAGGTCAATCCGCCGATCCGTACCGAACAGGATCGTATGGCGATCATCCGCGGCTTACAGGACGGAACGCTGGATCTGATCGCAACCGATCATGCACCGCACACGGCAGAGGAGAAGTCCAGAGAATTCCCGAAGGCACCAAGCGGAATGATCGGTCTGGAAACCGCATTGGCACTTGGCGTGACCAATCTGGTAGAGCCGGGGTATTTAAGTCTTTCGGAACTGCTGCAAAAGATGACGATCAATCCGGCAAAGATGTACGGACTCGATGCCGGATATCTCGCAGAGGGCGGTCCTGCCGATCTGGTGATCTTTGATCCGAAGGTCGCAAAAACGTTCCATCACTTCACATCGAAGTCTCAAAACAGTCCGTTTGCAGGAAAAGCACTCAAAACAGAGATTGATTATACAATTTCTGACGGAAAAATCGCATATATAAAACACATGGATTACGAATCCGTAGATCCAAATGAGGAAGGTTAAGTACATGACGCAAAAACGCAAAACAAACGTTACGATAACGAAAACAAAACAGCTGGCAACCGGTGTATACGAGATGATCCTTCAGACACCGCAGGCAAAAGAGGCGGGCGCGGGACAATTCGTTGCCCTGTATACCAAAGACAGATCACGCCTGCTTCCGAGACCGATCAGCATCTGCGGGATCGATCCGGAGCAGGAGACATTGCGACTGGTGTATCGTGTCGCAGGTGCCGGAACAGGCGAGTTTTCGACCTATCGGGAAGGCGATACGGTAGCCATGCTCGGAATATTGGGCAACGGTTATCCTTTGGATCAGGCGCGCGGAAAGCAGGCCCTGATCCTGGGCGGAGGGATCGGGATCCCGCCGATCCTGGGACTGGCACAGGCTCTGAAAGGGGAGAATGTGACCGCGATCCTTGGGTATCGGGATCGGGAACTGTTCCTGAAAGATGATTTTGATCAGGTCTGTCAGACGTATGTTGCAACGGAAGACGGCAGTGTCGGCACCAAAGGAAATGTCCTGGATGCGGTACGAATGCTGGAAGAAAAAGGAGAATTAAATCCAGATATAATTTTCTCCTGCGGACCGTTACCAATGCTCAAAGCCATCAAAAAATATGCGGAAGAGCGTGGAATTCCGGCTTATTTGTCTCTGGAAGAGCGTATGGCCTGCGGCGTTGGCGCATGCCTGGGCTGTGTCTGCAAGACAACGCATAAAGATGAACATTCTCAGGTCAACAATGCGCGTGTATGTACGGAAGGCCCGGTATTTTTGGCCAGTGATGTCATGATCTAGGAAACAGGACAGGCAGTAACAGGATCTTAAGGAGAATTAATTTTATGAATACAGCAGTAACAATTGCCGGGGTGACACTGAAAAACCCCGTGATGACAGCATCCGGGACCTTTGGCTCCGGTATGGAATATCAGGATTTTGTGGATTTAAACGCACTGGGTGCAGTAGTGACAAAAGGGGTGGCCAATGTTCCGTGGGAAGGCAATCCGACGCCGCGGGTGACGGAAGTTTACGGTGGCATGCTCAATGCCATCGGTCTGCAGAATCCCGGGATCGATCTCTTTATGCAGCGTGATATCCCGTTTCTGGAGAGCAAAGATACGCAGATCATCGTCAATGTCTGCGGACATACGATCGAAGAGTATGTGGAAGTGGTAGAGCGCTTAAACGACAGCCCGGTGGCCATGATGGAGATCAATGTATCGTGCCCGAACGTCAAAGTGGGAGCCATTGCATTTGGTCAAAATACGAAGGCACTGACGGAGATTACCAAAGAGATCAAGGCACATGCCAAAAAGCCGATCATCATGAAATTAAGTCCGAATGTCACGGACATTACGGAGATGGCGAAGGCGGCGGAAGCTGCCGGTGCGGATGCAATCTCCCTGATCAATACCCTGACCGGTATGAAGATCGACATTCAGCGTAAGAAATTTGTACTGGCCAATCGTACCGGCGGAATGTCGGGCCCTGCGATCAAACCGATCGCGGTCCGGATGGTTTACCAGTGCGCGCAGGCAGTGAAGATCCCGATCATCGGAATGGGCGGAATCTCCAATGCGGAAGACGCGATTGAATTTATGCTGGCAGGTGCCAGTGCGGTGGCGATCGGCGCGGCAAACTTTATCAATCCTTATGCGACGGTAGAGACGATCCGGGGGATTGAAGCATACATGAAACAGCAACATATCGACGATATCAACGAACTGATCGGAGCGGTGCATGAATAAAGTTGTTCGAAAAGCTTACGGAAAAGTCAATTTAGGCCTCGATGTCCTTGGGACATTGCCAAACGGCTATCATGAGGTGGCAATGATCCTGCAGACGGTCAATTTATATGATACGGTGACGATCGAAAAAGCGTCCGAAGGCATCCGCCTGACGATCGATCGCGACGATCTGCCGGTGGATACCCAAAATCTGGCGTATCGCGCGGCAGAGAAGATCCTGGCCCATGGTCATGTCGAGGGCGGGGTAAAGATCGATATCCGGAAACGAATCCCGGTTGCCGCGGGAATGGCCGGAGGAAGCACGGATGCGGCTGCCGTTCTGGTCGGGATCAATGAACTTTATGATCTGCAGATGTCGAACGAAAAATTGTGTGAACTCGGGGTACAGCTCGGAGCGGATGTCCCTTACTGTATCTATGGCGGAACGATGCTGGCGGAAGGGATCGGAGAGAAACTGACCGCACTGGTAAAGCCGCCGAAGTGTACGATCCTGTTGGCAAAGCCGCAGCGGGGCGTCTCGACAAAATATGTCTATGACCATCTGGATCTGACGCAGACCGAGCATCCGGATATGAAACGGATCGTTGCAAATCTCAAAGCACAGGATCTGGCGGAGATGTCCTATGCACTGAAAAATGTACTGGAGAGTGTGACGGGAAAAGAAGTCGAAGAAATCCCGAAGATCGAAAAAGTGATGATGGAAGCGGGGGCGCTTTGCAGCTTGATGAGCGGTAGCGGACCGACGGTGTTTGGTATTTTTGAAAATTCTCTGGCAGCCAGAAAAGCGGCCAGGACCATCGAAAAGAAAGCACTTGCGGCAGACGTGATCGTGACAAGTTTTGTGGATCCGAGTGTGGAGGAAAGTAAATGAATAACGAAATGAATACGTTTGATGAATTTTTACCGCTGCGCGATGTGGTATTTCGTAAGCTCCGGCAGGAAATCCTGACCGGAGAATTAAAGCCGGGAGAACGATTGATGGAGATCCATCTGGCAGATCGTCTGGGCGTGAGCAGAACGCCGATCAGAGAAGCGATCCGCCAGCTGGAGCAGGAAGGCCTCGTCGTGATGATCCCGCGCAGAGGTGCGGAAGTAGCACAGATGACGGAGAAAAGTCTGCAGGATGTGATGGAAGTCAGAAGAGCCTTGGACGTGCTGAGTGTAGAGCTTGCCTGCGACCGGATCTCCGAAGAAGATAAAGTGGCATTGAAAAAGGCATGTGAAGAATTCGAAAAGGCCGTAGAATCGGGCGATACCAAGGAAATGGCGACCAAAGACGTGGCACTTCACGATATTATTGTGAAGGCAGCTGACAATACCAGACTACTGTTATTAGTCAATCAGTTACAGGAGCAAATGTACCGGTATCGATTTGAGTATATCAAGGATGCAAGTACCCGCGGATTACTGGTCAAAGAACATCAGAAAATTTATGACAGTATCATTGCAAATGACCGTAAAGCTGCGGCGGAAGCGTCACGTGTCCATATCGATAATCAGGAAGATGCGATGATCAAACAGATCCGTGCGGAGCAGAAAAGATAACACGGGAAATTGATGATAACAAACGTTATGAATGGAGAAGATCATGGAGAAAAAGAAATATGCACCGATCGGTGTGTTTGACTCCGGTGTCGGCGGCCTGACGGTCGTCAAAGAAATCATGCACCAGATCCCCAATGAAAAGGTTGTTTATTTCGGCGATACCGCCAGAGTGCCGTACGGAAGTAAATCCAAAGAGACCGTGACCAAATATGCGGAACAGATCGTTCGGTTTCTGGAACAGCAGGGTGTCAAAGCCATTGTTGTAGCCTGCAATACGGCAAGTTCCTATGCTCTTGATATCCTGGAGAAAGAGACGGATATTCCGATCATCGGTGTGGTCAAGCCGGGTGCCAAATGCGCGGTTGAAGTGACCAGAAACCAAAAGATCGGTGTCATCGGGACCGATGCGACCATCGGAAGCAAGATGTATCCGAAATATATTGAAACGCTATCCCCGAAAGCGGAAGTGATCGGAAAGGCCTGCCCGCTGTTTTGTCCGTTGGTGGAAGAAGGTATGTGGGAAGATCCGGTGACGGATGAGATCGCACGCAGATATCTGGTGGAACTGATCGACAGCGGGATCGACACGCTGATCCTGGGATGCACGCATTATCCGCTGCTGCGTAAGACGGTGCAGAAGATCATTGGAGAGCAGGTTACACTGATCAATCCGGCGTATGAAACGGCCCGTGAGCTGAAGGAGTTATTGACGAAAGAAAATCTGTTAAATGATCAGGAGCGTGGATTGAACACCAATATCCACCAGTTCTATGTCAGTGATGGAGCCGAGAAATTTAAGACCATAGCGAATATGATCCTGAAATACGGCATTTTATCCACGAAGGTCGTACAAATCGAAAACTATTAAATGATTGAGAGTGGCGGATGAATAAAAACAGTGAAGTACAGGTTGAAATTACAAATTTCCAACATACCGATACGATGGATCCGCTGGATATGGATATCTTGCGCACCAAAGCGCTGGGGCGACTGACGCAGAAAAAAGAGGCATTGTTTTTGGTGTACAAAGAGCGGGATGCGGAAAGCGGGGAGATCACCAGGAATATCATTACCTTCCGCAAGGGGCAGATGCGCCTGCATAAATCGGGTCAGATCTGCTGGGAAGCGGAATTTGAAGTCGGACGCTCTTATGCGGCAGTATATCAGACGCCGTATGGGAATTACCCGATGCGTGTTCATACGTTGGAACTGGAAGTTGTGGAAGAAGACCATCAGATGTTGGTCAGACTGCATTATCTCTTGGATCAGGGACAGCAGGAAGAAGTCGACTGTAAAATGGAGATACTGCTCAAAGAAGGACTGCTGTGAGACTCCAACACGGTTAAAACCGTAGGCGTTCACGCTCCTGATGGATGTCATGTCAGGCGCCCTTGGAGCAGAAGCAAATGTGAAACGACAGAATAGAGGATATTGAAATGATCGATTTTGTGGGAGCGGGTCCCGGCGCGGCGGACCTGATCACGGTGCG
The DNA here is from genome assembly GCA_024699355.1 of Lachnospiraceae bacterium. Classification (GTDB taxonomy): domain Bacteria; phylum Bacillota; class Clostridia; order Lachnospirales; family Lachnospiraceae; genus SIG336. The sequence continues at coordinate 14,580 of JAILPR010000132.1, forward strand.
CGGACAGGAACTTTTAAAGCAGGCGGATATTGTGATCTATGCGGGCTCTTTGGTCAATCCGCAGCTACTGGAGAATACGCCGAAGCACTGTGAGATCTATAACAGTGCGGGAATGACGCTGGAAGAAGTAAC
>JAILPR010000134.1 GCA_024699355.1 Lachnospiraceae bacterium
ATCACTTTCCGAAACGGCGCAGGAGGCGATGATCTGATACGGGATATCCACGTCATAATTATTGGATCTTGCCAGTGAGTTGCACAGGAAGTTGATCGTCAAAAAGAGCATGACGGATACCGCGATGGAAATCGTGATGACTTTTCCTTTGGCTCCGTTTCGTTTGATGTTTTTGTAGGCAAGTTCACCTTCATAGCCGAAGATCGTCCGGACAAGCGGGTTTACGTGAAGTCTTCGGGAACTGACCCTGACCGTGGTGCTTTGCCGGATCGCATCGATCGGCATGATCCTGGCGGCTTTGATTCCGGGCACCAGGACGGAGATCAGGATGGTCAGCGCGGAAAAAACGATGATCGCAATGATCACGGGAGGTGCACACACGATCGGGATCGTGCCGCGGATCCCTTCAGCGCCGGTCAAAATATCGGCGGCAAGGATCTTTCGGCCAAGTACGGAAAGGGTGATCCGCGTGCCGAGATAGCCGAAGAAGAGTCCGAGTGGAATTCCGATCAATCCAAGGAGCAGGCCTTCATAGTAGATGGAGGCTCTCTTTTGCCTTGCGGTTGCGCCCACGCTTGCGAGCATGCCCAGATACCGCATCCGTTCGGTGAGTGACATGCCGATGGAGTTAAAGATGAGGATCACCGAGGTGATGATCACGATGATCAGCGCTACGCCCATCAGCATAAAAAAGCGTTTGTAGGAGCCGGAGCTTCCCTCGAAAGCAAATTTGCTCAGCAGATATTCGGTATTGATCGTGTAGTGTTTCAGCCCATAGGTTTGCGCCAGATCCTTGATCTGACGGATGGAGGAGCTGTCACAGTCGGCGAGCATGATGGAGACTTTCGTTTCTCCGGTCGCCGGATAGTAGTTTTCATCCAGACCGCGCAGGATGTCCCAATCTTTGGTGGCTCTGTTTCCGTGTAAGATCGCGGTGATGGTGCAGGTCTCTGTCGAGGTCGTTGTAAAAAGTTCATCTGACCGGTAATTTCCGCCCAGGTACGTAAATCCCTCGAGCTCATTATCGATATAGCGATAGCCTTCCTCGAAGGTCAGGGTGTCGCCGACCTGAAGGGTCAGGCCATTATCCGTAAGGAACTGTTCTTCCACGGCGATTTCCGATGCGCTTGCGGGAAGTGTGCCGTCATATTCCGAGACCACTCTCATGGCATAGTCTTCCCGGTTGGCGTGATCGATGTTTCCGATTCGATACCGCTCTTTGGTTTCGGTCAGGAGGCGTACTCCGGTATGTTCTTTCTTTAGTTCGCGAAGACCCACCGCAGATAACGACGGATCGTTTCGCAGCGCCTGATACTGCTCCTTGGATACTTCTTCAAAAGAAGCGTGAGCAGCACCGGAAATCTGAACGGAGAGATATCCGAAGAAACTGAAGAACGAAAAAACGCCAAGCAAAATGGCACTGATCAGTGCGGTAGACGTGGCGATGCCAAGGATGGTCACGACAGAGCGTTTTTTATTTTCCAGGAGATGCTTGAGGGTGAGTTTTGCAATAATGTTCATGATGCCATCACCCCGTCTTTGCCGGAATCCCGGGTGATCTTTCCATCCTCGATGGTGATCACACGATCTGCGGAAAGCGCGATCTTTTCATCATGCGTGATGATGATCACCGTCTGATTCTGCTCTTTGTTAAATTTGCGGAGCAGTGAAATGATCTCCTTGCTGTTTTCGGAATCGAGGTTTCCGGTCGGCTCATCCGCCAGAAGCAGCGCGGGATGATTCATCAGTGCCCGTCCGATGGATACGCGCTGCTGCTGGCCGCCGGAGAGTTGATTGGGAAGATGGGATAAGCGATCTTTTAATCCCAGCTTGTCGACCAGATCGTGCAGCAACTTCCGGTCCGGCTTTTTGCCATCCAGCAGAAGCGGCAGGGTCATGTTTTCCTCCACATTCAGGATCGGGATCAGGTTATAGAACTGATAGATCAGTCCGATATTTCGCCTCCTGAAAATGGCCAGGTTGCTTTCATTTAAAGTAACAATGTTCGTCCCTGCAATGAGACATTCGCCGGAGGTCGGCAGATCTACGCCACCCAGAATATGAAGCAGTGTGGACTTGCCGGAGCCGGACGGCCCGACTATGGCAACGAATTCGCCCTGTGTGACGTTAAACGATACATCGTTTAGCGCATCGACTCTTGTTTCACCATCTCCGTAAACTTTGCAGAGATGCTTGATTTCCAGAATATTCATTCTATGTGTCTCCCTTCTCAGATCCGGTATTCCTGTTGATCTGAGATCAGCATACGTGGGCACTCTTACGATCCGGTGACAGGTATCTTACAGTTTTGTCATCTTCGCGGCCAATACCGCGGTCCGGGAATGCGGCCAAGCCTGCGGTTCGGGAACGCGGCCGAGACCGTGTTTCTGTGTCTTGCGCATCAGATGATGGTTTTATAAAAGCGCACGAAAAATTTTGTGTAGGCGCCGGGCTCACTTTCCACCAGGATCTCGCCGTGTTGGCTGTTCAGGATCGTCCTGGCCAGGGCAAGTCCGATGCCGACGCTGTCTTTCCTCGCATTTTTGCCTTTGTAGAATCGTTCAAAAATATGCGGCAGGTCCTCTTTTGCAATCCCGCAGCCATGATCCTCGATCGCCACTTCCGTATAAAGATTGGTTTCGCTTGCGGCAATGGAGAGCCATCCGCCATCGGATAGATGCTCAATGCAATTTTTGACGATGTTCTGCAGTGCTTCGACCGTCCAGTTTGGATCGCAGCGGATGATCATCTGTGGGATCTGACACTGACAGGTGATGTTTTTTAGTTCCATCTGGATCTCAAAAGGTTTCAGGACCTCTGCGATCAGGCGGTCTGCAACAACCGGTT